>CAZDVL010000245.1:0-3977 GCA_964508745.1 uncultured Anaerolineaceae bacterium | reverse complement strand
TCTTCGGCGGTCCAGCCTTCCAGCACGGCCTGCCGGCTGAGGCGCACCTTGCCCTGCGGGTCAACGTCGGTCACCATCACCATGATCTCATCGCCCAGGCTGACCTCATCCTCGACGGTGTTCACGCGGTAGTCGGCGAGCTGCGAAATGTGCACCATGCCCTCTTTGCCGGGCAGGAATTCGACAAACGCGCCGTAGGATTCGATCCGCACGACCTTGCCGGTGTAGACACGGCCAATCTCCGCGTCCTCGGTGAGCGCGCGCACCTGCTCCAGCGCCAGCGCCGCCGCCGGGCCGTCGCTGGCCGCGATGAAGACGGTGCCGTCTTCCTCGATGTCAATCTTGACGCCGGTGCGCTCCTGAATGCCGCGAATGACCTTGCCGCCCGGCCCGATCACCGCGCCGATCTTCTCCGGGTCAATCTTGATGATCGTAATGCGCGGCGCGTAGTCGCTCAGGTCCGGGCGCGGCTCAGCGATCACCGCGCGCATGACCTCCAGAATCTCCAGCCGGGCCGCGCGCGCCTGCTCCAGCGCCCGCGCCATCACCGCGTCGGTCACGCCGGAAATCTTGATGTCCATCTGCAGCGCCGTGATGCCGTTGGCCGTCCCGGCCACCTTGAAGTCCATGTCGCCCAGGTGATCTTCCATCCCCTGGATGTCCGTCAGCACGGCGACATCGTCGCCCTCTTTGATCAGGCCCATAGCGATGCCCGCCACCGGCGCCTTGATCGGCACGCCGGCGTCCATCAGCGCCAGTGTGCTGCCGCAGACGCTCGCCATTGACGTGCTGCCGTTGGAGCTGAGCGCCTCGCTGACCAGCCGGATGGTGTAGGGGAACTCGTCCTCCGGCGGAATCATGCTGCGCAGCGCCGTCTCGGCCAGCGCGCCGTGCCCGATCTCGCGCCGCCCGGTGGAGCGCAGCATCCGCACTTCGCCGGTGCTGTAGGGCGGGAAGTTGTAGTGGTGCAGGTAGCGCTTAGAATCTTCCGGGCTGAGGCCGTCAATGCTCTGCGAGTCGCGCGGGGTCCCCAGCGTGGCCACCGTCAGCACCTGCGTCTGCCCGCGCTGGAACAGGCCAGAGCCGTGCACGCGCGGGATCACGCTCACTTCAACGCTCAGCGGGCGGATCGTCACGTAGTCGCGCCCGTCAGGCCGCACCTTGTCGTGCAGGATGCGCCGGCGCACCTCCTCGCGGATGACCTTGCTCAGCGCCTCGCGCACGTCGCCCAGCCTGATGATCTGCGCCGGGTCGGTAACTTCCGCGTTGCGCGCCTCATAGGCGGCCGTCAGCTCCGTGCGCAGCGCCTCAAAAGCCTCGTTGCGCTCGTCGCGCATCGTCTGCTCGGCCACGATCTGGCGCACCTGGTCGCGCACGCGCGCGGCCACTTCCGTCACCAGCTCGTCGCTGATCTTCGACGACGCATATTCCGTAACCTTCGGCTTGCCCAGGTCGGCGCGCATCTGGTTGATCAGCGCCAGCACCGGCTGGATCGAGTCCTGCGCCAGGCGCAGCGCCTTGAGCATGGTGGCCTCGTCCACCTCGGTCGCGCCGCACTCAACCATGTTGATCGCGTCGGCCGTGGCGGAAACGCGCAGGTCCAGCGCGCTGTTTTCCATCTCGGAGTGCGTGGGGTTAATGACCAGCTCGCCGTCAATCAGGCCGATGCGCACGCCGCAGACCGGCCCGCCCCAGGGGATGTCGGAGATCATCAGCGCCGCGCTGGCGCCGATGATGCCCAGCATGTCAATCGGGTGTTCCTGGTCGTGGCTGAAGGCGGTGAGGATCACCTGCACGTCGTTGCGCATGTCCTTGGGGAACAGAGGGCGCAGCGTGCGGTCGGTCACGCGCGAGCTGAGGATCGCGCTTTCCGACGGGCGGCCTTCGCGGCGGAAGAAGCTGCCAGGGATGCGCCCGGCGGCGTACATCTTCTCCTCAAAGTCCACGCTCAGCGGGAAGAAGTCAATGCCTTCGCGCGGGTGCTTGCTCATCGTCGCGGTGGCGAACACCATCGTGTCGGCCAGGCGCACGGTGACCGCGCCGCCCGCCTGTTCGGCCAGCTTGCCGGTCTCGATGATGATCTCGTCCCGCCCCAGGGTTGCCGTGTAGCGGTGTGTCGTGGGTGTGAATAGTGTTGCCATAAACTGCCTGTACCTCCATATAGGGCACATGCCCGGAAGCCAGGGACTGGCAAGCGGCGCCCAACGCGAACGTTCAGCGCCACATTCCAATACCTGCTCTGCCGGGCACGTCCTTCTGCTAAATCAGAGTGGCCTTGTTACAGGCCACCCGTTGAAACCCATTTAAGATGCTGCCTTTACCGCCGCAGGCCCAGGCGCTGAAGCACCTCGCGGTAGCGCTCCGGGTCCTTCTGGCTCAGGTATTTCAGGTGCCGCCGCCGCTGGCCCACCAGCTTGAGCAGCCCCCGGCGCGAGTGCTGATCGTGCTTGTGCGTGCGCAGGTGCTCGGTAAGCTGCAGGATGCGGTTCGTCAGCAGCGCGATCTGCACCTCTGGCGAGCCGGTGTCGCCCTCATGGCGCGCAAAATCCTGGATGATAGCGGTTTTGTCGGTCGTGTTCAGGCTCATGATACCCGTTGTCCTTTATGAGTGCTGACACCAGGCGCGCCGGACAGTTGGCGCGCCGGTCAGAAAACGCTGTGGGCATTATAGCAGAGGCCCCCACCCGTGCCAATGCTTAAAGCTCAGGGGAATCCGGCGGGCGCGGGCGCGACGAATCGGCCACCAGGTTCACGGTGTGGTGCGTGCGGAACAGGCTGTACTGCCCGCCGCGCCCCGGCACGCTGTTGAGCACGTTTTCCGCCTCCATCAGCGAGAACCAGAAGTTGTAGTCCCAGGCCCGCGCCGGCTTCAGCAGCGTCAGCATGTTGTGCTCGGAAATCACGGTGTTGCGCTCGTACAGCGCCAGCAGCATCCGCACAAAGGCGTCGCGCTCCGCCAGCACCGTCTGGCACACCGGGCTGCTCAGCCGCAGCGAGATGCCCTTGGTGAGGAACTCGCTCTGCGGGTTGGCGTACTCTTTGATCTCCGCCGCCTCGTTGACCACCAGGTATTCGACCGCCCGCTGGAACACCATGCCGCCGTCGAACGTTTGCAGCCGCCGGTGCAGGCTGCCCAGCGGGCACCAGGTAAACCCGCGAAAACTGGTGAACTGCTCCACGCTGACGATAATCCGCCGGCACATGTCCGCCGTTTCTGGCTCCACTTCCTCCAGCGCGTCGAGCGTGACGCCCGCCCACTCCAGCGGGTCGGCCTCGCTGTGCGCCGGCAGGTCCAGCTCCAGCGCCTGGTAGCCGGGGTTCATCTTGATGACCGGCACCAGGTCCTCCGGGTTGTGGCGGTGCGGCACCAGCTCGCGCAGCAGCACGCGCTCGCGCACCAGGCAGTCAATCCAGTCGGAGCGCCACTGGTCGCTGTAGTTGAAGCCGGGGCGTTCCAGGTCGCGATCCATCGCCAGCCCCTTGAGCAGGAAGCCGTAGTTCACATATTCCCAGCCGCGCACGTCCAGCGTGCGCTGCACGCGCACCACGATGCGGTCGCGCACCAGGCGCGTCTTTTCCACCACCGGGTGTTCGCCGTCCAGCGTGATCTTGCCGCCGCCCGACACCGCCTTCAGGATGCCCAGCGACAGCGCCTGCTGCACCAGGTCCTCGCCGCGCGCCGCGCTGATCACCGCGCCGACCGCCTTCAACTGCTCCACCAACTGCGCCATCGTCAGCACGGTGGAGCCGCGCTCGACCGCCAGCCGGTCGAACTGGACGATGACGCTCGTCCACTGCGACGGCGTGAAGCCGCTGCTGGCGTCGTCCTGGGCGTCAAGACGGGCCAGGCCGAGCGACTGGTGCGTTTGCAGGTTGGTGAAGTCGTCAATGTACTCGACCGTCAGGCCGGGGTTGTTCTCAAGCTGGCGGCTGGTGCTGCCGCGCACGCCCCACACGATCACCGTCCTGCCGCGCGC
>CAZDVL010000244.1:0-4009 GCA_964508745.1 uncultured Anaerolineaceae bacterium | reverse complement strand
CCTACGTCACAAAATCGTGGCCCTGCGCGTGCTGCCGCCAGCTTCCGTCGTCCAGAATCGCGGCGATGGCGGCCAGCGCCTGGCGGATTTCGTCGTCGCTGTTGTAGAAGTGCGGCGCGACGCGGATGCCCGCCCCCTCGCGGTAGTCAACGACGAAGCCGCGCGCCAGCAGCTCGCGCGAGACGGCGTAAGCCTGCGGCGGGCGCAGCGTCACCGTCCCGGCGCGCGCCTCGGCCTGGCGCGGGGACACCACCTCATAGCCCAGCCGGTCGGCCAGCTCAACGATCAGCGCCGTCTGCCGCACCGACTTGGCGCGGATGCTGGCGACGCCCACCTGGGCGATGATCTCGATGCCGGGCTGGATGGCGTACAGCGACGCCACGCCGGGCGTGCCGGTCATCAGGCGGTAGGCGTCGTCGCGCAGGGTGAAATGCTCGAAATCGAAGGCGAACGGCTGCTGGTGCGCGAACCAGCCGGTGACTTTCGGCTCCAGCGTGGTGAGCAGGTCGGGCCGGACGTACATGAACACGCCGCCGGGGCCGCCGCACATCCACTTGAGCACGCCGCCGACGTAAAAATCAACGTTGAGCGCCGTCACGTCCACCGGGATGACGCCGACGCTGTGGTAGCCGTTGAGCACCACCTGCGCGCCGACGGCGTGCGCCCGTTCGACGATGGCCTGCGCCGGCATGATATAGGCGCTCTTGAACAGCACATGGCTCAGGCTGACCAGCCGCGTGCGGCCGTCAATGGCGGCCAGCAGCGCGTCGGTGTCAATGCTGATGCCGTCGCGCGTGCGCACGGTGCGCAGCTCGACGCGCGGCGGCAGCCAGCGCCGCAGCGTGTAGACATCGGAGGGGAAGTCCATGTCGCAGATGACGACGTTGTCGCGGCGCGCGTCGCTGAAATCGAGCGCCGAGAACAGGACGCTGTTGGCGATGCTGGCGTTCTGGTGCACCAGGACGCTGCCGGGGGGCGCGCCCAGCAGCGGCGCGATTTTGTCGCCCACCGCGCCGTTAAGTTCCCACCAGGTCGGCGCGCCGCCGCGGGCCTTGCCCCAGGCGCTGACGCCCAGCGTCGCCCAGGTATCGGCGTAGGCTTGCAGGCTGGCGTAGACGCCGCGCGGCATAGCCCCCAGCGAGCTGCTGATCAGGTACGTGCAGTCAGCGAGAATCGGGAACTCGTTACGGTAGGTCAGCAGCGGATCAGCAGCGGACACAGCGCACACCTTCGCCGGCAAAAACGGATCAACGCGGCTGTTGGCTCAGCCGGGCGCGGCCCAGGCGCGCACCAGCCCGTCGCGGCTGGCGCTCACCAGCAGGCTGCCGTCCAGCGCGAAGCCGACGCCCAGCACCGCGCTGCCGTGGTCGAGCGCGGCCAGCTCGCGGCGCTGCGCCACGTCCCACAGGCGCACGGTCCCGTCCTCGCTGCCAGACGCCAGCAGGCCGCCGTCCGGGTGGAAGCTCATGCCCAGCACCAGCCGTTCATGGCCGATCAGCGGCGGGTTGTCCGTCGCCAGCGTCTCCATATCCACCAGGTTGATGATGTTGCCGATGGGCGCGACGAAGCCAATCGCCGCCGCCGCCAGCGCGCCGTCGGGGCTGTAGACCGCCGTGCCGATCGGGTAGTTGGCGTCCGGCATCACCGGGACGATGTTCACGATGTTGGTTTCCCACTCCCACAGCAGCAGGCTGCCGTCAAAGTCGCCGGTCATGACGACCGCGCTGTTGGGCGCAAACGCCAGCGTGAACGGCGGCCACAGGCTGTCGGCCAGCGGCAGCTCCGCCATGATCGCGCCTGTCGCCGTGTCCACCACCTCGATCAGCGCCGACCCGGCCTCGGTCGTGCCGCGCCCCAGCGCGATCAGCTCGCCGCCCGCGCTGAAGGCCACGCTCCACACCGGGTCGCCGTCCAGGCGCAGCAGCTCCGCGCCGGTCTCGACATCCCAGATGATGGCCGCGCCGTCGAAGCCGCCGGAGAGCAGGTGGCTGCCCTCGTGGTTAAACGCCAGCGCGCGCACCTGTCCGTTGTGGCCCGCCAGCGGCGGCCGCGTCGCGGCGACGGCGGCGTCCCACAGGTAGATGGCGTGCGCGCCGGGCACGTCGTCACCGCCGCCCGCCGCCACCAGCCCGTCAGGGCTGACCGCCAGCGCCCACAGCACGTCGTCGAAGCCGGTTTCAGCCGCCAGCCCGACCAGCAGGGCGTTGTCGGTTGTAATCGAAGCGCCCGCGCCCTGGGCCAGCGCCGGGGCAGACACCGCCAGGATGAACACCAGCAGGGCCGCGCCCGCCAGCCGCCTGAAGTTCTTCGCACGCATAAGCATCACTCCCTTGTCTGGAGTCTATTATGCCCCTTCTGGGCAGAAAATGCAGCCACTACCCCCAGTAATTGGTCCCAGCGGGCGCTTACCGGGCGCTCAGCCGCGCGAAATGCTGCGCGTCCAGCGTGTAGGCCGGCGACGCCAGCAGCGCGTTGCCGGCAGGCTGCACGTTCAGGCTGTAGACGGCGTAGGCGCAGTCGTAGATATCGCCGTAGCCGCTGTGAAACACGATGATGTAAACGCTGTCGTAGCCGGTGGTGTCCAGCGCGTCGCCGCGCCCCAGGTCGAACACGTCGGCGCGCGCGCCGTCAATGCCCACCGCCAGCAGCGTGAGCGCGTCCGGGCCGTCAACGGTTATGGTGTACGCGCCCGGCGCGGGCTGGAAGGCGAAGTAGTTAGCGCCCAGTTCCTGCACGCCCGCGCCCCCCGGCTGCCAGACGCCGGGCCGCGCGATGGTGTTTTCCAGCCACACCGTCGCGTCGAACTGCGGCGCCAGCGCGTAAGCGCGGACCAGGTTTTTCGCGCGGTAGCGGGCCAGCGCCTGCGGCACGGTCACGCCGTAGATGGCCACCGTGTTCTCCAGCGCCTCGAACCCTTCCACCAGCGCGAGGTTGTCCCACAGCTCGCGCACAACCTGCGGGCCATAGTCGTCGGCCAGCGCCTGCAGGAACAGCCACTCGCCGTACATCATCTCGCCGGCGGGGTCGTCCACCGTGCCGAAGCACAGCTCCGGGTAGTCGAAGTTGTAGGCCACATAGCGCACCGCGTCCTCGTCCTCGCCGGCGGTGAGGATCTCCATGTAGGCGGAGGTGGCCTCGTACACCCAGTCATGCGCGTCGGCAAAATCAAAGCTGAACTGGATCGCGTGGTGAAATTCGTGCGCCAGCGTGGCGCGCAGCAGGCTCAGCGGGTTGTCGCTCCCGGCTTCCTTGAAGTCGTTCTCGATCACAAAGTAGCTGGTGTAACCGTCGCGGTTGGGGCTGCCTGTCGCCGGGTCCTCAAAGCGCGCGTAGCCGAAGGTCACGTCCTCGTTGCGCTTGAGGTTCGCCACGTAAATGTCGAAGCGGTTGTCGCCGCCCAGGCCGCCGTCGGGCGGCGGCGCGGGCCAGCCCAGCGCCGTCACCTGCGCGTCGTAGACCTGCTCGAAGGCCGCCACCAGCTCGTCCACGAAGGCTTCGGTCGTGCGATCCTGGCCGGTCAGCGTGTAATGCACGCGGAAGGCGGGCGCGTCGCGGTACAGCACCGGCCCGCTGAGCACGCCCTGCGCCAGCGCCGTCAGCGTGTCGGCGAGCTGCGCGCCGCCAAGCGTGATCGCCAGCTCGTAAGCGCCCGCGCCGCCGCCGACAGGGTACGGCTCCACGCGCGCCGTGTACACCCCGCCCGCCGAGGCGGTGTAGACCAGCGCCGAGTCGAAGGCCAGGCGCGCGAAATCGTCGTTGTCGGCCACGGCGGCGCCGCCCGGCCCGTAAAGCGTGAGCACCGTGTCCAGGTCGCCGCTGGTGGCGCGGGCCACCAGCAGGGCCGTCTGCCCGGCGGCCAGCTCAAACGTGTGCTCAGCGAACGTGTCTACCTCGTCCAGATAGCCGGAAAAGAGCAGGTCCTGGGCGTAAACCGGCGCGCTCAGCAGCGCCAGCGCACACACCGCAGCGGTCAGGAGCAAAAACTGGCGCATCACACTCACCTTTCAGC
>CAZDVL010000243.1:0-4016 GCA_964508745.1 uncultured Anaerolineaceae bacterium | reverse complement strand
CTGGCTTTCATGAGCGCGCACCCACTGGTTTTTCAGCCCATTACACCATTGTTTAGGCGCCGGCGTCAATAGCTCCCGTGTTCGAGAGCGCGGCGGCGAGGCCGAGCGTGAACGCAAACACAAAGGCGAGGTCGTTGACATAAACGCTGTTGTCCACCAGGCCGTGGGCCAGCGTGCTGGCCATGCAGCCCATCGCACCGACCGTCAGAGCGAAGCGCAGGGTATCCTGCCGCCGCCAGCGCCGGTAGGCCCGCGCAGCAGCGCGCCAGAACGCGACTTGCAGCCAGATGAGGACGACAACACCGGCCAGGCCGAGGCGAATCCAGAAATCGAGGACGATATTGTGCGGATGGGAGAGGTCCGGCTCCTGCCAGGCGTCGGGCATGATGTAGCGCCCGCGAAAGGCGTAGAGGAACTGGTCGAGGCCCAGGCCGGTCACGGGCTGGTCGCGGATGATGTTGACGCCGCTTTGCCAGACGCGGATGCGGGCGAAATTGGTGCCGGCTGTGAAGTCAAGCAGGCGCGCGAAACGCGGCAGGCGCAGCGCGGCGGCGAGGGCCAGCCCGCCCGCGACAGCCACCGCCGCCAGCGCGGGCAGGGCGCGGCGGCCGAAGATCAGCAGCACGACCGCCAGCACGCCCGCCGGCACGCCGACAATGAGCGCGCCGGCGCTCTGGCTGAGCAGCACCGCCGCGAAGATGGGCAGCAGGCTGAGCGCGGCGAACGCGCGGCGCGGGCGCTGCGGGGTCGCAAGCAGGTAGGCCAGCCCGAAGGGGATGCAGCGGCCAAGAAACAGCGCGACGTTGTTGGGGGAGCCGTAGACGCTGGCCAGGCGGCGCGCGCCGGCCTCCGCCGTGATGGTGGCCTCGCCCTGAACAAACAGGTACAGGCCGATCAGCGCCACCACTACGCCGGCCAGCAGCAGCGCGTCGGTTAAGCGGACGAGGGCGCGGCGGGGCAGGGGCGTTGTGCGCATGACCAGGTAGAACAGCGCCGGCTCGACGAGCAGCGCGCGCAGCTCTGTGACGGCCTGCGGGCGATACTGCGCCCAGGCGAGCGAGAGGACGCCGGCGCCCACCCAGGCAAGCACCGCCCAATCGAGCAGGGTGAGGCGGCGCAGGCGCGCCGTCAGGGGCACGACCGGCAGGCTGGCCAGGGCGGACTGTCGCCAGCGGCCCAGGTCAGCGAGCGCGCGCAGCGCCCAGGCGGCGGCGGTGACGAGCAGGATCAATTCTGCGAGTGGGAAGGCGTAGCGGTAGAGTTCGACCGGAAACAGGAAGAACGGTGACCAGAACAACACCAGGACGAGGCCGAGATACAGGCGGTTGTAGATCAGAACAAACAGGACGCCCAGCGCCAGCAGCGAGAGCAGCAGCCCCGGCTCAACGTAGATCAGGCCGGCGGACAGCAGCGCCAGCCCCAGGTGAACAGGCTCCTGGCGGAGCAGAAGCGGCGGCGCGCTGCCCCACGTCAGCAGCATGCCGGCCAGCAGCGCCAGCGAGGTCACGGCGCTGACGGCGAGCTGGCCGGCCTCGCCCAGGCGATCGCCAGCGCGGGCGGCCAGCCGCCGCGGCGCGGACCAGTCCGCCTGCGCGCCGGTGACGGCCAGCGCCAGCGCTGACACGAGAACGCTAAAGAGCGCGACATACACCTGCCGGTCGTGGGGCGCGGCCAGGTCGCCATCGCTGACGGCGAAGCCCACCAGCGCCCAGCGGTTCTGGGCATCTTCCAGCACCAGCTCATCGGCCACGACGCGCAGGGTGTGCGGGCCGGGCGGCAGGCCGCGCGCGACCGTGACGAGGCCGGTTTCCGGCTGGAGCGTGTCGCTGGTGAGGACAATATAGGCGTTGCCGGCGGGGTCATGCGGGAGCGCGGCGGGCAGCTGGCCGTCAAGCGTGGGGTAAAGATAGGCGACGTAATCGTCCTCACGCAGCAGCAGCGCGAGGTCGCGGCCGTAAAAGTCGAAGGTCAGGCTGCTGTCGTTGACCCAGCCGATGTCGGCGCCCAGCGGCCCGAACGTCCAGACGCCGCTGTAGCGGGCGAAGGGGTTGGCGGCGAAGAACAGCCCGTTGCGCGCGCGGTCTTCGGGCGGGCGCTGCTGAAGGGCCTGGAGCAGCAGCGTGGGCTGGCCGGCCTGGTCAAGCAGGGAGAAGCCCCAGAGAGGGTCGTCCGGGGCGGCGGCGGGCTGCCAGTGCGACAGGGCCATACCCGCCAGCCAGGGCCACTCGCGGTTGGCCCGGTCGAGCGCATCGAGCGTGTAGGCTGTGCGCTGCTCAGCGCTGACGCTGCCCCACACGGAGGGCGCGCCCGTCCAGCCGGCGGGGAGGCTGTTCCACCCCCAGCCGGACGCCCACAGCGGCTTGCTGGCGTCGCCCTGGCGCACCATTTCCTCGCGCAGCGCGACGATGCGGGAGAAATTCAGCACATCGGGCTGAACGCGGCGGTCGGCGGGTGAGGTGTCGAAGCCATACGGCTTGGCCGCAACCGCATCCATATAGTCGCGCGCGCCCAGCGCGTAGAGGTCGCGCAGGTAGAGCAGGTCGCTGATGTTGGCCGGGCCGGTCTCGGTGGTGGGGGCCAGCGCGGCGGCGATGACCACGGCGTCCTCGTCGGCGGCGTGGATGGCGGTGTAAGCGCCTTGCAGCAGCGCCAGGTACTGCGCGGGGCGGGGCGGTTGACCGCCCCAGGCGGCGGTCAGGTTGGGTTCGTCCCACACCTGGTAGTGCTGAAGCGCTGCGCCATAGCGCGCCGCCAGCGCGCGCGCAAAGCGCGCAAATTCGGCGGCGTCGGCGGGCGGGGACGTGACGCTGGCGCTGCCGGGCGCGCGCGCCCAGGCGGGCGTGTTGACCAGCACGGCGATCAGGCGCAGGTCTGGATAGGCGGCGACGGCGTTAACAACCTGATCCCACTGTTCCCAGGCGAAAACGCCGGGGCGCGGCTCGATCTGATCCCAGGGGAAAAGCTGGCGCACCCAGACGACGTGCGCGGCGCGCATCGCCTGAAGCTGGCTGTCGAGTTCGGCGGCGCTGTACTGAGCGAGTTCGGCGTTAACGCCCAGGCGCGGCACGCGGAAGGGCAGGCCGGCGTCGAGCGTGGGGTTTACGTAGCCGCGCAGGGCATAGGCGCGCTGCTCGGCAGCGGCGAACAGGCCGACCAGGCTGCCGCACAGCGCCGCGCACGCCGCGATCAGCAGAATCCAGCGGCGCATTCACGATGTCCAGACGGGGTGGGCGGCCGCGCCGTCGAGCGTGAGCTGATGCGCGACTTCGGACACAACGTCAACCACCCACAGATTGCCCTGGTAGATAAACGCGATCTGGCGCGCGTCCGGACTCCAGGCGAGCGCCTGGGGGGCGGTCAGGCCGGGCTGGCCGCTGTCAGGAAAGACCACGCGCGCGTTGCTGCCGTCGCGGTCAGCGACAATCAGGTCGTACTCCGCCTGCGGGTTGATGCTGTTGGCGATGTCGCGCGCTTTGAGGTAGGCGATGTAACCCGACGAAAACTCGCTGCCGCCCTGGGCGAAAGGCGGCGAGTAGCGGGGCGACGCCCAGATGCCCACGCCTGGGACGACCTCGGCGCTGAACGCGCCGCCGGCGTCCACGACGGCCACGTTGAACAGCGGGCTGAACTCTGGCGGCTCGCTGCCGACCGGGGCGCCGTGCACGGTGGTCAGAATCTGGCTGGAATCGGGCGACCAGGACACAGTGGCGCGCCAGGACCAGTCCGCGCGGGTGTTGAACAGCGGAAAGTTGAGCAGGGGGGTGAGGTCGCCGGTGTCGAGATCAACCACACCGACGGCGTCCGCCTGAACCCAGGCGAGCGCCTCGCCGTCAGGGGACCATTCATAGGTTGTGCCCCACCAGCCGTACAGGCCGCCTGTCGAAGGCTCAAGGATGGTGTCGATGCTCAGCGGGTCGCCGGTAACAGGGTCAATCCGCATCAGCCACAGGTCGTTAAACGCGCGCCAGCCGGGCGGCGTTGGCTGGGCTTCGCCGGTCGAATAGCTGATCGTGTTT
>CAZDVL010000242.1:0-4022 GCA_964508745.1 uncultured Anaerolineaceae bacterium | reverse complement strand
TACGACGCGGTGCGCCACCTGACCGGGCTGGGCTACCGCCGCATCGCCATCATCACCGGCGTGCTGTCCCTGACCACCGGCCGTGAACGTTACACCGGCTACCAGATGGCGCTGGCCGCCGCCGGGCTGCCCCACGAGCTTTCCCTGGTCAAAGAGGGCGACTTCAAGACGGAAAGCGGCTACCGCCTGACGCGCGAGCTGTGGGCCAGCGGCCGCCCGCCCGACGCGCTGTTCGTTTCCAACAACATGATGACCCTGGGCGCGCTGCGGGCGCTGCGCGAGCTGGCGGTGCGCGTGCCGCAGCAGCTCGCGCTGGTGGGGTTCGACGACATGCCCTGGTCAGGCGACCTGTACTCCCCGCTGACCTCGGTCTCGCAGCCCACGTATGAGCTGGGGGCCGAGGCGGTCAACCTGCTGCTGCGCCGCCTGGCCGACCCCGCCTCGCCGTTTCGGACCGTCATGCTGCAGCCCCGCCTGATCGTGCGCGAGTCCTGCGGCGCCGCATTGAGGAGCGTACACCATGGCTGATGACCAGCCGCCGCTGAGCGAAAATCACGCGGTTGTGTTGAAGATGCAGCACATCACCAAGCGTTTCCCCGGTGTGCTGGCGCTGAACGACGTGTCGTTTGATGTGCGCGTCGGCGAGGTGCACGGGCTGGTCGGCGAGAACGGCGCGGGCAAATCCACGCTGATGAAAATCATGAGCGGCGTCTACACCGATTTCGACGGCCAGATGCTGCTGAACGGCCGCCCGGTGGCGTTCCACAACCCGCGCGACGCGCAGGACAGCGGCATCGCCATGATTCACCAGGAGCTGAACCTGGTCTCCGAGCTGACCGTTTACGAGAACATCTTCCTGGGCCGCGAACACCGCACGCCCCTGGGCACGCTGAACCGCCGTGCGATGCGCCAGGCCGCCGAAGAACTGATGTCGAGCCTGGGCCTGGACATCAACCCGAACCACCCGGTCAGCCAACTGCGCGTGGGCCAGCGGCAGCTTGTCGAGATCGCCAAGGCGCTCAGCCTGGACGCGCGCATCATCATTATGGACGAGCCGACCTCGGCGCTGAGCGACGCTGAGGTCGAATATCTCTTTCGGGTGATTCGCGGCCTGTCCGCGCGCGATGTCGCCGTGATCTACATCTCGCACCGGCTGGATGAGGTGTTCGCCATCGCCGACCGCGTGACCGTGCTGCGCGACGGCGCGGTGGTTGGCTCGGCGTCGGCCGACGCCATCACGCGCCACCGGCTGATCAGCCTGATGGTCGGGCGCGACCTTGATGTGCTCTACCCCAAGGACGCGGTTGAGCTGGGCGAGACCGTCCTGCAGGTGGAGGGCCTCACGTACATGCAGGGCCTGCGCCGCGTGCTGGACAGCGTCTCGCTGTATGTGCGCCGCGGCGAGATCGTCGGCATCGCCGGGCTGATGGGCGCCGGCCGCACACAACTGCTGGAGGCCATTTTCGGCGTGTACCCGCCGACAAACCTCGACGGGCGCATTCTGCTCAACGGCGCGCCCATCCGTTTTGAATCGCCGCAGGACGCCATTGGCGCCGGCATCGGCCTGATCGCCGAGGATCGCAAGCAGCAAAGCCTGGTGCTGGAGCGCCCCGTGAGGGAGAACGCGAGCCTGGCCGCGCTGCGCGAGTTCACGAATCGCCTCAGCGTGATTAACGGCCGGGCAGAGCGCCAGGCCGTCAGCCAGGTGGTGCAGAACCTGAACATCAAGACGCCGTCTATCGAGGCGCTGGTGGCGAACCTGAGCGGCGGCAACCAGCAGAAGGTGGTGATCGGCAAGTTCCTGCTCTCGCACATTGTCCTGTTTCTGCTGGATGAACCCACGCGGGGCGTTGATGTGGGGGCCAAGGCCGAAATCTACAGCCTGGTGGGGCAGTTGGCCCAGAACGGCACCGCTTTTCTGCTGGTTTCCAGCGAGATGCCCGAACTGCTGGCGGTCTGTGACCGGATTTATGTGCTGTGCGATGGCCGGCTGACCGGCGAATTTACCCGCGAAGCGTTTGACCAGGAAACGATTATGGAGGCAGCCACACGCTTTATCGAAAAAACAGGCAACGGCGGCAGCCAGCCTGAATTACGAGAGGGGGAACGTCTATGAGTGCTGCTGTCACACAACCGCGCGCCGGGCAGCGGGCTACCCTGCTGGCCCACGCCAGCGCGGGCGAAATTTTCGCGCTGATCTGCGCGGCTGTCCTGCTGCTGTCGTTTGTGGCGCTGCCCTGGGTGGTCGAGGCCGACAACACGGTGGCCGGGGTAAGCCTGCTTACGTCCGAGACGCTGCCCATCAGCGACGGCCTGCGGGCCGGCTTCACAGAGTCGCCGGCGGCGCTGCTGCTGATTCCGGCCGGCGGGCTGCTGGGCGTGGTGGCGGTGCTGGCGGGGCTGTATGACCCCCGCTATGCGCGGCGGGCGTCGTGGGCGGCCCAGTTCGCCGGGCTGCTGGGCCTGGTGTACTTCCTGCTGTTTGCGACGATGGACCGCGCAAACACCGCTTACGCGCTGTCACAGTTCAGCGGCGGCGGGTTCTGGGTGGCGTTCTTCGCGGCGGCGCTGCTGTTCTTCGGGTTTTTCGCCGGGCGCCCGGCGGCGCCGCAGCAGTCCGCCAGCTACAGCGCGCGCGTTGGCCCGGCGCAGCGGGCGATGGGGCGCCTGACGGCGTGGCCGCGCTTCAACCGCGCGCTGGCGTATGTGTTTCGCTTTCAGAGCTTCTTCGGGCTGATTATCGTTTTTCTGCTGGCGATCATCTTCTCGCCGGTGCGCAACGACACCAACCTGTTCCTCAGCCAGCGCAACCTGAGCAACGTCGCGCGCGACGTTGCCGAAACCGGCGTGCTGGCGACGGGCCAGATTCTTGTCATCATCATCGGCGGGATTGACCTGTCGGTTGGCTCGGTGGTGGCGCTCACGGCGACGGGCGTGGCGTTCCTGCTGATGCGCGACCTGATGCCCGCGATCCCGGCGATTCTGATCATCCTCAGCCTGGGCCTGGGCATTGGCTGGTGGAACGGCTGGACATCGGAGCGTTTCCGCATCCCTTCGTTCGTCACCACGCTGGCGATGCTGAGCATCGCGCGCGGCGTGGCGCGCATCTGGTCGGACAGCATCGCCGTGCCGCTGTCCTACGGCGCGGGCGGGGCCGACCCGCTGTTCGGGGTGATTGGCGAGCGCATCAACGGCATCTTTCCCGTGCCGGCGATCATCATGTTTGTCGTCGCCATCATCATGTCGCTGGTGCTGCACTACACCGCTTTCGGGCGGCATCTGTACGCCATCGGCGGCAACCAGACCGCCGCGCGGCTGTCTGGCCTGGCGGTGTCGCGCATCAAGATCATCGCGTTTATGCTGTGCGGGTTCTTCGCGGCGATGGCGGGCATCATGCACGCCGCCCAGCTCAACCAGGGCAGCCCCAACGAGGCCATGAACTACGAGCTGAACGCGATCGCGGCGGTGGTCATCGGCGGCGCCAGCCTGTCGGGCGGCAAGGGCACCGTGATCGGCGCGGTGGCCGGCGCTTTCATCCTGGGCATTCTCGACAACATGCTCAGCCTGAACAACGTCAACAGCAACATTCAGCTTGTGACGAAAGGTCTGCTGGTGGTGGCCGCGGTTGCCTTGCAGCAGCTTCGCCCGCGCGGGGCCGAATAGTCCGGGCTTATCCGCTGCGATTTTTGAGGATACCCTGAAAGGGGGTGGTTGATCACGTAAACAGCGCGAGTTCGTTGTTCGGTTGTTTTGTACACAGCACAGGGGATGCATGATGAACAAAAAAACGCTGCTTTTCATAGTTGTCATCGCAGCTCTGCTTGGAACCCTGACAACGGCATTTGCCCAGGGGGATTGGCAGCCCTACACCGAAGACATGCTCGGCGGCGGCATCGTTAAGATGGAGGCGCGGCCTGAGGGCGCGCTCCCCGCGACCTGCCCGCGCCCGGCAGCCAAAGACAAATACGTGATCGGCATGTCGCAGGCCAACCGCGCCGAACCCTGGCGCGAGGCGATGGACA
>CAZDVL010000241.1:0-4037 GCA_964508745.1 uncultured Anaerolineaceae bacterium | reverse complement strand
GCGGCCAGGGTGTAGGTGATGCTGTAGACGCCCATGTAGCGGGCGCGCATGTCCGCCGGGGCCAGGCGCGCGGTCAGCGCCAGGCCGGTGGGCGCGACCATCAGCTCGCCGATGGTCACGATCACCATGCTGATGGCGAAAGCGGCGAACGTCGTGCCGAGCGCGATAGTCACCGAGCCGGCGGCGTACACCAGCGAGCCCGCCGCGATCACGGTCAGCGGGCGGAAGCGCTGCGCGAAGCGCGTCATGGGGTACTGGAACAGGACGACCATCACGGCGTTGATGGTCACGATAAGGCCGTACTGGTTTTCGAGGACGCCGAAGTTCTCTTTGGCGTAGACCGGCAGCAGCACGAACACCAGCGTGATGATCATCTCGACCAGCAGCAGGATGCCGACAAAGATGATGAAGGGCCGGTCGCGCAGCAGTTGTCTGTAGCCGCCGGCGGCTGGCCGGGCGGCGCCGGCGCTGTGCTGCGGCAGCGTCTCCGCCAGCACCAGCAGCACCAGCCCGCCCAGCACGATATTCACGGCGGCGGCGATGAGGTAGGTCAGCCCGTAGGCGCTGACGACGAGGAAGCCGCCGACCGCCGGGCCGATCGCCACGCCCAGGTTCTGCGCGATGCGCATGAGGGCGTAAGCGCCAGTGCGCTGGCTTTCCGGCACGACATCGGCCACCATCGCGTTAGCGCCGACGGTGAAGGCGGGGATGATGATGCCGTAGAGGGCGATCAGCACGGCCCAGCTCTCTAATGTGTACGCGCTGCGCATGGCGATGAGCAGCACGCCGCTGCCGACAAGGCTGAGCACCATAATGGCCTTGCGCCCGAAGCGATCCATCAGCGGGCCGACGGCGGCGGTGGCCAGCAGGCCGGTGACGGCCTGGAGCGTGAACAGGGCCGTGATATGGCTGAGCGGCGCGCCGGACTGCTCGCGGATGTAGATGGTGAGGAAGGGCCAGATCAGGCCGTTGCTGGCGCGGTTGACGATAAAGCCGGAGAACAGCAGCCAGAACTGCGGGGGATAGCGGCGCAGCAGCAGGCGCAGTTGGTTGGGGTAGTGCTGGATGGCGGCAGACATGTGCATGCAGGGTTATCAGTCGTCGGTTAGCGGTCAGCAGTCAGGGCAGTGAGGGGCGACGATCTCAGCTATTATACAGGCCGCGGCAGCAGACCATCGCAGGCCACCAGCTAAAGCGCGGCGCGGATTTCGCGGCGCGCCTCAGGGTCGGCTTCGCTGTCCAGGCGGCGCGCCAGCAGCGGGCGGGCAGCGGCAGGGGCGAGGTGGGCCAGCGCCCAGGCGGCGTGGCCGCGCACCAGCGGCGCGGCGTCGTCGAGCAGGCGGGCGAGCGCGTCGAAGTGGGCGGGCAGGCCGCTGTTGCCGGCGGCGACGCAGGCGTTGCGCACCAGCCGGTCGCGGCCCGTGCGATAGACTGGCGTGCCGTGAAAACGGGCGCGGAAGCCGTCAGCGTCCAGCGCCAGCAGGTCGCGCAGCGGCGGCGCGGCGCGGTCGAGGCTGGCGGTGCGGAAGGCAGGCTCGGCGGCGGGCACGGCGAAGCGCTGCCAGGGGCACACGTCCTGGCAGATGTCGCAGCCGAACACCCAGTTGCCCAGCAGCGGCCGCAGCGGCGGGTCAATCCAGCCTTTGTGCTCGATGGTCAGGTAGCTGATGCAGCGGCGCGCGTCGAGGACGTGCGGCTGTGGGAAGGCGGCGGTCGGGCAGGCGATGAGGCAGCGGGTGCAGCTTCCGCACAGCGTTGTGTAGCGCGGGGCGTCGTACTTGTCGAAGGCGGCGGTGGTGATCAGCTCGCCGAGGGCGAAGTAGCTGCCGCGGCGCGGGCCGATCAGCATGGCGTTTTTGCCGATGAAGCCCAGGCCGGCCTGCTGCGCGTGGCTGCGTTCGAGGATCGCGCCGGTGTCCACGTACACGCGCTGCTCCGGCGGGGCGCCAGCCGCCGCGGCCAGCCAGGCGGCCAGCGCCTCCAGGCGCGGCGTCATGAGGTCGTGATAATCCACGCCCCAGGCGTAGGCGGCGATGCGCCCGCGCGCCGGGTCGCTGAGGTCGCGCTCGGCGAACTGGCCGGTGAAGTAGTCCAGGCCGACGACCACCAGCGACCGCGCGCCGGGCACGATGACGTTGAGGTCGCGCCGGCGCGCCAGCCGGTCGGGGCGGGCGAGGTAGCCCATCGTGCCGTGCATGCCGGCGGCGATCCAGCGCAGGTAGGCGTCGAGCGTGGGCGACGGCCGGGCAGGGGTGAGGCCGGCGAAGCTGAAGCCGAGCGCCTGCGCCTGGCCTTTGAGCGCGTGTGCGGAAACGGTCACGGGGGCCTCACGGAGTCGCGCGCGAACGGTCAGAGGCGCATGATACCGCCTGGGGCGCGCGCCCGACAGGGGCGGTTGATTTTGT
Organism: uncultured Anaerolineaceae bacterium; assembly: GCA_964508745.1. Classification (GTDB taxonomy): domain Bacteria; phylum Chloroflexota; class Anaerolineae; order Aggregatilineales; family Phototrophicaceae; genus DAOTWC01. The sequence goes on along the minus strand of CAZDVL010000241.1, from coordinate 1,632 downwards.
CTTGACACGCACGCTGGGGAGTGGTATCCTGCTGCCAAGCTCTAAAGGGGGCGTGGTGTAGCGGTTAACATATTGGCCTGTCAAGCCAAAGATCGCGGGTTCAAATCCCGTCGCTCCCGCACTGGCTACGCAAGAATTTAGCCAAACTTTGGGAGATTGTTTCCCACTCAGCAGCGTCAGAATTACCTTCTGGCGCTGTTGTGTTCTCACCTAAAACGACGGCAAAGTCGCCATGTAGCACCACGCCCAGAACCTGGTTGTCATAGACAAAGACACGATCCACGATTTTGCTCACCAACTGGTAACGTGCCTCATCGGGCTTATCTACTTCGGCACATGCATTCCAATAGGTGGTGAAATTCTCAAGTAAATCTGCCGCTTCGATTAGCTCGTCGTAATCAACCGGACGAAGCGCATTCAATTCCTGCTGAAGCTGCCGCCGTTTCTCAAGATACTCATCCTTGCCGAGGAACCCCTGTTCCCAACTGAAATCAATGCGTTCGACAATCGCCTGTACTTCTGCCATCCGTTGCAGGGATGCTTCATTCTCCACGCGGTTACGAACGGCGTCTTCAACGCGCTCGCGGAAGCCATCGGGGATATCCAGTTGAGACAGGATCGCTATCAACTGCCCATCAATCGTTGAGACCCGGGACGCCCGCTGTCCGCATTTTTCGTAGCCACGATCATGAGCCAGACAACGGTAGAAAGAAGCCTCGCGCTGGTTGTGAAAATAGGGACGCATCCGGCCATAGTTGTCATCAACCAGTCAAGTCGGTTTGTTGGCGATGCAGCGGGCACAGTACAGACGGTCATGGAGCAAGTAGGTTCGCATCTCACTGGGTTTACTGCGATGCACGACCATACCTGCTCGCACCTGTTGACAGCGGTCGAACAATTCATCTGAGATAAAGCCGTGGTGTTTCCCTTCAAACCACTCTTTGCGTCCACGACTGGATTTCCGTCCGTGTCCGAGTGAGCCGCTGTACAGCGTATCCGTATGGGGTACACGTCCGGTGTAAACGTAATTCTGAAGCAAATCCCGAATCATCTCCTTATTCACAGGCATTCGCCCAATCCGAAGCTGTTGAATGAGGGGTCGAGTCATCATCCACTTGGCAATGTCGGCATCGCTGTAATTGCCGGTAGCATACAGTCGGAAAGCACGACGCACGATGGCCGCCTGCCGCAAGTTGATGTGCAGTCCCGGAGGAAGTTCCGGTGTGGTGTTTGCTAAAGTTACCAGGTCGTAGCCTAATGGTGGAGCACTCCCATTAAACTCGCCATTAATAGCGCGTTGGCGCTTGCCCCGCTTAGTCTCACTACTCAGATTCCTTGAATAAAAGGCCGAAAAGACCGCCAGCATCTGCTCCATCAAAGCACTATAAGGCGAGTCGTCCTCATCTTCACTGAATCCTTCAACGCAATAGAGCTTCAAACCGTATTCATGGCGCAAGAGCATCTTAATCATGACAGTGTGGTTGTGATCGCGCGCCAGACGGTCGAACTTCCAAAACATGATGGCATCGAACTTGCCGTGTTCGGCCGCGTTTCGCATCTGGTTGAATCCGTCGCGCTCCAGGCTCCAGCCGGATTTCGCGCCGTCGCTGTAAACGGCGACAACTACACCGT
>CAZDVL010000240.1:0-4048 GCA_964508745.1 uncultured Anaerolineaceae bacterium | reverse complement strand
AGGTACTCGATCTGCGGGTTGAAGGGGGCCAGCGTGGTGAAGCCGCTGCCCAGGCGCGCCATCAGCGCCAGGTAGCCGAAGCCCTGGGCGTCGGTGTCCAGCGGGACGGGCAGCACCAGCGCCGGGGCGATAAACACCAGCGCCGCCACGCCGAACAGCCCCAGGTCCAGCGGGCCGGGCCAGCCCTGGTCCGCGTCAAGCAGCTCGGTGCCGCGCGCTTCAGCGCGCTTCTGGCCGTAGGACAGCGTGCCGCCCAGGAAGATCACCGTGACGAGCGCGAACAGCAGGTAATCAATGACCAGCGTGTTCCAGCCGAACAGCATGGCGACAAAGAGCGCGCCGCCCATCACCAGCGCCAGCGCCAGCCCGCCCAGCAGACCGATGCGCGGCTGGGCCGACGGCCAGGCGGGGGCGAGCATCGCGCCCGCGCCGATAACGACCGCGCCGAACACAAAAATGATAAACAGAGGCATGAGACGTTCCGATCCGGTGTGCGCCAAACGCGCAGAGTATAGCCGCGCCCGCGCCTGCTGAACATGGCGGCCCGCCCAAAATTCCCATAGCCGCGCCTGGCCCGGCTGTGCTACAGTGGCGCGGACTCCGCGCGAGTCGCAATATTGACCGTAAGGCAGTGAGGGGCGCGATGCCCGTAAACCTGACTCAGACCCTGCTGGCGCTGGCGGCCGCCGCGCTCGCGCTGGCCAGCCCCACCCAGGCCGGCGGCATCGCGGTGACGGCGGCGCACGACGCCTATGTGCGCAGCGGGCCGGGCCTGTACTACGGCGTGCTGGGCAGGCTGGCGGCGGGCGAGACCGCCCCGGCGACCGGGCGCAGCGGCAGCGCCGGCAACTGGCTGCGCATTGACTACGGCGCCGCGCCCGGCTGGGTGGCGCACTACGCCGTCACCGTGCAGGGCGACCCGCGCCTGCTCAGCCCGGCGGAGCCGGAGCAGCCGCAGCCCCCGCCCCGCCGTCTGGACGGCGTGACGGTCCACGCCTTCCGCACGGTCAACGTGCGCCGCGCGCCGGGCATGGACGCCGAGATCGTGACGCGCCTGAAAGCGGGCGATCTGCTGCGCGCCACCGGGCGCAGCGACGCGGGCAACAACTGGCTCCGGCTTGACCTGGAGGGCGCGCCCGGCTGGGTGGCCTATTTCACCGTCACCGTCAGCGGCGACCCCGACACGCTGCCGCTGGTTGAAACCCCGGCGCTGGCGCAGACGCCGCGCCGCGCGCCGCCGCCCGGCGCCGCCGTCACGGTGCACGCATTCCGCGTCGTCAACGTGCGCAGCGGCCCCGCCATGCACCTGCCGGCGCTGGGCCAGCTTCGGACCGGCGACACGGCGGCGGCGACCGGGCGCAGCGACCGCGCCAACAACTGGCTGCGCATCGCCTTTGACGGCGCCGCCGGCTGGGTGGCGTACTTCACCGTCACCGTCAGCGGCGACCCCGACGCGCTGCCGCTGGTTGAAACCCCGGCGGGGTAACGTTACAATCAACATAAAGCGGGTGAACGGGAGGGATGTGTATGGCGACGCCGGCCCTGACTGACGCTGAGATCGCGGGCCGCCTGGAGCAGCTTCACGGCTGGCAGCGCGACGGCGACCGCATCAGCAAGACTTTTCAACTGGACAGCTACCTGGCCGGGCTGGCGCTGGCCGCCGCCGTTGGCACCGTGTGCGAAGGGCTGAACCACCACCCTGACATGGCGATTGGCTGGCGCAGGGTCACGGTGAGCTTCACCACGCACGACGCCGGCCACAAACTGAGCGCGAAGGATTTTGAGGCCGCCGCGAAAGTGGACGCGCTCGGCTACCCGCGCGGGTGAGGGCTACGAGTCGTACTGGCCGCTGCTGTAGACGTAGATCGCCGGGCCGGTGTCGTTCGGCACGCTGAAATCCCACTCCGAGTCCGCCCAGTCGTACAGCCACTTGGAGTCCATGATCGAGGCGTTGACGCAGCCGTGGCTGGCGCGGTAGCCGAAGCCGTCGTGCCAGTACGTGCCGTGCAGGGCGATGTCGCCGTCGAAGTACATCGTCCAGGGCACTTCCTGGAGGTAGTAGAAGTCCGGCTGCTGGTAGGCGCCGCTCATCGCGGCGCGCGGGTAGCGCAGGTACACGTGGAACAGCCCTTCGTTGGTGCCCCAGTCCTTCAGGCCCGACGAAATCAGCGTGCTGAACACCGGCGTCTCGCCCTCATAGGCCACCAGCACCTGCTCGTACAGGTCAATGCTGATCCACTTGTCGGTGTCCACGCCTGCCGGGCGCTCGATCGGGGCGATCCGGGCGACATCGAACTGGTGAATCCACTGGCCCACGCCGACCTGATACCAGCGGTAGCCGTCCACCTCAACGTAAGTGTAAAGCGTGACGCGCGTGTAGCGGTACAGATACGGGTTGTTGGGCGATTCGTCCGCGCCGGGGGCCGCCGCCGGGCGCAGGTGGCGCATCGTCCAGGCCATCGGGTAGGGCAGGCCGTCGGCGGGCAGCGTCACGCCGGCGAAGCGCGACACCAGCACGTTGTCGAGCAGGTCGGCGGAGCGCGCCCACTGGCCAGCGTCAATCTGCGACCACTCACCGGCGGTCGCCTTGACGGTCACAAAGCTGAAGCCGCCGGTCGTCATGACCAGCGCGCCGCCGGGCGCGTCGTAGACCTGCAGGCCGGCGGGCACGCGCCGGTAGACGCGGTCGGCCAGCAGGGCTTCGTCCAGCGGGACGGGGCGGGCGGCCGTCTGCGGGTAGGCGTCGAGGACGCTGGCCGGCAGGCCGCCCGGCGCGGCGCACGCCGGGATCTCGGCGCAGGGCTGCTGGGCGGCGGCAGGCAGCGCGGCGGCGGCGAGCAGCAGCAAAGCGAAGATGAGCGTAATGGGTTTCATGGTGGCCCGGCATTCCGTTCAGTGGACGAGTTATTCGTATAGTATGCGGCAGGCGCGGCTGGGCCGGCACGCCGTGTGCCCTACGCCCAGCCGACGGCCAGCGCGCTATTTGTCGCGCGAGAGCTGGAAACCGCTCATGAACTGCTTTTGCAGCAGCACGAACACGATCAGCGGCGGGATGCTGGCCAGCACCGCGCCCAGCATCATCGGGCCGAAGATCAGCGCCGCGTCGCCGCCCATCAGCGTGCGCAGGCCGACCTGCACGACCTGTCGTTCCTGGCCCTGGATAATCATCACCGGCCAGATGTACATGTTCCACACGTACACAAACTGGATGACGGCCAGCGCGCCGATGGTGTTCCAGCTTATCGGGACCAGCACGCGCCGCAGGAACTGGAGCGGCGTGGCGCCGTCAAGCTGCGCCGCCTCGGACAGCTCGCCGGGGATGTTGGCGAAGTGCTGGCGGAACAGAAACGTGCCGGTGGCGCTGGCGAGGAACGGCACGATCAGCGCCAGGTAGCTGTTGCCCCAGCCCAGGCCGATGATAAAGCGGAACAGCGCGATGATGAGAATCTCGGTCGGCATCATCAGCGTGATGAGCACGAAGCCGAACACCAGCCACTTGCCGGGGAAGCGGAAATAGACGAACGCCAGCCCGGACAGCAGCGAAAGGATGGTCTTGCCGATCGTCACTGTAATCGCCACGATGGCGCTGTTGAACATGTAGTTGCCCAACTGGCGGTTGGCGACGACGGTCCAGTTGTCCGCCAGCGAGTTGCCGGGCGCGAACTGGTAGGCGTAGACCTGGGCGTTGTTCTGCGTGCTGACGATGATCGCGTAGAACAGCGGGAAGCCGATGATCATGCAGGCCACCCACAGCACGATGTGGACGTGCCAGCGTTTGGGGACCCAGGCGGGCAGGGTGCGCGCGGCCGCCGCGCGGGCGGACGGGCTGTACTCTGCTGCTGCCGGCATCGCGCCGGTTCGTTCGTCACGCGCCATAGGTCACCTTGCTTCCTGTGCTGCGGAACTGGATGACGGTGAGGCCGATCACCAGAATAAAGAGGACGATGGACTGCGCCGCCGCCTTGCCCAGGTCGTTGTTCTGGACGCCGGTCTGGTAGATGCGGTACATCATGGTGGTGGTGGAGTTCAGCGGGCCGCCGCGCGTCAG
>CAZDVL010000239.1:0-4049 GCA_964508745.1 uncultured Anaerolineaceae bacterium | reverse complement strand
CGCACGGCGATTTTGGTGGCCCAGGTGGTGAAGCGGCTGTCGCCGCGAAAGCTGTTCAGGTTTTCCAGCACGCGCAGGGTGGCGTCCTGGGCCAGGTCCTCGGCCATCTGGGTCAGTTCCTGGGCGGTCAGCTGGGCCAGGTCGCTGCGCTCGCGGCTGAGGTAGTAATAAATGCCGCGCTGAAGGCGTTCGCGCAGGTCCTGCAAGGCGGAATCGCGCTGAGAGGGTGCGCCGCTGAGGTCGTTCAGCCACTGCGCGTTGGTGCGGTCGGTCATGGTTGCTCGCAGGCAGAATGTCAGAGGCGCTGCCCGTGTGCAGCGCTGAGCGGCGAGTATAACACACGGGGGCGGCAAGCCCCACGCCTGCGCCTACAGGCGGGCGAAGGAAATGCGCAGAATCATGTGGCCCAGGCGCAGCTCGTCGCCGTCGCGCAGGATGCGCGGCTGGTTGGCGATCAGGCGCTGTCCGTTCAGGAAAGTGCCGTTGGGCGTGTCCAGGTCAATGACGTTCAGCGCGGTGTCGCGGCGCACGATCAGGGCGTGGCGGCGCGAGACACCTTTACCCGCCGCGCCGTAGCTTTGCAGATTCACGTCCGGCACAGTCCCGGCGCGCTGGTCCTCGCGGCCCAGCACCAGCTCGGTAATCTCGTCAAAGAAGAAATTGAAGCGGTCTTTCGAGTCGCGCACGTTGATGATCAGGCTCATGCGCGTGTTGAAACGGGCCGTGCCCCACTGGGGGCGGCCCTCCTCGTAATCGGTGTCGTCCAGGGCGCGCGTCGAAACCTGCTCGACCACTTCGGCCATCATCGCGCCGCAGTACACACAAATCTTGGTTCCCGGCGCGTTTTCGCGCTTACAGCTCGGACACGCGGTCACAGCCAAGCACCTTTCACCTGATGAACTGCCGCGGCATTTGGATAATACTGACTTTCACTATATTGTATCACGCATCGGCCCGCCTGCGCTGAAAACCGCGGCGCAGCAGCCTAGACGATGTAGCCCACGCCAACGATGAGCGCATACAGCAGCCCGTAGGCCATCTCACGCAGGCCGGTCTTTTTGGCCGTCGTGGGCGCGCGGCGCGCGGACAGCCCCAGCGCGGCGCGCGCGACGAGCAGCGCGTAGGCGGCCAGCGCCGTCCAGGGGGCCGCGCCGGCCAGCACAACGGCGGCGACCGCCGCCGCGCCAGCGCCGTGCGCCACATACACCAGGCGCAGGTGGCCCGGCATGTCCCGTTCCAGCCGCAGCCGCTGGCGCACATAAAGCACCGATGTGACGGCCCGCACCGCCATCAGCAGCCACAGCGCCAGCGCGGCGGGCAGCGCCCAGCCGCCGGCGACCGCGATGGCGGCGGCGGTCGCGCCCAGCGCGGCAGCCCCGCCCAGCTCCGCCGGCAGGCCGCGGCTCTGGCTGCGGGCGTCGTGCGCCAGCCGCACCAGCATCAGCGGCAGCGCCAGCGCCAGCGGGATGAGAAACGCGGGCGCGGCGGTCAGCAGCGCGGCCAGCAGCGCGGCAGCGCTGACCGCGCCGTAGAGCAGCGCGAAGCGCTCGGCGTAGGCGGTGCGGCTGACGCGGCGGCGTTTGAGGTTGTCCTTGAGCGCCAGTTTCAGCGGCTGGTGCAGCAGGAACAGCGCCAGCATCGCCAGCGCGACCGCCGCGCCGGGCAGCGACCAGGCGACCAGCAGGCCCAGCACAATTGGTTCGAGAACAAAGCCCCAGCCGCCGTGTTCCGTTGGCAGCGCCACCGACCGCAGGTTCACCTGCCGCCGCTGCGCGGGCTGACGAGTTAATGACGCCATACGTTCTGTGTTCACCCTGGCTAAACGGTGTCTTTACGCGCCAGCGGCCTGTTCCGCCAGCACACGGCGGGCGATCACCACGCGCAGAATCTCGCTCGTGCCTTCGCCGATGGTCATCAGGCGCTGGTCGCGGTAGATGCGCTCGACCGGGTACTCGCGGCTGTAGCCGTAGCTGCCGTGAATCTGGATGGCGGCGCGGGCCACCATCTCCGCCACTTCGCTGGCGAACAGCTTGGCCTGGGCCGCGCTGCGCGTGAAGTCGCGCCCCTGGTCTTTGCGCCAGGCCGCATGATACACCTGTAAGCGGGCGGCGTCAATTTGCGTTGCGGCGTCGGCCAGCAGGTTCTGGATGGACTGGTGCTGGGCGATCGGCTGGCCGAACGCCTCGCGCTGGCGGGCGTAGCTCAGCGCTTCCTCGAAGGCCGCCTGCGCCAGCCCCACGCTCAGCGCGCCGATGCTGATGCGCCCGGCGTCGAGCGTCGCCATCGTCTGGTGGAAGCCGCGCCCCTCCGCGCCGAGCAGGTTTTCGGCGGGGACGCGCACATTGTCGAGCGAGATCATGTGCGTGGGCGAGCCGCGCAGGCCCATCTTTTTCTCTGGCGGGTGGACGGTCACGCCGGCGGCGTCGGTGGGCACGATGACCATGCTGAACCCGCGCGAGCCGGCGTCGGCGTCGGTGCGCGCCAGCACGATCAGCCAGGCGGCCAGGCTGGCGTTGGTGATCCACGCCTTGCTGCCGTGCACCAGCCACGAGTCGCCGTCGCGGCGGGCGGTGGTGCGCAGGCCGCCCAGCAGGTCAGAGCCAGCCTGCGGCTCGGTCAGCGCCAGCGCGCCCAGCACGCGGCCCGCCGCCAGCTCTGGCAGGTAGCGCGCCTGCTGCTGCGGCGTGCCCCAGTTGACGATCGGGCCGCAGCCCAGGCCGTTGTGCGCCGAGATGGACAGGCCGGTCGAGCCGCAGGCGCGCCCGATTTCCTCGATGGCGACCGCTGCGCCCAGCGTGCTGAGCGCCGCGCCGCCGAAATCTTCCGGCACTTGCAGCCCGGTCAGGCCCAGCGCCGGCATCCGGGCGATGGCTTCCTGGCGCAGCGCGCCGCGTTCGTCCACCTCGGCGGCGTAGGGCTTCAGCTCGGCCTCGCAGAAGGCGCGCACCGCGCGCTGGTACAGCCGCAGTTCCTCGCTCAGGTCAAAGTCCATGATCCAGCGTCCTCTTGTCTGCAAGTGCATTGGGCCGGCCCGGTCAGGCGCTGCTTTTCGCGGTGCGCGGGCAGCGCGGCGGCTTTCTGGCGTGCCGCCCGAAAACCCGCTACTATTATAGCCTGATTCAGCCAGCTAACCGCGACTTTACAGCGCCATGCCCAACCTTACCCAGCGCCTCGGCGTGCCGCGCTACGAGGCCGACGAATTTTACCGGCAGGCGCTGGCCGCCTACCAGAAAAAGCTGTTCGACCAGGCTGTTGACCGGCTGGACCGCGCCATTGACCTGCTGCCCGCCCACGCCGAATACTATGCCGCGCGCGGCTTCATCCACCTGGAGGCAGGCAGCCGCCGGGAGGCCGAAGCCGATTTCGAGACGGCGCTGCGCCTGTACCCTCACGAGATGCTGGCGCACTATGGGCGCGGCCTGCTGGCCTACCGTGATGGCAACTGGGAGGACGCCGTAACCTATTTTTCGCGCGCGCTGGCCGCCGACCCTGACCGGCCCGAAACGCTCTACTGCCTGGCGCTGGCCTATCACCGCCAGCATAATGACGGCCTGGCGCTGGGCTATATGCGCCAGGCGCAGGCGCGTTTCGAGCAGACCGGCGACCGCCGCCGCGCCGACGCCGCCCGCTGGGCGCGCGCGCTGGCGAAATAGGCGCGCGCTAGAACGGAAACAGCAGCGGCAGCGCCAGCAGCGAGAGCAGGAACGTCAGCACGATCATCGCCAGCCCCACGCGCGTGTAATCGGTGAAGCGGTAGTGGCCGGCGGTCATGACCAGCGTGTTGACCGGCGAGGCGATCGGCGTGGCGAAGGCCATTGACGCGGCGATGGCCACGCCCATGACCAGCGCGTGCGCGTCCACGCCCAGGTTCTGCGCCGCCGCCAGCGCGATCGGCGCGATCAGCACCGTCGTCGCCGTGTTGGAGAGAATCTGCGTGAGCAGCACCGTCAGCAGGAACAGCCCGGCCAGCACCGCCAGCGGCCCGTAAGCGCCCAGCGTGTCGGTGAAGCCGCGCGCCACCGCGTCCACCAGGCCCACGTTGACCAGCG
>CAZDVL010000238.1:0-4058 GCA_964508745.1 uncultured Anaerolineaceae bacterium | reverse complement strand
GTGCGCGCCCGTGTGAGCGGCACAGCCCAGCGCCCGCGCCTGAACATCTTTCGCAGCCTGACGAACATCTACGCGCAGGTGATTGATGACAGCCAGGGCCACACCGTTGTGTCCGCCTCCACGCTGGACAAAGAGGTGGCCGCACAGGCCGCCGGTAAAAGCAAGCTGGAAGCGGCCAAAATCGTCGGCAAGGTCGTCGGCGAACGCGCCAAACAGGCCGGCATCGAGAAAGTGGTATTCGACCGGGGCGGCTTTCGCTATCATGGCCGGGTCGCGGCGGTGGCCGAAGGCGCGCGCGAAGCTGGTCTCGACTTTTAGGGGTGGAGCAAACAGATGGCAGATAGACGACGGGAACCCCGGCGCGACGAAGAGCGCGAAGAACTCGACGAGCGCGTCGTAGACATCAAACGTGTCGCCAAAGTGATCAAGGGCGGGCGGCGCTTCGCCTTCCGCACAGTGGTCATCGTTGGCGACAACAACGGGCGCGTGGGCGTCGGCGTGGGCAAAGCGCGCGGCGTCCCTGACAGCATCCGCAAAGGCAGCGAACACGCCCGCCGCAACATGGAAAAAGTGGCGCTGTCCGGCACGACCATTCCCTACCCGGTCACCGCCCGCTATGGCGGCGCGGTGGTGATGCTTAAGCCGGCTTCCCCCGGCACGGGCGTCATCGCCGGCGGCAGCGTCCGCGCGGTGCTGGAAGCGGTCGGCGTGCGCGACATCCTGACCAAAAGCCAGGGCAGCCCGAACCTGCTCAACGTCGCGCTGGCGACGCTGGCGGCGCTGCAAATGCTGCGGACGCCGGAGGAAATCGCCGCCATGCGCGGCAAGGACGTGAACGACGTGCGCCCCTTCTGGACGCGCCGCAAACCCACCGTCGAGCGCCCCGCGCCGCGCCCTGTCCCTCAAATCATCGAGACGGACGAGGACGAGGAGTAAGCGAGCATGGCCCACAAGAAGCTGCGTATCACGCTGGTAAAAAGCCCTATTGGCTATCGTAAGGACCAGGGGGCGACCGCCCGCGCGTTGGGGCTGCGGCGGATCAACGCAACGGTCGAGCAGGACGACTCCCCTGTCATTCGCGGCATGATCGCCAAGATCGAGCATCTGCTGCGCGTTGAAGAGGTAGACGCACAATGAAGCTTCACGATTTAAAGCCCACCAAGGGTTCGCAGAAAGCACGGACCCGCGTTGGCCGGGGTATCTCGGCGGGCAAGGGTAAAACGGCCGGGCGCGGCACCAAAGGCCAGGGCGCGCGCAGCGGCGGCGGCAAAGGCCCCTACTTCGAGGGCGGCCAGCTCCCGCTGGTGCGGCGGCTCCCCTTTAAGCGCGGCTTTACCAACATCTTCCGCATCGAGTACCAGGAAGTGAACGTCAGCCGCCTCAACGACCTGGACGCCGGGACCGAGGTCACGCCGGCGCTGCTGGCGGAGCTTGGCTATGTGCGCGAGGCCGCCCGCCCGATCGTGATTCTGGGCGGCGGCGAGCTGACGAAAAAGCTGTCCGTTCAGGCGCACCGCTTCACCAAAGGCGCGGCCAGCAAGATCGAGGCGGCCGGCGGCACGACACAAACGCTGCCCCTCAGGCTGACGGGCGCGCTCGCCACCGTGAAGCTGCTGCCGAAAGCAAAACTTGCCGAGATGTTTGGCGAAGACAGCGCCTGAGGCGCCTTTCCGTCGCCCCGCAGCGGTTTTCCCTGCCGGCAGCGCGCCTCAGCGCAGCGCGCCGGCCGCCGAAAACCGCGGCGGGTCTGTTCTGAATAATAACTAGAGACTGAGACTGAACCATGCAAGCGATTGAAGCCCTTCGCAACGCCTGGCGCCTGCCAGACCTGCGCAACAAGCTGCTGTTCACCGGCCTGATCCTGGTGGTGTACCAGTTCGCCGCGCACGTCCCGGTGATCGGCGTAGACCCCGCTGCCCTGAACCAGTTGTTCGCGGGGCAGGGGGCCGGGCTGGCAAACGTCATCAATCTGCTGTCGGGCGGCGCGCTGCAAAACTTCAGCGTGATTGCGATGGGCGTGTACCCGTACATCACGGCGTCCATTATTTTCCAACTGCTCACGCCCATCATCCCGCAGCTTGAAGCCATCCAGAAAGAGCCGGGCGGCCAGGAAAAGCTCCAGCGCTGGCAGTATTACCTGACGATCCCGATGGCCATTGTCCAGGGCTTCGGCCAGATCGCCATCTTCGGGCAGTTGGGCGGCGCGCCCATCATCCCCGGCTTCGGCTCGGACTTCATGCTCACGCTGACGGTCATCACCACCATGACAGCCGGCACCATGTTCGCCGTGTGGCTGGGCGAGCTGATCACCGAACAGGGCATCGGCAACGGCATCTCGATCATCATCTTCGCCGGCATCGTCGCTGGCGCGCCCAACAACCTGGCGCGGCTGCTCTCCACCACCACGCAGCCCGTCTACAACATCATCCTGTTCCTGGTGATCACGCTGGTGAGCATCGTCGCCATCGTGATTATTCAGGAAGGCGTGCGCCGCGTGCCGGTGCATTACGGCAAGCGCGTGCGCGGGCGCAAACAGTACGGCGGGGCGAGCACGCACATCCCGCTGCGTGTGAACCCGGTCGGCATGATCCCGCTCATCTTTGCCCAGGCGATCACCGCCTTCCCAGCCATCATCGTCGGCCTGTTCCCGCCCGGCCCGCTGGGCGACTCGATCATGCAGACGTTCGGCAACCACCAGGGCATCGCCTACTGGCTGACGTTCTTCCTGCTGACGGTGGGCTTCACCTTCTTCTACGCCGAAACCATGATCGGCAACCAGAACCTGGCGGAAAACCTCCAGCGGCAGGGCGGCTACATCCCCGGCATCCGGCCCGGCAAACGCACGCACGAGTATATCCTGCGCGTGTCGCGCCGCATCACCATCGTGGGCGCGCTGTTCCTGGGGATCATCGCGGTGGTGCCCGGCATCATCGAGTTTATCAACCGGCTGCTGTTCCCCACCGAGTTCGTCTCCGGGACGGCCGCCAACGCCGCGCTGGTGATCACTGGCTCCGGCCTGATCATCGTGGTCGGCGTGGTGATTGACACTATGCGCCAGCTTGAAGCCCAGCTCGTCATGCGCAACTACGAAGGCTTCATGCGCTAGACCGACTTGAAAACCCCTCGCCCTCGCCCCCCTTTCCATTCTATAGGCGGGGCGTGAGGGCGGGGCAAGCACCAGGCAAGGACCTGCAAAAATGGCTTTATACCTGAACCTGATGGGCGTGCAGGGCGCCGGCAAAGGCGTCCAGGCCAGCTTTATCAGCCAGACCTACGGCATCCCGCACGTCTCCACCGGCGACCTGTTCCGCGCCATGAAAACGCGCGACGACGACCTGGCGCGCCGCATCCAGCAGATCATGGCTGAGGGCGCGCTGGTCTCCGACGACATCACCAACGAAGTCGTGCGCGACCGCCTGGAGCAGCCCGACGCGGCCCCCGGCGCGATCCTCGACGGCTACCCGCGCAACGAGGCGCAGGCCCGCTGGCTGGACGACTACCTCGCCAGCCGGGGCGAGGCGCTCAACGCGGTGCTGCTGCTCCGGCTGGACCTGTTCACCGCCTTCAAGCGCGCTTTCGGGCGCGTGCTGGCGGCGGACGGCCGGGCCTACAACATTTTTTACGACGACGCAGCGATCACCTGGGCGTTCGAGGATCACCCGCAGGGGGCCTACCCCCCGCGCCTGACCGCCGCGCTCAAGGCCGGCGGCGAGCCGCTGATCCGCCGCCCCGACGACGCCAACGCCGCCGCCATCATCAAGCGCATTGACACCTACCTGGATCAGACCGCGGCGCTGATTCGCTACTACGGCGGGCGCGGCCTGCTGGTCGAGATCAACGCCGACCAGCCGATCGCCGCCGTCAGCGGCGACATCCAGGCCGCCGTTGACCGGCTGCGGGCGCGCTGACGGGGACACGATGGCCGTTCACCTGAAAACGCCGGAAGAAATCGCCATCATGCGCGCGGCCGGGCGCATCGCGGCGCAGGTGCACCAGGTCATGCGCGAGCATGTGCGCCCTGGCGTCACCACCCGGCAGCTCGACCGCCTCGCCGAAAC
>CAZDVL010000237.1:0-4064 GCA_964508745.1 uncultured Anaerolineaceae bacterium | reverse complement strand
GAACGCGCTCACCAAGCAGTACCACTACCTGCTGTCGCTGGACAACGTGGACCTGACGTTCGACGACGAGGCCCTGGCCGTCGCCGCCGAGATGGCGCTCCAGCGCGGCACAGGCGCGCGCGGCCTGCGCTCGATCATCGAGAGCACGCTGCTGGACGTGATGTTTGAGACGCCCGGCAACACCTCAATTCGCAAGGTGATCGTCACCGGCGCGGTGATGCGCGGCGAGGCGCGCCCGGTCGTGCTGGGCGAGGGCGACAAGCAGATGGAGTGGAACGAGATCGGCAAGCTGAACTCGGCCGCCTGAGCAGAGGCGCAGGCATGAAAACGGCCCGCACACGCGGGCCGTTTTGCGTTCTAAGCGGCGCGCGGGGTTAGCTGGCGGCGGCCGGCGACAGCGACGGCGCGGGGAGGATGACCTCGGTCTGGCCGGCCGTCAGGCGCTGGAGCGCCAGCGCGTCGGCGCGCACGGCCCCTTCGCCATACGCGCCCCAGTTGGCCGGGAACACCCAGCGCGGGCGCATCTGCCGGATGACCTGGACGGCGTCCGCGACGCTGAGCGTGCCGCGCCCGTCAATCGGCAGGATGGCGATGTCGGGCCGCAGCGTGTGCATTTCCGGGATGCTGTGCGTGGGGCCGGCGTAGTAGATGTCGTAGAAGTTGATCGAGACCACAAACCCCAGGCCGCTGGTTGTTGGCTGGCCCCAGGCGTCGGGGGTGTAGGCGGGCACCGCTTTGATGGCGGCGCGGTCGAAGGTGAGGCTTTGCCAGGGGCGCAGCACGGTGCAGTTCTCGACCTGCTGGGCGACGGCCTCGCTGCCGATCACCAGCGTGTCGGGGCCGCGCAGCTTGTCAATGTCGGCCAGCGAGCAGCGGTCGTACAGGTCGCCGCTGACCAGGATCACGTCGGCGTGAAAGGTGCTGCGCGCCACGCGCCAGGGGTCAATGTAGATCAGCGGCGGCCCCTGAATGACGAAACTGCTGTGCCCCAGCCATCGGATGCGGTCAATCATAGATGTTCTCGCCTGATATCAGAGCGGGCCGCGCGAAACTGCGCACAGCCTCCCCTTTACTTTACCCGAAACTGCGCCGGCCCTCAAGGTCTGGCTCGCGGGCGGGCCTGGGCGGTGTGATCTGCCGGGCCGGGCCGCCGCTTGCTTGTGTGAGGATAAAGGGCTGGTATATAATGCAGAACGGATTATGACTCTATTCCGGCTGTGGCGGCGTGCTTTTGTGCGCGCCGGCGCCGGCATGTGAGCGTGACCCCTTCGTGTCGTGAGGGTCGCAGTTGCGAGAGGTTTGACGGGATGACGGATCAACCTGCACGCGCATCGGGCATCAGAAGCCTGGGAACGCGCCCGCTGGGCGATGACGGCGGGGCGTGGGCGCCGCCGGTCATTGAGACGATTGAGGACACCGGCTTAAATCTGCTGTATGTTTCGGACCTGGTGCTGAAGGTGCTGTACTACGGCGGCGTGATGGCGGGCCACGTGATCGCCGATGTGGTCAAGCTGCCGTACACCGGCGTGCTTGACACGGTGATGGAATTTCTGAAGCGCGAGAAATATATCGAGGTGCGCGGGGCCACCACGGGCTTCGGCGAATCGGCCTTTCAGTATGTGATTACGCTGAAGGGGTCGGAGAAGGCGCGCGAGGCGATGGAGCGGTCGCAGTATGCGGGGCCGGCGCCGGTGCCGCTGCGGCAGTACATTGAGTCGGTGCATGGGCAGAACCAGCGCAAGCTGATTGTACACCAGGATGACCTGCGCCGGATCATGACCAACCTGATCATTTCCGACGAGATGCTGAGCCGCATCGGGCCGGCGGTGAACTCTGGCCGTTCGATCTTCCTCTATGGGCCGCCCGGCAACGGCAAAACGACCATCTCGGAGAAGGTCGGGCGCATGATTCTGGGCGAAGACATCTGGGTTCCCTACGCAATTGACGTGGACGGCCAGATCGTGCAGATGTTCGACAGCGTGAACCACGAGCTGTCGGAACAGGAGGGGCGCCTGAAGGCCGGCACAGGCAAGGTGCGCGACGTGCGCTGGGTGCGCATCAAGCGGCCGATGATTATGGTGGGCGGCGAGCTGACGATGGCCGGCCTGGACCTGGTGTGGAACGACGTGAACAAGTTCTACGAGGCGCCGTACCAGGTGAAGGCCAACGGCGGCATGTTCCTGATTGACGACTTTGGCCGCCAGCAGGTGCGCCCGAAGGACCTGCTGAACCGCTGGATTGTGCCGCTGGAAAAGGGCGTGGACTTTCTGACGCTCAACAACGGGCGCAAGATCGAGGTGCCGTTTTTTGTGCTGATCGTGTTCTCGACCAACCTGGACCCTAAAGACCTGGTGGACGAGGCGTTTCTGCGGCGCATCCGCTACAAGATCGAAATTGGCAACCCAACTTATGAGCAGTTCCGCGAGGTGTTCAAGCTGATGTGCCGGCTGCTGAAGGTCCCTTACGACGAGCAGGGGCTGGCCTATCTGCTGAACGAGTGGTACGTCAAGCAGGATCGCGACCTGCGCTTTGTGCACCCGCGCGACCTGCTCTCGCAGCTTATTGACATCGCGACATACCTGAACAGGCCGCCGACGCTGACGAAGGACCTGATTGACCGGGCCTGCACGTCCTATTTTGTTGACCTGTAAGGCCGGCGGCGCGCGAGATGGTTCAGGCAGGTGTGGTCCAGGCTAATGAATAAGACGTTCAGCGGGTCGCCAGTGCCTCGGCACACGGTCTTTATCCTGGCAGATGGATCGTTTGTGGTCCAGTGGGATGAAGGGCGTGTGCAGGAGCTGCTGAGCGGGCGCTATCGTCGCTATGAGGACGACAGCTTCGGCCACGCCATCACCAGTTATGAGCTGAACCAGCTTAAGGCGGCGGGGTGCGTTGAGCACTATGACGAGCGCTATGTGTGGCTTTACGCGCTGCCTGAAACCAACCGGCTTGAGCAGGAGATCAGGACGCGCACGTCCGGCAACCGCATCCGCACCTACTACCTGAACACGACGCTGCCGCGCGAGCGCCTCCGCGAGGTGCAGGCGACGCTGACGACGCTGGGGCTGGACCGGGATTATCTGGCGCGCGAACGGGGCGACCTGATCGCCATCCTGGGCAAGAACGGCGCGCCTTTTCGCCACCTGAAGGACGCCGAACGCGCGCACAAGCACCTGGTCGCGCGCGCCGCTGACCTGCTCCAGCACACGGCGATTGCCTTCATCGAGACCAACAGCAGCAGCAACAGCTACAAACAGCAGACCGAGCTGGTCAGCGACCCGGTGGACCTGGAAACCATCATCGCCAGCCAGACCGATGTCTCGGTCACCAGCGGGCGGCGCGTGGTGGTGATCGCCGGCAGCGACGACGAACGGGTCGCCATCTGCGAGCTGCTGCTGACCATGCAGGCCGAGGTCTACTGGGCGAATAACGGCACGGATGGCCTGCATCTGCTGGAGGACTGCGAGCCGCACCTGCTGATTATGGATTTCCAGCTTCCCGACATGCACGGCTGGGAGCTGCTGGCGAAGATCAAGGAGATTGACAGCCTGAGCCTGCTGCCGATCATCGTGATCGCCAACCACAGCTCCACCAGCGACGAGCAGGCCTTTGCGCTGAGCGTGGTCAAAGTTGATGTGTACCTGATCCGCCCGGTGAGCATGGCACAGCTTCGGCAGAATGTGTGGCTGACCCTGAAGAACACGTCGCTGGCGACCTGAACCGGACAAGGTGCGGATTGCGGATGCGGCTGGCGGCTGGTAAAGTGGAGGCCATCCGAGGCATGGTGCGGGGGGCTTCGCAACCGCGCTGTTTAGTCACACTGGTAGATGCGATGACACTCGATGATAACCGGCGCGTACCCTGGTCCGACAAACTGCGGCGCGTTGACGGTGAAGGCGGCCAGCCGGAGGAGTGGATGGCTCCGCCGGACGTTGTGGGCCGCGTGCGCCTGGATTATCTGTCGGCGATCACCTGGTTTCAGGACGCGGCCATGAACGACTGGGCGCACCTGTGGGCGGTCGCGCCGATGTACCTCAGCGGGCGCTTTTTGCAGCGCTACCGCG
>CAZDVL010000236.1:0-4096 GCA_964508745.1 uncultured Anaerolineaceae bacterium | reverse complement strand
ATCGTCGCCAGGCCCAGCTTCACCGTCCCGCCCGGCGCCACCACCACCGTCGCGCTTGCCGCTGCCGCTTCGGTCGCCTCGGCTGTCGCCGGTTCTTCGGTCGCCTCGGCCACCACTGGCGCTTCAGTCGCCGCCGGCTCCTCGGTTACCTCAACCGCCGGCGCTTCAGTCGCCGCCGGCTCCTCAGTTGCCTCCTCGGTCGCCTCAGCCATCGCCACCGCAGTAGGTTCTTCGGTGGGTTCCTCGGTAGGCGCCGCCGTCGGTGGTACGGCTGTCGGGGTGGGAGTCGCCTGAGCGCAGGCTGCGAGCACCACCGCGATAGCAGCGAGCAGCGCTAAGGTCCAACGGAAACGTTTGATTGCCATATTACCCTTCTCTCCTTTGCAACACAGACTAACACACGCCAGAAACGCCCTGCGCGCGCACGCTGGAAATGTGCCTTCGCAAAAGCAGGGCAAAGGTGCTTTCTCACGGCGACGTAAGAAGCGTATATATTAGCGCCTGCTGTCTGTTCTGCAACACAGAGCATAAAATTGCGTTACTCTGCGGCAGCGGCAGCAGCCAGAAACGCCCGGAAGCTTTCCAGACCGTTCAGCGTAAACCGCGCACTCGCGCGGTCAATCCGTTTGATAAGCCCGGCCAGCACATCCTTAGGGCCGATCTCGACAAACGTTGCAGCGCCAGCGGCAGTCATGGCGTGGATTGAGTCCGTCCATAACACCGAGTGCGTTAGCTGCTGTTCGAGTTCCTGGCGGATAGCTTCCGCAGTGGTGAGCGGTTTGGCGTGGATATTCGCGTAGACTGGCACATGCGGCCTGTGAAAGCTCACCTGCTCCAGCGCGCGGCGGAAGTAAGCCGAAGCCGGCTCCATCAGCGGGGAATGCGCGGCGATGCTCACAGCCAGCCTGACGGCGCGTTTAGCGCCCGCCGCCTGGGCTGCCTCCAGCGCCGCTTCAATCGACCGGTCATCGCCGGAAACCACAGTCTGGCCGGGGCAGTTATCGTTCGCCAGCACCAGCACACCGCCGGTCTGCTGCGCGACCTGCGCGCACAACGCGCGCACCGCGTCGCCGTCCAGCCCCAAAATAGCGGCCATCGCGCCTGGGCTGCGCACGTCCGCCTCTTTCATCAGGCGGCCGCGCTCGCGCACCAGCCGCACGCCATCCTCAAAGGTGAGCGCGCCGGCGGCGGTGAGGGCGGTGAACTCGCCCAGGCTGTGCCCGGCGACACAGGCCGGCACAGCCTCAGGACATTCCGCCTGAAGCGCCCGCAGCGTCGCGATGCCGCACACGTACAGCGCCGGCTGGGTGTTGATCGTGTCGTTCAGGTCAGCCTCAGGCCCGTCAAAGCACAGCTTCGACAGCTTAAAGCCCAGAATCTCGTCAGCCTGAAGGAACGTGTCGTGAGCAACCGTGTAAGCCGCCGCAATATCTTTCCCCATGCCGACTTCCTGCGAAGCCTGGCCCGGAAATACAAAAGCGGTGGCTGCCCAGTCAACCATAACGCAAACCAATCTCTGACAGTACGTAAGCCGCGAGTGGAAATAGCATAACCTGAAACTTGTTTTTGGCAAATAGCACAAAAAAACCCTGTCCGTTCATACGCCAGACAGGGCTGTCCAACCGCACGGGCAGCGCCCGCCAATTATTCGTCTTTCACTTCGATAAAGGTTTCCCCGCGGTACGTGCCGCAGTTCGGGCAGGCACGGTGCGCGACGTGATATTCCCCACACCCTTCACACACCACCAGATGATTCAGCGTCAGGCTGTCATGCGCCCGGCGGCGATCGCGGCGGCTGCGAGAGACTTTGCGTTTTGGCAGCGGACCCACGCGGTTTACTCCTCAGCAACTCATGCAAAAAACCGGTGCGTCCGGTTTTTACGGCGGTAACAGAAGCATTATAAGGCGCGGCGGCGCAGACTGTCAAGGCGGGGATGCGGCGGCGGCGGCGTTTCATCGGCGGCGTCCGCGCAGCTTTAGCTGACTGCAAGGAACAGCACGTTTGATATAATCACAGCGCTGCTCGCAACCGCTGCAAACCGTCGCGCCGCTGAAAGGTTCGTTCATGCGCATAGGGATTGACGTCAGGTATCTATCGCATGGCCTGATGGGGGGTGTTCACCGGTATGTCACCTATCTGACCGCCGCGCTGCTGGCCGCCGGCCCAGAACACGACTTCTTCCTCTACGCGGACACCAAGCAGCCGCTCGAACTATCGAACCTGCCCACCAACGCCACCGTCCGCCTGCTGCCCTACCGCAGCGCGCTGTCCAGCGTTTACAACGACTACTTCATGCGCCGGACGATGGAGCAGGATCGGCTCGATGTGGTTCACTTCCCCGCCAACTACGGCTTCGGGCCGCCGGGCGTGCCAACGGTCATCACCCTGCACGACCAGATCAACGTGATGCCGCTGCGCGAGATCGTCCGCGGGCACGCCAAAAAAGCCGCCACCATCGGCATGATGACCTATCTGCACTTCTCGACCGTTCAGGCGCTGCGCCGCGCGAGCATGGTGATCACAATTTCGGAGTATTCGCGGCAGCAAATTATGAAGCACAACAGCTTTGACCCTGAGCGGATCGAGGTTGTGATGTACAGCCCGCCGCCGGACGCGCGCCGGATTGACGACGCGGCCGTGCTCGAAGCCGTGCGCCAGCGCTACCAGTTAGAGAAACCCTTTGTGCTGGCCGACGCCATCAAAAACCCAGGCACGCTGACGCGCGCCTGGCAGAAGCTGGCGCCCGAACTGCGCGAACAGCACCAGATTGTTTTCTTCTCGCGCACGCCAGAGCCGCCAGCGGAAGTTCTGGCGGCCCAGGCGGCCGGCCACGCGCGCCTGCTCATACGCCCGCCCTATGACGATCTGATCGTGCTGTTTAACCTGGCGCGCGCCTTTGTTTTTCCGTCGTGGATCGAAGGGCTGGGCATACCCGTGTTCGAGGCGATGGTCTGCGGCGCGCCGGTGATCGCGTCAGACCGAGGCTCCATTCCCGAAGTCGCGGGCGACGCCGGCCTGCTGGCCGACGCGGAGGACACCGACGGTTTCGCCCACAACATCACCCGCGTGCTGACCGAACCCGCGCTGGCGGCGCAGATGCGCGCGCGCGGCTTCGCGCGCGTTGCCCAGTTCACCTGGGATGAAACAGCCCGCCGTATGCTGGCCTGTTACGAGCGCGCGCTGCACCTGCCGGCAGGCCCCGCCGGCTAAGGCTTTAGCCAGACGCAAGGGAAGCTGGCATAGTCTCTGCCTGTGCCTATACGCTGCCTATTCGCCGCAGCTTAGAGGAATCATGTCCGAAACCCCCGTACAAACGACAGCGCCGGACCGCAGCGCGGGCAGGATCATCGCCCGCAACACCCTGTGGGGCATGGCGGCCCAGCTTGCGCTCAAAGGCGCAAACTTTGTGTTCAGCGTCCTGGTCGTCAGAACGCTGGGCGGCGAAGCCTTCGGCCAATACTGGATTGTGATGGCCTGGGCGGGCCTGTTCTCTGTGATCGGCGACCTGGGCATCACCCAGTACCTCACGCGCGAGATCGCCCGTAACCCGCAGCGCAATGAGGATCTGTTCTGGGACACCGTTTCGCTGCGCTTCATCCTGGCGATCATCGCCACAATCGTCACAGTGGGCGGCGCGCTGCTCATCACCGACTACTCGCACGACATCATCCTGGGCATCCTGGTGTTCTGCGGCACCTATTTCTTTCAGATCCTGCTGGCGCCGCTCACCAGCGTGCTGGTCGGCAGGGAGCGCATTGATATTTCGTCCACGCTGACCGTTGTTATGCAGGTGCTGTGGATGATCTTCGCCGGCCTGTTTCTGTACCTGGGCTTCAACTTCCTCTGGTTGTTTATCGCCGGCATCCTCAACATGCCGATTGTCACCGCGCTGGCGTACTGGTTTGTGCGCCGCAACAAACTTGGTCCGCCGCGCTTCCAGGTAAACCCCGCCATGTGGCGGAGCGTGGTGCGGGCCGGCCTGCCGTTCGGGTTCACACAGATTGCGCTGTCCTTCGCCTTCCGCGTTGACACCATCGTTCTCAGCCAGTTCGTCAGCGAATACGAGGTCGGGCTGTACAACGTGGCCTATAACCT
>CAZDVL010000235.1:0-4102 GCA_964508745.1 uncultured Anaerolineaceae bacterium | reverse complement strand
CGGCCCGCGAGACCGGCTTCACCGGGCGGCGGCTGACGCTGGACGTGGTCAACGACGAGGCCGTGCAGGACGGCGTGCGCCAGATCGAACAGCTCATCCGCCACTACTCGCGCCGCACGACCGAGTTCAAGGAATACATCGCCCAGGGGCCGGATTACCTGGACTTCGTGGCGCTGGAAGAAAATGACCTGATCTTCATCAACCAGGGCAAAACCGAGGTTCAGCCGCCGGAAAAGCTGGTCGCGCTCTACCCCAAAGAAGGCACCTTCTGGCACGAACACCCAATGGGCATCGTCAACGCCGACTGGGTGACGCCAGAGCAGCGCGAGGCCGCGCGCGTGCTGATCGAATATGTGCTGACGCCCGCCGTGCAGACCGCCATCATGGAGTACGGTTTCCGCCCGGCCAACCCCGACGTTGAGCTGGGCTATCCGTTCGTGGCCGAGAACGGCGTGACGCCCGCCGGCCCGACAACCGTGCTCGACGTGCCCGCGCCGGAAGTCGTCGCCGCCGTCCAGCAAAGCTGGTCGTTCGTCAAGAAGCAGGCCGACATCATCCTGCTGATTGACGTGTCCGGCTCGATGGAAACCGACGGCAAGATCGAGCAGGCCAAGCAGGCCGCCGAGGCGTTCGTCGCCAGCTTGGAACCAACCAACCGCATCGGCCTGGCCGTGTTCAACCAGGGCGTTGAGCTGCGCGTGCCGGTGGACAACGTCGAAACCAACCGCCAGCAGGTCATCAACAGCATCCGCAGCCTGCGCGCCGAGGGCGGCACCGCGCTCTACCAGGCGACGCAGGAAATTGTCGGGATGATGAACGAACAGGGCGACGGCGACCGCATCCGCGCGGTGGTGATCCTCAGCGACGGGGCCGACACCAGCGAGGGGAGCGTCTCGCTCAACGACGCGCTGCGCGCCATCCAGGCCACGCGCGAATCGCTCAACCCGGTCATCGTCGTGCCGGTGGCCTACGGGGCCGACGCCGACGTGAACACGCTCAGCAGCCTGGCGCGCGCCAGCAGCACGCGCGTGCAGTCCGGCGACCCGCAGAACATCCTCAACGTGCTGGAGATCATCAGCAGCTACTTCTAACGGGCGAACAGCCCCGGCGTCCGGCCGGGCCAGCCAGCAAGCGACGAGTTCACGGGCGCTGATACCTGTGAACTCGTTTTGTATTTCCAGCGGCCAGGACAAATATTTTTTTCAGATTTAATTCACAATTTTTTCGCCCTGTGGCGGGCAGGTTGGTGCTACAGTGATGAAGAACGAGCCAGAATTTACACTTTTCAGCAGCGCCAGGCGCCGGACGAAAACCACATGAAAGACACAGCCCGCACCTCAGTAGCCCGCGAACTTCAGGACAGCGTTGCGCAGCACGTCGAGCGCCTGTTCGAGCTGAACATTGTCGCCGGCAGCTTTACCCTGTCTGTGCCGGAAGGCGTGCTGGCAGGCGTCGAAACCCTGGCAGCGCTGTGCGCCGCCCCGCCCACAGAGCCGCTAATAGGAGAAAAGTACGGGGTGGTGTGCGCCTGCCTGGATGAAATTAAGCAATTTTTACAGGTTATCAATTACAATGAAGATAACCTGCCCGCGGGCCGGCAGGTAGACCAGATTCTCGCCCAGGCGCAGGCCTGGCGCCAGGCGGCCGCCGCGCGGCTGGCGGAAACCAGCCTGAACAGCGTGTGGGACCTGATTGACCCCGTCCGGCCTGACTGCCTTAACCGGGCGGACAGCGGGCTGTTTGAGGCGCTGTGGTGGCAGCCTGTGCCCTGGATGGACATCGAGATCCTGCGGCGCACCGAAGGCGTGCTTATCCAGGACGAGGTTGTCAACCCTGACCAACTGCCCGGCGGGGTCGCCGTTCGCTTTGTCGTCACACCGGCAGCCCGCGAGGCCCTGTACCGGGGCGCCTGACAGATTTTAGTCCGAAACAGGTGAATTTCATGGCGAAACCGCGCAGACAACCTCCACAGCCGGCCACCGCTGAGCGCGCAGAGACAGGCGCGCCGTCAGAAATTCAGCCCCTGCTGGACGGCCTGGTTTCTTCAGACGCCGCCAGCCGCGAGCAGGCCCACAGCGACCTGCTCGCCATGCGCTTCAACGCGACCGAGCCGCTGGTCGCGGCGCTCGCCACCAAAGACGACCGCTATCGCTGGAAAATCCTCATGATCCTCAGCGAGATCGCCGACCGGCGCGCCGCCGCCGGCGTGATCGCCTGCCTGCGGTCGAGCAGCCCCGCCATTCGCATCGCCGCCGCCCAGTTTCTCGGCGACATCGGCGCTGCCGAGGCGGTAGACCCGCTGATCGACATTCTGAAAAACAACTTCAACGACCAGGCTGCGGTCTGGGTCATTCAGGCTCTGGGCAAGCTGGCCGATAAGCGCGCCGTTCCCCTGCTGGTTGACACCATGCACCGCACGGAATCGCACGCGGTCCGCTACACCGCCATCGAAGCGCTGGCGGCCATCGGCGACACCGGCGTGATTCGTGAAATCCGCCAGTACACAACCGATCCGTCGCGCCATGTTCAAACCCGCGCGCTGACCGCGCTTGAGAAGCTCTCGCAGGTTTAACTGCCCGCGGATGCACCAAAGACCGCGTTCCTGAGCGACAGGAGAATAGCTGTGACCGCTGTAACCACGCCGCGTGCGCTCATCGTAGACGACAACTTCTTCAACCGCGACCTGTGCGCGCTTGTCCTGCACCGCACGGGTTACGCGGTGCAGCAGGCCGAAAACGGCCAGGAGGCGCTGAACCTGCTGCGGCAGGAAGCGTTCGACCTGCTGCTGCTTGACCTGGCGATGCCGGTCAAGGACGGCATCACGGTCATGCACGAGCTGCACCAGGAGAAAGTGGCTGAGCGGATGTACGTCGTCATCATGACCGCCAACCCGCACATGCTGTTTCACGAAGACCTGGATGTGGACTACACCCTCTGCAAGCCGATGGACATCGTGGCGTTCGAAAAGCTGGCCCAGCGCCTGATGTCACAGCCCAAGCAGCCTTCCTGACCGTCAGCCGTCAACCGGAATTTCGGCCAGCGACGCGACGCGCCGCCGCCCGCTGCCCTCGTCAAGCGCGCCGAACCGTTCGTCCCGGTCAACCAGCCAGCAGGCGAGGCCACACTGTTCCGCGAACGCACCGTCCGTCCAGGGGTCGTCCCCCACGACGGCCGAGTTCTGCGCCGTCACGCCGGCGGCGGCGGCAATGTGCGCCCACAGGCGCGGATCGGGCTTGGCGAGGCCGTCAGCGTGCGCGTCGGGCGTAAAAAAGCGCGCGATGTACGGCGCGATGCCCAGGCGCTGCGCCAGCGCCACCGAGCGCGGGTTGTTCGAGACGATGTAGACCGTGTGCCGCGCCGCGCGCAGCCGGTCGAGGAACGGCACGGCGTCGGCGAACAGCTCCGGCTCATACGACGTGAGCACGTCCTCGATCAGCGCCTTTTGCAGCGCGGCGGGCCAGCCCAGCGCCCCGAACAGCTCCGCGATCGCCGGCTCCAGCTCGGCGCTGTCGGCCACGCGCGCCTGCGCCGCCTGCGCCGCGCGCTGGAAGCGCTCACGGTCGAACGGCAGTTGGTGTTCGCGGACGAGCTTCGGCAGCGCGTGTTTCCAGCCCCAGGTGGTAGACCCGCTGGCCAGTGTGTCATCGAAATCGAGCAGCCAGTTCGTCACCATCGCCCCGCCCCCGCGCCGCCGCGCCCGTTCCCTCTGTTCCGCCGCAGGTTAAGCTGTGCTGTCGTGCTCGCCCACCGCGCGCGTAAAACCGATGATCGCGCCGGGGTCCTGGCTGAGGGCGACGAACTGCTGATATTCGGCCTCCGCCAGCTCTGGCGTGTATTTGGTGTCATAGTCCACCTGGTTCGAGCGCAGCTTCTGTTTGCCGAAGGCGACATCCTCGATCACCGCCCTGAAGCTGTCCTCAGAAATGAACAGCGTGGGGTACGGCGTGTAGAAGAAGCGGCAGGGGCTGCCACATAACAGCGCCGCCGGCAGCACCGCCCGCAGCTTGATGTCGCCGTTGCGGTTCGACCCCAGGTAGAAGTGCGGCTGCGGGATGGTCGTGCCGTAGGCCGCGCGCGCGTAGTGCTGGTACAGCAGGTCGTG
>CAZDVL010000234.1:0-4128 GCA_964508745.1 uncultured Anaerolineaceae bacterium | reverse complement strand
ATCATTTGGTCGCGCCGGCGGTCAGGCCCTCGATGAAGCTGCGGCCAACGAAGCTGAACAGGATCAGCACCGGCAGCGTGGTGACCGTCGCGCCGGCCAGCAGCAGGCCCCAGTCAACCTGATACTGGCCGATGATGCCGGCCAGACCGACCGGAAGCGTGCGGTTGGCGTCGCTCAGGATCATCACGGACGCGAACATGTACTCGGTCCACGCCGAGATAAAGGCGTAAATCGCGATGCTGGCGATGCCGGGCGCGGTGAGCGGGAGGAAAATCTTGAGGATAATCATCACCCGGCTGGCGCCGTCGAGCGCGGCCGCTTCCTCAACCTCGTAAGGGATCGCCTGGAAGAAAGCCTGCAGCATCCACACCGCGAACGGCGAGGCGAAGGTCACGTTGATAATCACCAGCGCCCACAGCGAGTCGATCAGCCGGAGCTGCGAGAGCATGCCGTAAAGCGGAATCAGCAGCAGGATGCCGGGGAAGATATAAGTCGCGAGGATCACGCGCACCAGCCAGCGCCGGCCCGGAAACTCAAGCCGGTAGATGGCATACGAGGCCATGACCGACAGAGCCACGGTGATGACCATCGTCATCACGGCGGCCATCACGCTGTTGACCAGATAGCGCGGGAAATTGGACGAAGCCAGCAGCTTCTCGTAATGCTGCAGCGTAAAGCTCTGCGGCAGAAACGACGGCGTCGCCGACAGAATTTCCTGCGTCGTCTTGATCGAGCTGACGAAGATCCAGTAGAACGGCGCGATGACCAGCACCAGGAGCACGATCACCGAGACGGTGATGCCAATACGCGCGCTGAGCGTTCGGTTCATACGACGGCCACCTCATCGTCCGACTGCGGCGCGGCAAAGCGTATGAACAGCACCGCGAAAATCAGCAGCACGATGCCCATCAGCACCGACGCGGCTGAGGCGCGGCTGAGGTTATACTGCTTGAAGGCCGTCTCGTAGATCAGCACCGGCAGCGTGGTCGTGGCCGACGACGGCCCGCCCGCGGTCAGCAGCCAGATCACGTCGAACACGTTGATTGACCACAGCGTGCCGACCAGGCCGAGCACGAACAGCACCGGCCGCAGGCTCGGCATCGTGATCTTCCAGAAGCGCTGCCACGCATTCGCGCCATCAACGGCGGCCGCCTCGTAAAATTCCTGGGGGATGCCCTGCATGGCCGCCAGCAGGATCACGGCGGTCAGCGGGAACCAGCGCCACGAGTTAATCACCACCACCGAGATGAAGGCGCTCGTGCCCGTGCTGAAGAAGCCGATTGGCTCAGGGATGATCCCGACCGCCACCAGCAGATAGTTGACGATGCCGCCGGAGGTGCCCAGCAGCCAGCGCCAGATGATGACAACGACCACAGTCGGCACAATCCACGACAGGATTACCCACGTGCGCACAGTCCCCTGCCCGCGAAAGCGCTGCTTGAGGATCAGCGCGGTGATGAAGGCGATCACCGTCTGCAGCACAGCGTTGCCGATCACCCAGATGACGCTGCGCCCCAGCGCCGACCAGAAGCGGCTGGAGCTGAGCATGTACTCATAGTTGGCCAGCCCGACGAACTCGCCGCCGCGCCCGATCACCTTGACATCAAGCAGGCTGAGGTGAATGGCGGACAGCAGCGGGTAGAGGATGGCCAGCGCCAGCCAGATGACGAGCGGGCCGACCAGAAAGTAGGCCAGAATCATGTCGCTGCGGCGGTAGACTTTGCGCCGCTTCCTGGGGACGGTTCTGTGCTTAGCGCCGGCGCTCGGCTGCATGGCGACCTCTTCCAGAGAGTCGGTGGGGGCTAGACCAGCCCCCACCGACGGAAGGACAGGGCGATTACTCCAGTGCTTCTTCCATCAACTGCTGGCCGGCCGCGACCGCGTCGGCGGCGCTCATGCCATCAACCACCACCATCTGCATCACCTGCGCCAGGATGTTCTGCGCGGAAATGCTGGCGATGCTTGGGAAGGTCTTGCCGCCAGTGAAGCCAAACAGCATACCGGTCTGCGAGTTGGCGATCATCTGCTCAACCTGCGGCTGATACTTCACGACAATCGGGTCGCTCCAGAAGCTCTCGGCCGTGCTGCCGGTTTCGGTCACCGGCAGGAACAGGCCCGGCTCCATATTCAGGAAGCGGCCGTAGTTTTCCGGCTGCAGCAGCCAGCGCAGGAAGGTCTTGGAGGCCTCGATGCGCGCTTCGTCGTCGGTCAGGATCATGACGCCGTTGACATAGGCGATGGTGTAGTTGGTGTCAACCGCGTCCGAGCGCGGGATCGCCAGCACGCCGAGGTCGTCCGGGTCGCCGCCGGCCTGGTCGTAAGTGGTGATCACGGTGAACTGCGGAACCATCGCACAGGTGTTGCCGTTGAAGCAGGCCTCGGCCTCGCCCCACGTCCAACTGGTGGTGTCGGGCGGCCCGTACTGCGTCATCGTCTTGTAGAACTCATAGGCCGCGACTGTTTCCGGCGTGTTAAAGACGATGTTGCCCTCTTCGTCGTAGATTTCCTGCGCGCCGGCGTTGACCATGAAGTCATAGACCACCTGGTCAGCGTACAGGCTGCGGCTGGTCGGCAGGCCCAGGCCGTAGCGGCCGTCGCCGGTCAGCGCCTCAGCGGCCGCCTGCCACTCATCCCACGTCGTCGGCGGGGTCACGCCGGCCTCTTCGAACATGCCTTTGTGATACCACAGGTTCTGCGACATGTTGTAGAGCGGCACGGCCCATGTGTGCCCGTCGTAGGTGTACGGCTCAATGGCCCAGTCATACATCCCCAGGTCGCCCTGAAGCTCGGCGATAAAATCGTCAACCGGCTGGGTGGCGCCCAGTTCCTTGATGATGTTGACAAAGTCTGGAATGGCGAACAGCATGTCCGGCGCGTTGCCGGCTGCGAGGGCGGCTGGGGCTTTGGCGTAGATCTCGCCCCAGTTCTGAGGTTCCTGGCT
This sequence comes from uncultured Anaerolineaceae bacterium, assembly GCA_964508745.1. GTDB lineage: Bacteria > Chloroflexota > Anaerolineae > Aggregatilineales > Phototrophicaceae > DAOTWC01. The sequence goes on along the minus strand of CAZDVL010000234.1, from coordinate 1,187 downwards.
GACGACGATGCCCGGGTTGGCGGCGTTGAACTCGTCCAGCAGCTCCTGCACGCGGGCAACGCGGTGTGCCGGCTGCTCCATGTGCCAGATCATCAGCTCAATCGCGCTGTCCTGAGCGAGCGCAAAGCTGAAGCTGCCCAGCATCACGACCAGCAGCGCGATCCACATCAGCAAACGATGCTTTTTCATCACATAACCTCCATACGTCAATGCACACTCTCGGCCTTCCCTTTGTTGCATGGCCCTGCTTGTCGTGCCTGTGCATCACCTCCTTCGCAGGCTCAGGCGGCTCACAGATACAGGTTGCGCTCGCAGAGCCGCCGCTTGTCGAGCGCCTCGATCGCGGCCCGCGCGTGGGCGCGCGCCGCGCGGCCTGGGTTTGCCCATCGTCAGGCTTCCGCTTCCTTGACCGGCGCGGCCGCCCACTCGGATGCGTGCAGATGGACGTGGAAACGGTACTTGTCACCACGGTAGACCGACTGGACAAACTCGACCGGCCGGCCGTCGGCGTCAAACGTCGTGCGCTCGATGCTGAGCACCGGCGTGCGCGCGTTGAGCCGGAGCAGCTCGGCCTCCCCGCTGTCGGGCATGCGCGCGTCAATCAACTGGTCGGCGCTGATCACGGACAATCCATAGACCTGCCTGAGAATCTTGTAGAGCGAGGTGTCGTGGAAAGCGCCCTGGCTGAGGATGCCGGGACAGATGGCGTGGTCGAGGTGCGTGTATTCGATCGCCATCGGCTCGTCGTTGGCGCAGCGGATGCGCGCCAGCAGCACGATCTCGGCGCCGGCGCGCAGGCTCAGGCGCGCGGCGATCTCGGCCGGCGCGCGCTGCAGCTCGGCGCGCAGCACCCTGCTGCTGGCGCGCATGCCCAGCCGCGCCATCTCCTCTGTGAAGCTGGTCAGCGTTTGCAGTTCCTGGGGAATCTTGGGTTCGCGCGCATACGTGCCCTTGCCCACGCGCGAGTAGGTCATGCCCTCCTGCGCCAGCAGCTGCAGGGCCTGGCGCGCGGTCATGCGACTGACGCCGTAGCGGTGCGCCAGCTCGCGCTCTGAGGGCAGGCGCGAGCCGGGGGCAAACCTGCCGTCCATAATCGCGGCCCGCAGCAGCTCCTTGAGCTGGAGGTAGAGCGGAGTCGAAGAGTCGGGCAGCATAGGTCAGGCGCGCTCTGTGCTGGTCTATACCAC
>CAZDVL010000233.1:0-4149 GCA_964508745.1 uncultured Anaerolineaceae bacterium | reverse complement strand
GCGCGGACGAGCGCGCCGACCTGATGCTGGCGTGGATCGCCGACGCCGAGGGGCGGCTGGGGTAAACGCGGCGCGGTTGTTGCTTGTGAATAATGGTGCTAAGATTAAGGCGTTACTGACAATTCTGAACAGTGTGAACGCAGCGGCAGCAGGTGCCGACGAAGGGCGGGCAGATGGGCGACGAGCGGGCTGCAAGCCGCGATGCCAATCTCACAGCGGTGCACGACAGCATGCTGGACGGCCTGGGCCAACTGGCGGAGTATCTGGGTTTCAGCAAGGTGATGGGCCAGCTCTACGGCGCGCTGCTGATGAGCGGCGACGCGCTGTGCCTGGACGACCTGATGGGCCGGCTGGGCATCTCGAAGGCGAGCGTGAGCATGAACATGCGCACGCTGGAGCACATGGGCATGGTGCGCCAGGTGTGGGTGCGGGGGCGCGGCGACCGGCGCAAGTTCTACGAGGCCGAAACCGACTTCTGGCAGATCATCTCCAACATTCTGAGCCGGCGCGAGCTGCGCGACCTGGACCGCGCGCTGGCGGTGATGAGCGGCGACCGGCGCCGGCTGGCCGAGGTCCTGCCGACGCTGTCGGCGGCGGACGCGGCGCTGGCGGAGCTGTACCGGGAGCGCATCGGCAAGATGGAGGCGCTGTTCAAGTTCGCGCAGATGATGATCGCGACGGTGCTGGCGCAGGCGGACAAGATGGACCTGGACGACGTATCCGGGATTGAGCTGCGCGTGGACGGCGCGCCGGAGGCGGGCCGCTGAGGCCGGCGGGGATTTGCCCTTGAAGCCCGCCGCCGCCGCACATATAATCCAGCTTACAGGGTGCGGGGGAGTGGCGGAACTGGCAGACGCGCATGACTTAGGATCATGTCTCTTTGGAGGTGAGGGTTCGAGTCCCTCCTTCCCCAAGCAGGGCGCAGACAGGCGCCTTTTGCTTGCAGCGCCCCTTCTGATAGAACGTTTATAGTGTGTGTGGCCCTTCTAATGCTATAATCGGCGCAGGCCGATAAGCACCTCAGCGCAAGGATCAGCCTTGAACATTCAGACCGAGAAGCTCGAAAATCACACCGCTCGCCTCACCGTCGAAGTCGAGGCCGAACACCTGGAACAGGCAAAGCAGGCCGCCGCCGCGCGGCTGGCGCGGCGCGTCAACATCCCCGGCTTCCGCAAGGGCAGAGCGCCGTACCGGGTGCTGGTCAGCTACCTGGGCGAGGGGCCGATCCTCGAAGAAGCGGTCGAGAAGCTGGGCAGCGACATCTACAAGGACGCGCTCAGCCAGGCGGCCATCGAGCCGTATGGGCCGGGGGCGCTGGACAACTTCGACATCGAGCCGCAGCCGACGTTCACGTTCATCGTCCCGCTGTCGCCGACCGCTGACCTGGGCGCTTACCGCGCTGTGCGCCTGCCGTATGAGGCGCCGGTGGTGGACGACGAGGCGGTGGCGGAGGTGATCGAGCGGCTGCGCCGCGAGCGCGCGCTGATCGAGGCGAGCCAGCAGCCGGCGGCCGCCGGCGACCAGGTGACGATCAAGGTGCGGGCGGAGCTGCTGCCGGAGGACGACGACAGCGAAGCGGCGGCTGACGGCGAGGAAAGCGCCGACGACGAGGAAGCGCCAGCGCCGGCCAACCGCGTGCTGATCGACCGCGACGACCTGCCGGTGCAGCTCACCGAGGCCGGCGAGATGATGCCCGGCTTCACGGGCGCGCTGGCGGGGGCGGCGGCGGGCGAGCAGCGCCAGTTCGAGCTGGCCTACCCGGACGACGAGGAAAAGTACCCGGAAATGCACGGCCGGCGCGTGCGCTTCGATGTCACCGTCAACAAGGTTGAAACGGTGACGCTGCCGGAGCTGAACGACGCCTTCGCCGCGCGCGTGACCGAGACCGAGGACACGCCGCTGACGCTGCTGGAGCTGCGCCTCAAGGAGCGCGAGCGGCTTCAGGAACACGCGGACGAGGACGCCAGGGCGGAGTACGCCGGCGCGGTGCTGGAGCAGATCACGGAGCAGGCCAGCGTGGCGTACCCGGAGGACATGGTCAGCGACCAGATTGACCACATCCTGCAGCACGTGGACAGCGACCTGCGCCAGCGCGGCCTGACGCTGCAGGACTACTTACGCATCTCTGGCAAGACGCTGGACGACGTGCGTGCCGAGCAGCGCGAGACGGCGGAAATGTCGATCAGGCGCTCGCTGGTGCTGCACGAGCTGGAGCACGTCGAGCAGATCGAAGTGACTGAGCAGCGGGTGGACGAGGAGATCGAGCGGATTGTGGCGCAGTTTGGCGAGCAGGCCGCGACCTTCCGCGGCATGTACAAACGGCGCGAGATGCGCGAGAACCTGCGCCGCGAGCTGACCACCCGCCTGATTATGGAGCGCCTGACCGCGATCGCCACAGGCGAAGCCCCGGACCTGGCGGCTGCCCACGCTGAGGGCGACGCGCCATCTGTGGATGAAGAACCGACAGCGACGGAAGCAGACTAAGGAGCAGCAGTCTACTATGGACGTGCGTAATGTAATCCCGATGGTGATCGAGCAGGGCAGCCGGGGCGAGCGCGCCTACGACATCTATTCCCTGCTGCTGAAGGAACGCATCGTGCTGCTGGGCACGCCGATCAACGACCAGATCGCTAACCTGACCGTGGCGCAGCTTCTCTACCTCAACGGGCAGGACCCTGAGCGCCAGATCAACATGTACATTAACTCGCCCGGCGGCGTGGTCTACTCTGGCCTGGCGATCTACGACGCCATGCAGCAGATTTCAGCCCCGGTCAGCACCGTCGCCATCGGCCTGGCGGCCAGCTTCGGAACGGTGCTGCTGACCGCCGGCACGCACGGCCTGCGTTACGCGCTGCCGAACGCCACCATCCACATGCACCAGCCGCTGGGCGGGGCGCAGGGCCAGGCGTCCGACATCGTGATTCAGGCCAACGAGATCATGCGCCTGAAAGAGCGCCTGAACGAGATTTTCGTGACACACACAGGCAAGAAGCCCGAAGATATTGAGCGCGACACCGACCGCGACATTTATCTGAGCGCGGCCCAGGCGGTGGAGTATGGCCTGATTGACACCGTGCTGGAGCCGCAGAAACCGGGAGCAAACGGCAAGTGACACAATCTTACACTGGCGAGCAGCGCTGTTCGTTCTGCCGCCGCAGCCATAACGACGTTGATCGTCTGATTGCCGGGCCGGACGGCGTGTTCATCTGCAATTTCTGTGTGGACCTGTGCCAGCACATTCTGCACGAGGACACCAGCAAAGCGCAGCCGTACACCTCGGACTTTGAGGTCGAGCGCCTGATGGCCCCGCGCGAGATTATGGCCCACCTGGACGAGTATGTGGTGGGGCAGGAACACGCCAAGCGCGTGCTGAGCGTGGCCGTGTACAACCACTATAAGCGCATCCAGAACGGCGGCGACGACAACGGCATCGAGCTGGAAAAGAGCAACATCCTGCTGATCGGGCCGACCGGCAGCGGCAAGACGCTGCTGGCGCAGACGCTGGCCCGCATCCTGGACGTGCCGTTCTGCATCGCAGACGCGACGGCGCTCACCGAGGCCGGCTATGTGGGCGAGGATGTGGAGAACATCCTGCTGCGCCTGATTCAGGCGGCTGACGGCGACATCGCGCGCGCCGAGCGCGGCATCATCTACATTGATGAGATTGACAAGATCGCGCGCAAGTCGAACGACAACCCTTCGATCACGCGCGACGTGTCCGGCGAGGGCGTGCAGCAGGCGCTGCTCAAGATCGTCGAGGGCACGCTGGCCAATGTGCCGCCGCAGGGCGGGCGCAAGCACCCACACCAGGAATTTATCCAGATTGACACATCGAACATCCTGTTCATCTGCGGCGGCATGTTCGACGGCGTTGAGGACCTGGTGGCGAAGCGCGTCGGCGCGCGCGGCAGGCTGGGCTTCACCGCCGGCGAGCAGCGCACGAAGGCCGACACGGCGGCGCTGCTGCGCCATATCAACCCTGAGGACCTGATGCAGTTCGGCCTGATCCCCGAATTTGTGGGCCGCCTGCCGGTGGTGGTCAGCACCGACCCGCTGGACAAAGAGTCGCTGGTGCGGATTCTGGTCGAGCCGAAGAACGCGCTCACCAAGCAGTACCACTACCTGCTGTCGCTGGACAACGTGGACCTG
>CAZDVL010000232.1:0-4151 GCA_964508745.1 uncultured Anaerolineaceae bacterium | reverse complement strand
GCCGGTTCGGGGAAGGGTTGGATCACCGTGAAGGCAGACCTGTACGATTTACAAAATGCCGTCAGTGACCAGCGGCTGCGCGGCCTGTGGCGCCTGCTGAGCGGCTACCGCCTGACCTACCTGGCCGCTAACCTGAGCCTGGCGGTGGGCGCGGCCGCCAAGACGGCCACCTTTCTGCTGCTCGCCTACCTGATTGACAGCGTGCTGAACGACGCCGACAGCCTCACACTGGAACGGCTGCTGCTGGTTGGCCTGGGGTTTGTGCTGCTGGCGGTTGTCGAGGGTTTCTTCACCTTTCAGAGCGGGCGGCTGGCCGCCCACGCCGCCGAAAGCGTGGCGCTGCGGCTGCGCAACTATCTGTTCGACCACATCCAGCGGCTGACGTTCGCCTATCACAGCAGCATATCAACTGGCGAGCTGATCCAGCGGGCCACGTCGGACGTGGAGGCGATCCGCCGGTTTCTGGCGGAGCAGGCGCTGGGCGTCGGGCGCATCACGGCGATGTTCATCATCAATTTCGCGGCGCTGCTGTTTCTGAACGCGCCGCTGGCGCTGTTCTCGGTGATTGTTGTGCCGGTCACCGTAACGATGTCGTTCTTTTTCTTCCGCAAGGTGTCGAAGGCCTACGAGGCGTTCCAGGAACAGGACGCAGTGCTTTCGACCACGCTTCAGGAAAACCTGACCGGCGTGCGCGTCGTCAAGGCCTTCGCGCGCCAGCCGTATGAGATCGAGAAGTTCGACCGCGAGAACTGGGAACGGTTCGTGCGGGGGCGGCGCCTGCTGCGGATGCACTCGCTCTACTGGCCGATTTCGGACATTCTCGGCTCGGTGCAGATGGTGGCCGGGATGGTCGTGGGCAGCCTGATGGTGATTAACGGCGACCTCTCGCTGGGGGCGTATGTCGCCTATGTCGGCATGGTGGTGCGCATCATCTGGCCGATGCGCGAGCTGGGCCGGCTGATCGTGGACATGTCCACCGGGCTGGTGTCTTACGGGCGCGTGCGGGAGATTCTCAGGCAGGAGCGCGAGCCGATTGACACCGGCAGCAGGCCGGAGACGAACCTGCGCGGCGAGGTGGTTTTTGATGGCGTGTGGTTCAGCTATGACGACGGCCAGCCGGTGCTGCAGGACATCAGCTTCACCTGCCAGCCGGGGCAGGCGGTGGCGCTGCTGGGGTCCACCGGCAGCGGCAAGACCAGCCTGGTGAACCTGCTGCCGCGGTTTTATGAGTACACGCAGGGCAGCCTGCGGCTGGACGGCGTGGAGCTGACCGGCTATTCGCGCCGCTACCTGCGCGAGCAGATCGGCATTATCGAGCAGGAGCCGTTTCTGTTTTCGCGCACGATCCGCGAGAACATCACCTACGGCGTGAAACGGGAGGTGTCCGACGCTGAGGTGGAGGCGGCGGCGCGGGCGGCGGCGGTCCACGATGTTATCGAGTCGTTCCCCGAAGGCTACAGCACGCTGGTGGGCGAGCGCGGCGTCACGCTGTCGGGCGGGCAGAAACAGCGCGTGGCGCTGGCGCGGACGCTGTTGAAAGACCCGCGCATCCTGATCCTGGACGACTCGACCTCGTCGGTGGACACGGAGACGGAGGCTGAGATCAGGGCGGCGCTGCGGCGGCTGATGCGGAACCGCACCACATTCATTATCGCGCACCGTATTCAAAGCCTGATGGCCGCTGACCTGATTCTGGTGCTGGACAAAGGGCGCATCGTGCAGCAGGGCACGCACGATGAGCTGCTGGCGCAGCCGGGCATGTATCAGCAGGTGTATGACGTGCAGGCGCGCATCGAAGACGAGCTGGAGAAGGAAGTCGCCAGTGTCTGACATCCATTTTGAAGAAGAAGAATTCAGCGGCCAGTTTGACGGCCGCACCCTGCGCCGCATTATGGGGCTGGTGAGGCCGCACTGGCGCTGGGTGGCGACCTTCGTCGTGGCGATCGCCATCGTCTCAGCGACCGAATCGTACTTCACGTTTCTGGGCGCGCGCGTCATTGACGAGGCGATTGTCCCCGGCAGCCGCGCGGCGCTGCGCGACCTGGTGCTGATCTACGCTGTGATTGTGGGCATCCAGGCGGTGGGCGTGTTCACGTTCATCTACCTGGCGGGCATCCTGGGCCACCGGGTGCAGTATGACCTGCGCCAGCGGCTGTTTGCCCACCTGCAAAAGCTGTCGTTTTCGTACTTTGACCGGACGCCGGTGGGCTGGATCATGTCGCGCCTGACATCGGACACGGAGCGCATCGCCGACCTGGTGACGTGGGGCATGGTGGACGTGGTCTGGGCGCTGATGAACATCACGACGGCGCTGATCTTCATGCTGACGATCAACTGGCAGCTTGCAATGATCGTGTTCGCGCTCATCCCGGCGCTGATCTTCGTGGCCGTGTGGTTCAAGCAGAAGATCATCGTGCAGTACCGGCTGGTGCGCAAGGTCAACTCGAAGATCACCGGCCAGCACAACGAGAACATCACCGGCGTGCGCGTGGTCAAGGCCCTGGGGCGCGAGGAGCGCAACCTGGAGGAGTTCGGTGGGCTGACGCGCGACATGTACCGGGCGTCGTACCGGGCGGCCTGGCTGTCGGCGCTGTTTTTGCCGGCTGTGCAGATGCTGAGCGCGCTGGCGCTGGCGCTGATCGTCATCAACGGCGGCTCGCAGGTGATCGCCGGCGCGATGACCATCGGCGGCATCCAGGCGTTTATGAGCTATATCACGTTTATGATGTGGCCGGTGCAGGACCTGGCGCGGGTGTACGCTTCGATGCAGCAGGCCATCGCCTCTGCCGAGCGCACCTTCTCGCTGCTGGATTCGCAGCCGGAAGTGGTGGACCGCCCCGGCGCGGTGGACGCGGGCAGCATCGCCGGCGACATCGTGTTCGACCACGTGACGTTCTACTATGAGCCGGACAAGCCGGTGCTGACCGACTTTTCGCTGACGGTGAAGCAGGGCGAGACGGTGGCGCTGGTCGGGCCGACGGGCGCGGGCAAGTCCACGATCGTCAACCTGATCTGCCGTTTCTACGAGCCGCGCGCGGGCACGATCCGCATCGCGGGCCGCGACTACACCGAGCTGAAAATGAGCGCGATTCAGTCGCGCATCGGCATGGTGCTGCAAACGCCGCACCTGTTTTCCGGCACCGTGCGCGAGAACATCCGCTATGGGCGGCTGGACGCGACCGACGCCGAGATCGAGGCGGCGGCGGCGGCGGCCGGGGCGCACGATTTCATCGTGACGCTGGAGCACGGCTACGACTCGCAGGTGGGCGAGGGCGGCAACCTGCTGTCGGTCGGGCAGAAGCAGCTGATCAGCCTGGCGCGCGCGGTGCTGGCGCGGCCGGAGATCTTCATCATGGACGAGGCGACCAGCTCGGTTGACACGCTGACCGAGGCGCTGATCCAGCGCGGCATGGAGGCGCTGATGCGCAGCTCTACGAGCTTTGTGATCGCGCACCGGCTCTCGACGATCAAGCGGGCCGACCGCATCATCGTGCTGAAGGACGGCGCGGTGGATGAGATGGGCACGCACGCCGAGCTGATGCGCCGGCGCGGCCATTACTACCGGCTGTACACCCGGCAGTTCCGCGAGCAGCTTGAACAGCAGTACGACGTGTTCGGCGACCGCGAGGGCGCGGCGGCCGAGGAAGAACCGGCGGTGGGCGAGTCGGTGGCGTAAGCGCCGCCGGCTGTGACGCGCGCGATGAGAGCAAGCCCAGGGGCAGGCCGCAAACCTGCCCCTGTGTTTTTTGACGGGGGCGCTGCGCTGGTCTGAATTTGGGCGCGGGGTGCGTTATACTGGGCGCTGCGGCGGGCCGCACAACGGGGGAAAAGATGGCAGACGACAAGATTCGATGGGGCATTATCGGCACGGGGGGCATCGCGCGCCTGTTCGCGCGCGGCCTGGAACAGCTTACGGACGCTGAGCTGGTGGCGGTGGGTTCGCGCAGCCAGCAGAGCGCGGACGAATTCGGCGACACGTTCAATGTGCCGCGCCGGCACGCCTCCTACGAAGCCCTGGCGGCGGACCCGGACGTGGACGTGGTGTATGTCTCCACGCCGCACCCGTTCCACTATGAGAACAGCCTGCTGTGCCTGGACGCGGGCAAGGCCGTGCTGTGCGAGAAGCCGTTCACGATCAACGCGGCGGAGGC
>CAZDVL010000231.1:0-4185 GCA_964508745.1 uncultured Anaerolineaceae bacterium | reverse complement strand
CGCACGGCGATTTTGGTGGCCCAGGTGGTGAAGCGGCTGTCGCCGCGAAAGCTGTCCAGGTTTTCCAGCACGCGCAGGGTGGCGTCCTGGGCCAGGTCCTCCGCCATCTGCGTCAGTTCCTGCGCGGGCATCTGGGCCAGGTCGCTCCGTTCGCGGCTGAGATAGTAGTAGATGCCGCGCTGAAGCCGTTCGCGCAGGTCCTGCAGGGCGGAATCGCGGACGGCGGGCGGGCCGCTGAGGTCATCAAGCCACTGCGCGTTGGTGCGGTCGGTCATAGCTGCTCACAGGCATAGGTCAGGGGCGCTGCCTGTGCGCAGCGCCGGACGGCGAGTATAACACACGGGCGCTGCCAGCCCCACGCCTGGGGTTACATACGGGCGAAGGATATGCGCAGGATCATGTGCCCCAGGCGCAGCTCGTCGCCGTCGCGCAGAATGCGCGGCTGGTTGGCGATCAGGCGCTGGCCGTTGAGGAACGTGCCGTTGGGCGTGTCCTGGTCAATGACGCTGAGCGCCGTGTCGCGCCGCACGATCAGCGCGTGGCGGCGCGAGACGCCTTTGACAGCGGCGCCGTAGCTTTCCAGGTTGATGTCGGGCGCGGCGCCGGTGCGTGGGTCTTCGCGCCCCAGCATCAGCTCAGTGAACTCGTCGAAGAAAAAATTGAAATGGTCTTTCGTGTCGCGCACATGGATGATGAGGCTCGTGCGCGTGTTGAAACGGGCTGTGCCCCACTGTGGGCGGCCTTCTTCGTAGTCGGTGTCGCCCAGCGCGTGTGTTAGGGTTTGGTTCGCCGCCTCCATTATTGCGCCGCAGTAAACGCAGATTTTAGTTTCCGGTGCGTTATCACGATTGCAGTTAGCGCATACTGCCACAGCTAAGCACCTTTCCGACTAACCAAGCTGCCGACAGAAAAACAGAGCGATACCGCGTATCATCTCTACTGTATTATAGCACGCCTCTGTTTGTTTCCAGTTTGAGTTAGCGGGCGACGCGGGGGCGGTCAGAGCGCGTAGCCCACGCTGATGATGAGCGCATACGCCAGGCCGTAGAGCATCTCGCGCACGCCGATCCGTTTGGCCGTCGCGGGCTGGCGGTGCGCTGACAGCCCCAGCGCCGCCCGCGCCGCCAGCAGCGCGTAAGCCGCCAGCGCCAGCCAGGGCGCAGCGCCCGCCAGCACGCAGGCGAGCACCGCCGCCGCGCCGCCGCCGTGCGCCAGGCGCGCCAGCCGCAGATCGACCGGCAGGCTGCGCTCCAGCCGCAGGCGCTGCCGCACGTAAATAATGGAGGTGACGGCGCGCGCCGCCAGCAGCAGCCACAGCACCAGCGCGGCGGGCAGCGCCCAGCCGCCGGCGACCGCGATCGCCGCCGCCGTCGCGCCCATCGCCCCGGCCCCGCCCAGCTCCGCTGGCAGGCTGCGGCTCTGGCTGCGGGCGTCGTGGAGCAACTGCACCAGCAGCAGCGGCACGGCCAGCGCCAGCGGGACGAGGAAGGCGGGCGTTGGCGCGCTCAGCAGGGCGAGCAGCAGGGCGACAGCAGCGCTGCCGCCGTAGAGCAGGGCGAAGCGCTCGGCATAGGCGGTGCGCGGGACGCGGCGCCGCTTGAGGTTGTCTTTGAGCGCCAGCTTGAACGGCTGGTGCAGCAGAAAGAGGGCCAGCGTCGCCAGCGCGACCGCCGCGCCCGGCAGCGACCAGGCGACCAGCAGCCCCAGGACAATCGGTTCGAGGGTGAAGCCCCAGCCGCCGTGTTCTGCCGGCAGCGCAACCGCGCGCAGATTCACCTGCCCGCGCGGCGAGGGTTGGCGCGTCAGTGACGCCATGTGGTTCGCCTTTTCGGTGACGCCCTCAGCAGGGTGGCGCGCCGGTCGTTCACGCATTCTCGGCCAGCACGCGGCGGGCGATCACCACGCGCAGGATTTCGCTGGTGCCTTCGCCGATCGTCATCAGGCGCTGGTCGCGGTAAATACGCTCGACCGGGTATTCACGGCTGTAGCCGTAGCTGCCGTGAATCTGGATCGCGGCGCGGGCCACCTGCTCAGCCACTTCGCTGGCGAACAGCTTGGCCTGGGCGGCGCTGCGCGTGAAATCGCGCCCCTGGTCTTTAAGCCAGGCCGCATAATACACCTGGAGGCGGGCGGCGTCAATTTGCGTTGCGGCGTCTGCCAGCAGGTTCTGAATGGACTGGTGCTGGGCGATCGGCTGGCCGAAGGTTTCGCGCTGGCGGGCGTAGTTCAGGGCTTCCTCGAAGGCCGCCTGCGCCAGCCCCACGCTCAGCGCGCCGATGCTGATGCGCCCGGCGTCGAGCGTCGCCATCGTCTGGTGGAAGCCGCGCCCCTCCGCGCCGAGCAGGTTTTCGGCGGGGACGCGCACATTGTCGAGCGAGATCATGTGCGTGGGCGAGCCGCGCAGGCCCATCTTTTTCTCTGGCGGGTGGACGGTCACGCCGGCGGCGTCGGTGGGCACGATGACCATGCTGAACCCGCGCGAGCCGGCGTCGGCGTCGGTGCGCGCCAGCACGATCAGCCAGGCGGCCAGGCTGGCGTTGGTGATCCACGCCTTGCTGCCGTGCACCAGCCACGAGTCGCCGTCGCGGCGGGCGGTGGTGCGCAGGCCGCCCAGCAGGTCAGAGCCAGCCTGCGGCTCGGTCAGCGCCAGCGCGCCCAGCACGCGGCCCGCCGCCAGCTCTGGCAGGTAGCGCGCCTGCTGCTGCGGCGTGCCCCAGTTGACGATCGGGCCGCAGCCCAGGCCGTTGTGCGCCGAGATGGACAGGCCGGTCGAGCCGCAGGCGCGCCCGATTTCCTCGATGGCGACCGCTGCGCCCAGCGTGCTGAGCGCCGCGCCGCCGAAATCTTCCGGCACTTGCAGCCCGGTCAGGCCCAGCGCCGGCATCCGGGCGATGGCTTCCTGGCGCAGCGCGCCGCGTTCGTCCACCTCGGCGGCGTAGGGCTTCAGCTCGGCCTCGCAGAAGGCGCGCACCGCGCGCTGGTACAGCCGCAGTTCTTCGCTCAGGTCAAAATCCATGATCTAACAATCCTTCTGCCTACAGGCGCGATCCGGTTGAGTGCGTCTCTCAGGGCGGCGGGCGCGGCCAGGGTGCGGCGCTGTCTGTGCCCGCTGGCGTGCGGGCCTGCCTGCGGCGGCACGACGGCTCGCTGGCGCGCGGTCAGGGGACCTGCTACGATTATAGCCAGATTTCGGAACAGTTGACAGCGACTATGCCCAATATCACACAGCGCCTCGGCGTGCCGCGCTACGAAGCCGACGAGTTCTACCGGCAGGCGCTGGCGGCTTACCAGAAAAAGCAGTTCGACCAGGCGCTCACCCGGCTGGACCGCGCCGTTGAGCTGCTGCCCACCCACGCCGAATACTACGCCGCGCGCGGCTTTATCCACCTGGAGGACGGCAACCGCCGGGAGGCCGAGGCCGATTTTGAGGCGGCGCTGCGCCTGCACCCCTACGAAATGCTGGCGCACTATGGGCGCGGCCTGCTGGCCTACCGCGACAAAAACTGGGAAGACGCGGTGACGTTCTTCAGCCGCGCGCTGGCCGCCGACCCCGACCGCCCCGAAACGCTCTACTGCCTGGCGCTGGCCTATTACCGGCAGCATAACAGCGGCCTGGCGCTGGGCTACATGCGCCAGGCGCAGGCGCGCTTTGAACAGACCGGCGACCGCCGGAAGGCCGAAGCCGTCCGCTGGGTGCGCGAGCTGGAGAAGCGGGTTTCAAGTCTTTAGTCCCAAGTCTCAAGTCTTTAGCCACAAACAGCCGCCAGCGTATGGCCAGAGACCAACGACCAGCGACTTAAAACGGGAACAGCAGCGGCAGCGCCAGCATCGAGAGTAGGAACGTCAGCACAATCATCGCCAGCCCGACGCGCGTGTAATCGGTAAAGCGGTAATAGCCGGCGGTCATCACCAGCGTGTTGACCGGCGTGGCGATCGGCGTGGCGAAGGCCATTGACGCGGCGACGGCCACGCCCATCACCATCGCGCGCCCGTCCACGCCCAGGTTCTGCGCCGCCACCAGCGCGATCGGCGCGACCAGCACGGTGGTCGCCGTGTTGGACAGAAGCTGCGTGAACAGCACTGTCAGCAGGAACAGGCCGGCCAGCACCGCCAGCGGCCCGTGCGGGCCGAGCGTGTCGGTGAAGCCGCGCGCCACCGCGTCCACCAGGCCCACGTTGACCAGCG
>CAZDVL010000230.1:0-4189 GCA_964508745.1 uncultured Anaerolineaceae bacterium | reverse complement strand
ATGGTCGAGATCGGCGCGGCGGTCGGCATCGTGGCCGCCCAGTCCATCGGCGAGCCGGGCACGCAGCTCACGCTGCGCACCTTCCACACCGGCGGCACGGCGACCTCCAGCGGCGACATCACCAGCGGCCTGCCGCGCGTCGAGGAGCTGTTCGAGGCGCGCAAGAAGCCGAAGGGCGAGGCCGTCGTGACCGACATCGGCGGCACGCTGCGCATCACCCGGCGCGAGGACGGCGTGCGCATCGCCACCGTCATCGACAGCGAGGTTTTCAACAAGGAATACCCGGTTCGGCCCGGCTGGGAAGTGCTGGTCGAAGACGAAAAGACTGTCAAACAGGGCGAGCCGCTGCTGCGCGAAAAAGGCACTGAGGAAAGCCCTAACCAGATTACAGCCGAGATGGCCGGCATCATCCACATCGAGCCGGATCGCATTTTCCTGCGCTACGAACAGCGCCAGGAACTGGAATACGAAATTCCGTCGAGCGCGCGCCTGACCGTCGAAGCCTACGACGGCGCCCAGGTCTACCCCGGCCAGCAGCTTACGGAGGGGTCGAAGAACCCACACCGCATCCTGCGCATCCTGGGGTCAGAGGCCACACAGATTTACCTGCTGACCGAAGTGCAGAAGGTGTACCGCAACCAGGGCGTGCCGATCAGCGACAAGCACTTCGAGATCATCATCCGCAAGATGCTCTCCAAAGTGCAGATCACCAAGAGCGGCGACAGCCCGCTGCTGCCCGGCGAGCTGATTGACCGGCTCCAGCTTCTCGACATCAACGAACGGCTGATCGCCGAAGGCGGCGAGCCGGCCGCCGGCGCGCCCGTCATCCTGGGCATCACCAAGGCGGCGCTCAGCACCGACAGCTTCCTCTCGGCCTCCAGCTTCCAGCACACGATCAAGGTGCTGGCGGGCGCGGCCATCGAAGGCAAGACCGACAAGCTCTACGGCCTGAAGGAAAACGTCATCATCGGCAAGCTGATTCCCGCCGGGACGGGCTTCCACACCTATCAGGATCGCGAGTTGGTCGCGCCGAACAGCACGCTGGAGGCGCAGGGCGCGCTCGACATGGAGAGCGACGACAGCTTCGACGAGGACGACATCGAGGACAGCCTCAACCTCAACGGCTGACCAGGCCGGGGGCAACGTAACTAAAAAAAGCGCGGGCCGCCGAACACCTGGCCCGCGCTTTTTTGTCCGGCATCTCAGCCGGGGGCGGCGCTAATCGTAGCGCGGAAGCTGCACATCCGGCCGCACCGCGTCGTAGATCATCCAGAACAGCGGGCGCTCCGCCGGGTTCAGCGGCACCAGCAGGCTGTAGGCGGTGCGCTCGTCACGCGCCTCAACCCTGCCCTCCAGGGTGCCAAAGTTCAGGTTCCACAGCAGCATCGGCCCGATGTAACCGGCCTGCTGGGCGATCTCAAAGGCGCGCATCGTGTAGTTGGCCTGCGCCCACTTGTCGTTGTACGCCATCCATTCCTCTGGCGCAGCGCCGGGGAAGCCGTCCCACGTCGCCCAGCCGAACTCAGTCACCATCATCTGGCTGTCGGCGTGGCCGCCGCGCTCCATAATGCCGCGGTAGTCGGCGAGGTTGTCCGCGAAAAAGAAGTGCGGGTCGTCGTCCCACCCCTGCCCCTCGACGGCGTTGCAGCAGCGCGCGTCCGGCGGGTTGCCCCAGCTATACGGGTGTATGCCGACCATCACATCGCCATACGCGCCCAGCCCGGCGTCGTACATCTGCTGTAAATAAGCGCGATCATCCACCGAAAAGTCGCTCGTGCCGGTGGGGGCCAGCCCGGCCGTCACGATGATCATGGGCCGCGGGCGCGGCTGCTTGGCGTCAACCAGCATCCGGTCGGAATACGCGCGTATCGTCTGGTGCGCCGCCTCGAAATAGCGCATGTACGACGCGCCGGTCAGCGGCTGGCCCTGCCACTCGCGCTGTAAGTTTGGCTCGTTCCACACCTCAACCGCCTCGATGGCGTCGCCAAACTCGGCCAGCATGGCCTCCAGAAAGCGCACCAGCGCCTGCGGGTCGTCCGGCGGGCCTGCTTCGTTGGTCACCGAGCGCGACCAGCCCGGCGCCTTGGCGACGCTCACCAGCACCTTCACGCCGCGCTGGTGCAGGCTCTCAATGTACAGTTCCTGGCGCCGGAAGTCCTCGCTGATCTCGTCCGGGCCGCCCGGCTGGAGCAGCGCCCAGTCAATCTGCACCTTCGCCCAGCCCACACCAAGCTGCTCCACCCGCCGCAGCACCTCGTCCCAGCCGGCCTGGTCCAGCAGCGAGTGCACCTGCACGCCAATCCGGTCAGGGTCCAGGCCGGGCATGGGCGTAAAGGGCGCGGGCGTCGTGGTGACGGCCGCGGCGGTCGGCGGCGCGCCGGGCGTCGCCGACGGCGGCGGCGCCTGTGTCGGCGGGGGCGGCGGCGTGTAGCCCGGCCCGACAACCGGCCCGACAAACGTGATCGTCGGCTGTGGGCTGGCCGGGCCGGTCGCGGTGACCGTCGGCGTCGCGGTCACGCTGGCCTGCGGCAGCACAGCGGTGCTGACCGGCGTCATTGCCTGCGCCGCCTCTGTCTGCGGCGTGGGCGTCACGTAAATAATAATGGGTTCCTGGTGCGCGCAGGCCGCCAGCAGCAGCGCCACGCCCGCAAACAGCAGTATTGGTCGGTTGCGTTTCAGCCATCTCATCATGGGGATGCATACTACCACAGCGCCCGCGCGCCGGCTATGGCCGAGGCGCAGGCCCGGCAGCCAGCGCGGGCGGCCCTGTGGTATAATAAGAACACGTGTTTTAATTTGACAAGCCGGGCGGGCGTCCCTACAATGTGCGGGCCGCGCCGGTTTTCACACATTGTCATGATTCAGCGGCAGCCGAGGGCACGCGCATGAACGCAGGTTTAATCCGTCAGGTGAATATTGACCAGGAGATGCGGGACGCTTACCTGGATTACGCCATGAGCGTGATCGTGTCGCGCGCCATCCCTGACGCGCGCGACGGCCTGAAGCCCGTCCACCGGCGCATCCTCTACGCGATGTACGACATGGGGATGCGCGCCGATTCGCCCTACAAGAAAAGCGCGCGCATCGTCGGCGAGGTGCTGGGCAAGTACCACCCGCACGGCGACGCCGCCGTCTACGAAACGATGGTGCGGCTGGCGCAGAGCTTCTCCATGCGCTACATGCTGGTTGACGGCCAGGGCAACTTCGGCAGCGTGGACGGTGACGGCGCCGCCGCCATGCGCTACACCGAGGCGCGCATGGCGCAGATCGGCGAGGAGCTGCTGGTTGACATCGGCAAGGACACCGTCAACTTCGAGGAGAACTTCGACGGCAGCCTCACCGAGCCGGTGGTGCTGCCGGCCAGCATCCCTAACCTGCTGGTCAACGGCTCGTCCGGCATCGCCGTCGGCATGTCCACCAACATCCCCCCGCACAACCTGGGCGAAGTGTGCGACGCGCTGGTGTACATGCTCAGCAACTGGGACAAGCTGGAGGACATCACCGTTGAGGAGCTGATGGCCTTTGTCAAAGGCCCTGACTTCCCCACCGGCGGCCTGGTCTACCGCCACCAGGACGGCCAGCAGGAGGACGAAGGCACGCTCAAGTCCGCCTACGCCACCGGGCGCGGCAAGGTCACCATCCGCGCGAAGGTCCATATCGAGAACATGGGGCGCGGCAAATCGCGCATTATCGTCAGCGAGCTGCCCTACCAGACGAACAAATCGGCGCTGTCGGAGCGCATCGCCGGGCTGGTGCGCGACGGCAAGCTGGAGGGCCTGGCCGACCTGCGCGACGAGTCCGACCGGCAGGGCATCCGCCTGGTGGTCGAGCTGCAGCGCGGCGTCGAGCCAGAGCCGGTGCTGGCGGAGCTGTTCCGCCTGACGCCGCTGCAGGAGACCTTCAGCATCATCATGCTGGCGCTGGTCAACCACGAGCCGCGCGTCCTCAGCCTCAAACAGTGCCTGCGCGTCTACCTCGATCACCGGCTGGAGGTGGTGCGCCGCCGCAGCGAGTACGAGCTGGCGCGCGCCCGCGAGCGCGCCCACATCCTCGAAGGGCTGCTGAAGGCGCTCGACCAGCTCGACGAAGTGATCGCCATCATCCGGCGCTCGCGCACCGTCGAGACCGCGCGCGACAACCTGCGCAAAGCGCTCAGCATCAGCGAGCTTCAGGCGCAGGCCATCCTTGA
>CAZDVL010000229.1:0-4198 GCA_964508745.1 uncultured Anaerolineaceae bacterium | reverse complement strand
GGCCGGCTGCGCCTGTCGGCCTATCGCGCGGCGCTGCGCACGCTGCGCGCGCTGCATCTGTCGGCGCAGGCCGGCGCGCTGCGCGACTGGTATCGCGACCGTTACGGCTCGGCGGACTACCGCGCCGCCCAGGGCGTGCTGCGCGACACGTTCGTCCGCGTCGTCAGCGAAGACCTGCTGCCCTACGCCGCGCGCGTGCAGGTCCCCACGCTGCTGTTCTGGGGCGACCGCGACGAAGACACCCCGCTGTGGCAGGGCCGCCTGCTGGAGCAGACGATACCCGATGCCGGGCTGGTGCTGTGGGCGGGCGCCGGCCATTACAGCTATCTCGACCGCCTGGGCGACACCGCCCGCGTGATGGATCACTTCTTCAGACAGGATGATCAACCCTGACATGGCTGTAGCGCCTGTGCTGCTGGTGTGGCTGGCCGGGACGTGCGCGCGGGTTTACCGGCAGGCGCACTACTTCCAGCTTGAAGAATACAAGAACCTGCGCTACCTGCGCTGGACACTCGCCCGGCGCGAGCGCTGGCTGCCCGGCAGGCCGCTGGCGGCGGGGCTGGCGGGGGCGGCGGCGCTGTTCCTGCTGGCGGAAGCGCCCGGCAGCCCGCTGCCAGTGATGATCGGCCTTATCGCCGGCGTGATCGCCGGCTGGCCGCCGCGCCGCGCCGAGGTGAAGAAGCCCTTCCGCGCCACTGGCCGCGCCAAACGGCTGCTCGGCGGCGCCTGGGCGCTGGCGTTCGTGCTCGCGCTGCTTGTCCTCGCCGCCATCCCCAGCCTGCCGGCGCACCTGCAGGCGGCCGCCGCCGCGTCCTGCGGCCTGCTGCTGCTGCTGGCCGCGCCGCTGCTGCTGGTGCTCGCCAACCTGCTGCTGTTCCCGCTGGAAGCCTACCTGCGCCGCCGCTACCAACTGCGCGCGCGCCGCGCGCTCGACGCGGTGCGCCCGGTCGTGATCGGCATCACCGGCAGCTACGGCAAAACCAGCACCAAAACCTATCTGGCGCACATCCTCAACGGGCGCTACAGGGCCTACCCGACCCCCAAGAGCTACAACACGCTGATGGGCATCTGCCTCGCCATCAACAATGACCTGGCGGACGACCACAGCGTCGAGTATTTCATCGCCGAGATGGGCGCCTATATCCCCGGCGAAATCGAGCGCATCTGCGCCCTCACGCGCCCGACGATCAGCATCGTGGTCGAGGTCGGCCCCCAGCACCTGGAGCGCTTCGGCAGCCTGGAGAACGTCGCGCGCGCCAAGTACGAGATTATCAGGGCGCTGCCCGCCGACGGCGTGGGCATCTTCAACTGGGACAACCCGTTCGTCCGCGCGATGTACGAGCGCGGCCACCCGCAGACGCGCATCGCCGTCAGCCGCGAAGCGGACCCGGCCGCCGTCCCGCCGGGCGGGCCGCGCTTTGTCGCCTCAGACATCGCCGAGTCGGTGGAGGCGCTGGCGTTCACCGTCACCGACACCGCCACCGGCGCGCGCGAGCGGTTCACGGCGCCGCTGCTGGGCCAGCACAATGTGACGAACATCCTGCTGGCGACGGCGGCGGCCGTTCATGAGGGCCTGTCGCTGCGCGAGGTGGCGTGGCGCGTCAGCAGCCTACAGCCCGCCGAGGCGCGCCTGGTCCGCCAGGTAACGCCCGCCGGCATCACCATCATCAACGACGCCTACAGCGCCAACCCGGTGGGCGCGGCCAGCGCCCTCAGCGCGCTGGCGCAGCAGGGGACAGGCCGCCGCCTGCTGGTCACGCCCGGCATGGTCGAGCTGGGGCCGCTGATGGCCCCGGAAAACCGCCGCCTGGGCGAGGTCGCGGCGCGGCACGCCACCGATGTAATTCTGGTCGGCCCGGAGCAGACCGCGCCCATTCGCGAAGGGCTGCTGGGCGCTGGCTTCGCGCCGGAGCGGGTGCAGAGTGTGCGCACCCTGGCAGAGGCCGTCGCCTGGTATCAGAGCAACCTTCAGGCGGGCGACACGGTGCTGTTCCTGAACGACCTGCCCGACACATATTCAACCTGACCCGCAGCGCGAGCAAAACACTATGCCTAACAGTCGCCCACGAATCGGCATCACCACCAGCTACAAGGACGAGCGCCAGAGCGTTGACGTTCACTATATCCGCGCGGTAGAGGCCGCCGGCGGCCTGCCGCTGATCGTCCCGCTGCTGGACACCGACGAAGCCGCCGCCGCCTTCGCCAGCCTGCTCGACGGCCTGATCATCACCGGCGGGCCGGGCATCACGCGCGGGCTGGTAGGCCGCCTGCCCGCCGACCTGGAGGCGGTTGACCCCGCCCGCGACCACAGCGACGCGCTGATCTACGGTCAGATGGGCGAGCGCCCAGTGCTGGGCATCTGCTATGGCATGCAGTTTATCAACGCGCAGGCCGGCGGCACGATCTACGGCGACCTGCACGCTGAACACCCCGGCGCGCTTGTGCACAGCCCGGCGCGCGGCGGCCAGCAGCACCTGATTCACCTCGAACCGGATTCGCACCTCAGCCGCGCGCTGGCGGCGGACGCGCTGCCGGTCAACACCTATCACGTGCAGGCCGTTGTGGACGTGGGCGCGGGCCTGCGCGCGGTTGGCTTCAGCCCGGACGGCGTCGTCGAAGCGCTCGAATCCGCCGATGGGCGGCGCATTGGCGTGCAGTTCCACCCAGAGCGCATGCTCGACCGGACTCTGCCGCTCTTTGTGGATTTCGTGGCTCGCTGCCGCGGCGGCGTATAATTGGCCTTTCTTGACGCATAAACAGGAGATACGTTCATGGGACACAACAACATGCTGGCGCAGGCCAAAGCGATTGAGGACCAGATCATCGCCTGGCGGCGCGACATCCACATGCACCCGGAGCTGGGGTTTCAGGAATTTCGCACGGCCCGGCTGGTCGCGGAAACGCTGACCGAGATGGGCATCGAAGCCGAAACCGGCGTCGGCAAGACCGGCGTCGTGGCGCGCATTGGCGAAGGCTACCCCGCGATCGGCATCCGCGCTGACATGGACGCGCTGCCCATCCAGGAGGCCAACGCCGTGCCCTACGCCTCGCAGAACCCCGGCGTGATGCACGCCTGCGGGCACGACGCGCACACGGCGATTCTGCTGGGCGTGGCGCGCATCCTCAACGAGATGGACAACCGCCCGCCGGGCGAGATCCGCCTGCTGTTCCAGCCGTCCGAAGAAGACCAGGACGACGAAGGAAAAAGCGGCGCGATGCGCATGATTGACGACGGCGCGCTGGAAAACCTGGACGCGGTGATCGCGCTGCACGTGGCCAGCACGATGCCCGCCGGCAAGATCGAGATCCAGAGCGGGTACGCGCACGCCGGTGTGGACGGCTTCCACGCCACCATCCGCGGGACCGGCGGGCACGGTGCTTACCCGCACAAGGGCACCGACCCGGTCTTTATGCTGTCCCACCTGATCAACGCTATCTACGGCATCCGCGCCCGCCGCATTGACCCGGTGCAGCCGGCGGTGATCTCAATCGGCGGCATCCACGCCGGCGACGCCACCAACGTGATCCCTGCCGAAGTCCACATCAACGGCACGATGCGCAGCTACACCGACGCTGTGCGGCTGCAACTGCGCGCCGAGCTGGAGCAGGCCTTCGGCGTCGTGCGCGCGCTGGGCGGCGACTACGACCTGCGCTTTGAAATCGGCTATGACCCGGCTTACAACGACCCGGACGTGGCCGGCCTGATCGAGCGAACCGCCGCCGAGATGCTGGGCGAAGCGGCGCTGCTGACGCCAGAGCCGGGCATGGGCGCGGAGGACTTCGGCTATATGACGCGCAAGGCCCCCGGCGCGATGTTCATGCTGGGCGCGCGCTATGACGAGCGCACCCGCCCGCACCACACGCCGGTTTTCGACATCGCCGAATCCAGCTTCCACGTTGGCGCGGCTCTGCTGGCCGAGACCGCCTGCCGCCTGCTGAAGCAGCACGCCCGCTGACCGGCGGCGATAATACCAAAGTGGACACATACACCCTGCGGCGCTGCGGTAAACTGGTAGCGAATTGTGTTTCTTTATCGCACAGAGGCAGCCAGTATGAATAAACGACAGCTTGGCAACAGCGACCTGCAGATCACACCCGTAGGCTTCGGCGCGTGGGCCATTGGCGGCGGCAACTGGGATTACGGCTGGGGGCCGCAGGACGACCAGGACTCCATCGGCGCGATTCAGCGCGCGCTGGA
>CAZDVL010000228.1:0-4219 GCA_964508745.1 uncultured Anaerolineaceae bacterium | reverse complement strand
CGCTGTCCACACACCTGATCCTGGCCGGGCTGCTGCGCCCCGGCGCGGCGCCAGATGTCTACATCCACTACATCCGCCACGAGCAGACCGTCACGGTCACGGCGGACGAGTGGCGCGCCGCGCTGGCCACCCTCGAACAGCAGATCAGCAAAGTGCTGACATGAGGCCCGCCGCCGCGCTGCGCCGCCTCGCCGCCGCGCTGCCCGCCTGGGCGCGGCCCGACCACCCGCTGCTGCGCCATGAGCTGGCGCGCGCCAGCCGCCTGACCGGGCGCGCGCGGCTGGCGCGCGGGGCGTGGCTGGCGCTGCTGATGCTGGCGCTGCTGGCCGGCGGGGCGCTGGTCGCCACGAACCTGCTGCGCCAGCCCGCCGGGCTGAGCCTGACCGAGAGCGCCGCCGCCGTCCTCTACTGGCCGCTGCTGGCGGCGCAGGTCGCGCTGCACCTCGCGGCGCTGGCGCTGGCCGGCGGCGCGATCAGCGCGGCGCGCCGCCGCCAGACGTGGGACAGCCTGCGCGCCACCGCCGGCGGCGCCGAGCTGGCGCTGCGGGCACAGTGGGCGCTGGTCTATTACCGCCTGCGCGGGCCGCTGGGCGCGGTGCTGCTGCTGCGCGCGCTGCTGATCGGCGGCGCCCTGTTCGACCTGACGGCGTTCCAGGGCCGCTATCTGGACCTGCTCAGCAGCGGCATCGTGCCGCCGGTGTCGCTGGCGGCGGCGGCGCTGCTGCTGGCCTGCGCCCTGGCCGCCGGGCTGCTGCTGCCGCTGACCAGCGTCGGCCTCGACGCGGCGCTGGGGCTGTGGGCGGGCGCGGTTTTCCAGGCGCGCGCCTACGTCACGCTGGCGCAGGCCGGGCTGGCGCTGGCGCGGCTGGCGCTGACGGCCGCGCTGGCGGCGGCGGCCAGCGCTTTCGTCGCCGGCGGCCTGCCCGCCCTGCCCGACCCGGCGGCCTGGGCGCTGCTGCTGGCTTTTGGCGCGGCCGGCGACCAGGGGTTGGCCTTTCTCAACCTGGGGCTGCTGGGGGAGGTGTGGGCGGTTGTGCCTTACGGCATCCTGCTCGGCCCGGCGCTGCTGCTGCTGGCGCTGGCGCAGGCCGCCGGCAGCGACTGGGCGCTGGCGCGCGCCATCCGCCGCGCCGAACGCAGCGGCTGAATCAAACGGGGCAGCCCGCAGGCCGCCCCGCATTGAAAACGCGCGCGGCAGACGATCAGCCGCGCACCAGCCGGGGCAGGTCGCGCAGGCGCGGCATCTGGCCTGCCAGCAGCACCTGCACGCGGAACAGCCGCCCGGCCAGCCACATCAGAAAGACGATGAACAGCACCAGCAGCCCGGCGCTGAGCGCGATCTGCCAGGCGGGAACGGTCGTCAGCAGCAGGCGCATGGTCATCGCCAGCGGCGCGGTGATCGGAATCAGGCTCAGGATAACCGGCAGCGCCGCGTCCGGCGTCGCGACAAACAGGCTGATGAAGTACATCGGGACCACCGCCGGCAGCGTGAACACCACGACGTACTGCGGGCCTTCGCGCATGGTGGTGGCGAGCGCGCCGACAATGCCGTAGGCCGCTGCGAAGAACAGGTAAGCCAGCACGAAGTAGACCAGCACCAACGGCAGCACCTCCAGCGGGATGAACATCCGCGCCAGCACCGACAGGCTGTTCAGGACCTGCCCCAGCTGCAGAATGAGCAGCAGCGCGCCAACCCACACCAGCAGTTGGAACAGCCCCAGCGTGCCGTAGGCCAGAATTTTCCCGCCCAGAAGCTGAAGCGGGCGCACGGTCGAAATCAGAATCTCGACGACGCGGCTCTCTTTCTCCTCGATCACCGCCTGCAGCAGATAGCCGTTGGTCATGAACAGGCTGAGCATCAGCGCGATCACGAACACGTAAACCAGCACGAACGACGTGTCAAAGTCCTGCACGGCGTTCGCCGGCACCTCGCGCTCAGTGTTCACCTGCTGGATGTTGGACGGGTCTGCCAGCCGGTAGAACAGCGCGTCGTCGTCGAGCTGCTGGCGCAGCGTCGCCTGGAGCAGGTCGCGAATCGGCGCGTCGGTGATGTCGTTCAGCAGCAGCGTCGGCAGCACCATCGTCACGCTGCCGGTGGCGAGATAATCAGCGGCGATGATGTAGTACGAGTCAATCTCGCCGGCCTGAAGCGCCGCCGCCGCCGCGGCCTCGTCGGGGAAGCGCACCAGCACGCCGGTGTCGCTGGCGTCAGCCAGCACGCCGGACAGGTCCACAAAGCCGAGGCTGCGCCCCGCGCTGCGGTCGTCCGGCACGCCGAACACAGCGCCCGGTGACGGCGCCTCCTGGGGCGCGCCGCTGTCCCGCGTCAGCGTGGTGAGGGCGTGGTAGCCCAGCAGCAGCGCGACCGCGATAATCGGCACGCCGAAGGTGGTGAACAGATAGCCTTTGCGCCGGAAGTTGCGGCGCAGCTCGTACAGGTAAACCCGCAGCAAATGCCCGTTCATGCGTTCTGCTCCTTGGCCGCAGCCGTGCCCATGCGCGCGCCCGCTGCGCCGCGCGCCACCCGCCACAGTTCGCGCAGGCTGAGCCGCTTGCCGTACATCAGCAGCGACCAGCGGAAGATGCGCGCCCCGCCCCACAGCACCAGCGCCGTCGTCACCAGCAGAATCAGCACGCTGGCGGCAAACTGCCAGGCCGGTATCGAACTCAGACTCATGCGCAGGATCGCCGACAGCGGCGCGGTGAACGGGATCAGCGTCAGCGCAACCACCAGCGGGCTGTCCGGGTTGAAGATGAAGGCGGTCACGAAGAAAAACGGCACGATGGCGATCAGCGTCACGATGCTGCTGAACTGCCGGCTTTCCTGCTCCGAGTTCGAGACCGCGCCAACGGCCGCCAGCAGGCCCGCGTACATGAAGTAGCTGAGGAAGAAGTACAGCAGCGTCACAGCGACCAGGTCGAGCGGGATGGTGACGCCCTGCAGAAACTCGATGCCGCTGCCGAAGTTGACGAAAATCGCGCCGGCGGCCAGCCACACCGCCATCTGCAGCAGCCCCAGCAGGCCCAGCCCGATCACCTTGCCGACCAGCAGTTGCAGCGGCGTGATGCTGGTGACAAGCACCTCGATAATGCGGGTGGTCTTTTCCTCGACAACCCCCGACATCAGGTAGCTGCCGGAGGTCTGGATCGAGAAGAAGAACACCAGCGCGAACACCGTCGGCACGAGGATCAGGCCGCCGACCGCGCCTTCTGAGAGCGTGCGCCCGCTGTCCTGCACCCGCACCACCATGTCCACCGGGCTGCTGATGCGCTCGAAGATGTCCTGGCCGCCGTGCTGGTCGCGCACGTTCGCCAGCAGGAAGGCGTCGAGCGCGTCGGTCACGGCTTCGGGCACGCGGCTGGGGCTGTAAAGCCGCACCGCGCCGCTGTTCATATAGTCTGCGTCCACCACGAAATACGCGCCGACCGCGCCGTCGGCCAGCGCGGCCTGCGCGGCCGCCTCGTCGTCCAGCCGGACGAAATCCTCCGGCTGTTCGACCGCCGCCGCCAGCACGCCAGACAGGTCCACATACCCGACCGCGCCCAGGCCGTCGTCGTCAGAGGCGTTGAACATCAGGCTGAACACCAGCAGCATGAAGCCGACGCTGAACAGCGGCGCGCCAAAAGCGGTGATGAGAAACGCCGGGCGGCGCAGGTTGGTGAGAAATTCGCGTTTGGCGACCAGCCCTATCTTACTCATGGCGGCCCTCCACCACCTGAATGAAGATGTCGTTGAGGCTGGGCACGGCCAGCTCGAAACGGCGAATGCGCATGTCGCCCGCCGCCGCGATGGCCGCCAGCACGCTGTCAGTCGTCGCGTGCTCGTCCAGGCGCAGCAGCACGCTGCCGCCGCCGTCGCCGTTGGTGGCGCGCACCGGCTCAACGCTCAGCACGCCGGGCAGCCTGGCCCAGTCGCCCTGGCCCTCCACGATGATCGCGTGGGCGGCGTACTGCTCGCGCACAGCGTCAACCTGGCCGTAAAGCCGCTGCTGGCCGCGGTCAATCATCAGCAGGCGGTCGGCCATTTCCTCGACCTGCTGCATCTGGTGCGTGCTCATGACCACGGCGGTGCCCGCGCTGCGCATGTCTGTCAGCAGCCGCTTGATCACCAGCGCGTTCACCGGGTCCAGGCCGGAAAACGGCTCGTCAATAATGACCAGGTCGGGCTGGTGCAGCACCGTCACCGCGAACTGCACCTTCTGCTGCATACCCTTGCTCA
>CAZDVL010000227.1:0-4219 GCA_964508745.1 uncultured Anaerolineaceae bacterium | reverse complement strand
ATGCCGCAGATGGGCACGCGCCTGCCGCTGCTGGACGAAAGCGCCGCCGCCTGGCGCGTGCGCCTGCCCGCCGCCCACAACGGCAGGCTGCACGAAACCGTCGGGACGGTGAGCCGGGCGGCGGGCGCGTTCGCGCGCGGCTGGCTGCCCGCCACGCCGCGCACGCTGCTGACGGCGGCCTTCGCGCTGCTGGGCGAGCCTTACGCCTGGGGCGGGATGCGCATGGAGCAGTTCGGGCGCGACTGTTCGCGCCTCGTGCAGGACGTGTACGCGCTGGTCGGGGTCGCGCTGCCGCGCAACAGCGGCCAGCAGCGGCAGGTGGGCGCGCCCCGCCTTGACCTGCCGCCGGCCGCGCCGCTGGCCGAGCGCCGCGCGCTGATCGCCGCCCACGCCCGCCCCGGCGACATCCTCTGGCTGCCGGGCCACGTCATGCTGTGCGTGGGCGCGGTGGACGGCGAGCCGCACGTCATCCACGCCGCCGGCGGGCCGCTGATGGCGACGGTCGTCTCCACGCTTGATCTGTTCGCCGGCACGCCCAACGGCTCCCTGCTGGAACGTGTTCGCAGTGTCGTGTATGCCGCCCCGCCCGGCGGCTGAGAGAGAGAGGCACAGATGCGCATTCAGATCGAGCAGCTTCAGCTGCGGCTGGCAGCGCCGTTCAAGATCGCGCACGGGTCCTCCAGCGCGCGCTACAACGTGCTGGCCCACGTCAGCGACGGCCAGCATATCGGCGTGGGCGAGGCGGCCGTTGTGCCCTACTACGGCGAAACCGCCGAGCGCGTCTCGTCCTGGCTGACGCGGCCCGACGTGCAGGACGCCCTCGGCACTGACGCGCTGCTGCTGCACGACGCCCTCAGCGCCCTGCCGCCGTCCGACTCAACCCCGGCGCTGGCGGCGCTGGACATGGCGCTGCATGACCTGTGGGGCCAGCGCCTGGGCCACCCGCTGTACCGGCTGTGGGGCCTCAACCCGGCCCGCTGCCCGGTCAACTCGCTCACCATCGCCATGGCCGACGACGACGTGTCCTACCGCAGCCTGCTGCGCGGGGCGCGCCTATTTCCCCTGGTCAAGCTCAAGCTGGGCAGCGGCGACATGCAGCACGATCTTGAGCTGGCGCGCATCGCCCGCGCCGAGCTGCCCAGCCACCGCCTGTGCGCCGACGCCAACAGTGCCTGGACAGCGGAACAGGCGCTGTGGATTATTCCCCGGCTGGCCGAGCTGGAGATGCTGTTTATCGAACAGCCGGTGGCGCGGGCCGACTACGACGGCTGGCGCACGCTGCGCACGCACCTGCCGCCCGGCCTGCCGCCGCTGATCGCCGACGAGTCGGTGCAGGGCGTGGCGAGTATCGCGCCGCTGCGCGGGCTGGCGGACGGCATCAACATCAAGCTGGCAAAATGCGGCGGCCTGTCTGCCGCCCGCCAGATGATCGCGCTGGCGCGCGCCTTCGGGATGCGCGTCATGCTGGGCTGCATGGTGGAGAGCAGCGTCGCCGTGACCGCCGCCGCGCACCTGGCCCCGCTGGCGGACTATGCCGACCTCGACAGCAACCTGCTGCTGCTGAACGACCCTTACACCGGCGTGGACAACGCCGGCGGGCGGCTGGCGCTGCCGGACGCGCCCGGCCTGGGCGTGCAGCGGCGCGGGTGAGGCGGGGCGCTACAGATACAGCACCGGCACGCCTTTGAGCTGGCGCGCTTTGGCGGCGGGCAGCGCCACCAGCGGCGACTCCTCGCGGTGGTCCAGCGCCAGCGTCGTGAACGGCACGATGCGCCCGCCGCGCGCCGCCGGCAAAAACGGCGCCAGCGCCAGCTTGATCACCAGCGCCTCGGTCACGTCCCAGGCGCGCGGGCCGGCGTAAGCCTGCGCCAGCACAAGCTGGCCGCCCTGCTTCACGGCGTGTTTGAGGATGCGCGCACGCTGTGCCAGCGTCGGCAGGCGCTCCAGCGCGGCGCGAACGTCCGGCGGGTAGGCGCGCAGGCGGCCTTCCAGGTAGGCGCTGTACTCGCCAAACCCCATGATCTCCACCACCGCGCGGCGGATGCCGCCGCGCCCGCCGTCGTCGCGCTGGTCGGTGACGACCACCTCGGACACAGCCACGAAGTCGCCCACCAGAAACGACTTGAGCGCGCGCGCCCCGGCGTAAACCGGCGCGTTCCAGCCCTGGCCGCGCGGCATGGCGCTGCGCCAGACGGCCTTGAGCACCTCGTCAGCGAAACCAGCGGTGGGCGACGTGAAATCGTAGCCGCGCCGGTGGCCCTCCAGCACGTATTCGATCGCCAGCCGCCGCACAGCGCCCCCGGCCTCAGCCGACCAGCCGCGCGCGCGGGCGGATGGCGTCGAAGAACTGGCGCATGGCGTGCCTGACGCCCTTGCCGGTCATCAGGCTGCCCTCGTAAACCGACCACTTGAAGCCCAGCCGCGCCGCCAGCGCCCGCAGCCGCTTCTGCTCGTTGCGGTAATGCTGCAAAATCTCGTCCAGCGTGGCGTCCGCGCCCCACAGGTCGGCCTTGTTGACCAGAATGTAAAAAGCGCGCAGGCGCCGCGCGCTCTCTGGCTCGTCCTCGATCATCTGCATGACGAAGTTGAGCGCGTCCTTTTGCAGGTGTACGTCGGTGTGGTCAATCAGGAAGATGATGCCGTTGGGCTGGGCGGTGCGGAACAGCTCAACCCAGTCCGTCTCCCACATGGCGTACTCGCCGCCCACGTCACGGTGCGGCTTGAGCTTGAGGTAGCCGTCGCCCAACTGCGCGCTGAAGTCGTCAATGACCTCGCCGCCCGCCGCTGTCGGGTCCGGCTCGAAGCCCTCGATCGAGCCGGCGTTGTGCTTCAGCCACTCGATCAGCGTGGTCTTGCCGGTCTGCCGCGCCCCCAGCACAATGAATGACACGCCGGAAATCTTCACGTAGAAGAAATCCTGAATGGAGGCGACGCCTTCCGTCACTGTCCTGCCGACGGTGGTGATGGTCCCCAGAATCACTGTGATGAGGGTGTCGAAAATATTGCTCACGCGCTTCCGCCTCTTGCTCGTCGCTAGCCCCAGTATACTGTTTATACGCGCGCCGGCCGCAAACGGTTGCTCCGGGCGGGGCCGATTTTACGTTCTGCGGGAGGCCGCGCCCTACTCCGCCAGCTCGATCACGTCCAGCGCGAACGGCAGCCGCGGCTGCAGCGCCGAAACCACCAGCGAGAACGAATCGAAGTTGGCGGCGTACAGGCGGCCGGCCCGGTAGTCCACGTCGCTGACGCCGCGAAAGCCCTCGGCCAGCGTGACCAGCGCGCCGCCCACCACGCCGACGACGCGGTTCTGCGCGCGCGCGGCGGCGTAGATCGCGCCGTCGGGCGCGGCGGTCACGCCGTCGAGGCCGGGCGCGTCGGGGCGGCCCGCCTGCGCGTACAGCGTCTCGACAAGCTGCCCGTCCAGGCTCAGGCGGTAGATGTCGTCCAGGTGGCTGTCGGTCACGATCAGCGTGTCGGTCGCGGCGTCGTAGGCCAGCCCGGTCGGCGCGGCGGGCGTCCCGCCGTCGGGCACGGGCGGCGTCCACCAGACAGCCCCGGCGCTGCCATCCGGCGCGAAGCGCAGCACGGCGCGGCGGCCACGGTCGCTGACGTAGACGCGGCCCTGCGCGTCCAGCGCGATGTCGTCGGGCAGCAGCAGGCCGCCCGCGGGCGCGGCGAACGTTGTGATCTGGCCGTCAGGCGCCACGCGCGCCACGCCGCCGCCCACCGCCGCCAGCGCCGGGCCGCTCAGGTAAACGACGTACAGCGCGCCGTCCGGCCCCGCCGTCAGGCCGCTGACCGCGCCCAGGACGCCGCGCGTGCCGGCCAGCTCGCTGAGGCTGCCGTCCGGCGCGACGCGCCACAGCGCGCCCGTGACATAGCTGCCGCTGTAAACGCTGCCGTCCGGCGCGGCGGCGACGCTGGCCGGGTAGGCGTCGTCGTCCGGCAGGGCCGCGAACTCGCGCACGGTCACGCCGGGGGCCGCCGCCCGCGCCTGCGGGCGCTCGCCGGTGTTGATAATCAGCAGGATAACGGCCAGGCTGGCCGCCGCCAGCAGCAGCGCCGCCCCGCCGAACAGCAGAATAAACACGACCAGCCGCTGCCCCCGCCGCAGTGATTGAATGCGTTTGAACATGCCTGAACCCCGCCTGCTGCTGACCGCGCCGGACACAAAGACAGCTTCCAGCCGCCGGGCTGAAAGCTGTACTGGTGACAGCGG
>CAZDVL010000226.1:0-4269 GCA_964508745.1 uncultured Anaerolineaceae bacterium | reverse complement strand
CAGCGCCAGAGGGGTGAGAGCTGAACTGCCGCGCAGTTTTGTTAATACGCATCACTTCAATTTCGGGTTATGATTACAACAGCGTCATGCGCCGTGTCGCCTGGCTGTGTGCCGCTCCCGCCCGGTCAGTCTGGAGATCCACAAAGCCTGATGTCTTTTTCGCTGCCGCCGCCGCTGTATGAACGAATAGCTGCCCTGGCGCAGCGCCGGGGGCAGCCTGTCGAGCATCTGCTGGCCGATCTGCTGGCGCAGGCTGAGGCCGACAGCACCGACTTTTTCGAGCGCTCGGCCGAGCTGCTGTACATCGCAAATACAGAGGGCCGCTTCCTGCGCCTCAACCCCGCCTTCTGCGCCGCGCTGGGCTACACCGAAGCCGATCTGCTGGTGGAACCCCTGCTGACCCTGGTCCACCCCGACGACGCCACCAGCACGCTGGACGCGCTCGACGCGCTGCGCCAGGGCCAGCCCGCCGCGCGGTTCGTCAGCCGCTGCCGCTGCGCCGACGGCGCGTATAAATGCCTGTCGTGGACCGCCACGGCCCTGCCTGACGGGCGCGTTTACGGCGGCGCGCGCGACATCACGCGCCAGCGGCAGCTTGAGAACAGCCTCAGGGCGCAGGCCAGCGCGGCGCACACTATCCTGGAGAGCATCAGCGACGGTTTTTTCGCCCTCGACAGCCAGTGGCGCTTTACCTATGTCAACGCCGAGGCCGAGAATCTGCTGCGCATCGGCGCCGACAGCCTGCTCGGCAGCAGCGTCTGGGACAAATTTCCGGCGGCGGTGGACACCGAGTTCTATGAGCAGTATCACCGGGTGGTGGCGACCGACACGCCGGCCCGGTTTAACGCCTACTTCGTGCCTTTCGCGGCCTGGTTCGAGGTCCACGCCTACCCGGCGGACGGCGGCATCTCCGTTTATTTCCGCGACATCACGCAGCGCAAAAAGGATGAGACGGCGCTGCGCTGGCGCGCGCAGGAATTCCGCACGCTGGTCGAAAACAACCCGGACGCGGTTGGCCGCCTCAACCGCGACCTGCACCTGATCTATTTTAACCCGGCGCTGCGCCGCCAGCTCCGGCTCGGCGCCGACGCGCCGGCGGACATCCCCCTGCGCGACCTCAGGCTGCCGCCGCAGACGCTCAGCTATCTGATTGAGGAGGCGCGCCGGGTTTTCGCGGACGGCGTGGAACAATGGGTGCAGTTCGAAGTTCCGCTGCGCAGCCAGACGCGCTACCTGGAGGTGCGCATCGCCCCTGAACACGCGCCCGACGGCAGCGTCGAGACACTGCTCACCATCACGCGCGACATCACCAGCCGCCGCCGCACCGAGCAGGCGCTGTACGAAAACGAAGCCTTCTTTCGCGCCATCGTCGAGAGCCAGATTGACATGGTGTGCCGCTACTCCCCCGACACAACCCTGGTGTACGCCAACGACGCTTACTGCCGCTTTTTCGGCAAACCGCGCGAGGAGCTGCTGGGGGCAAGCTACCTGCCGCTGGCCGCGCCGGAAATGCACGACGCCATCCGCGAGCGCATCGCCGAGATCGTGCGCGACCCGCGCCACGCCGTGCGCGTATTCCCCGCGATTGACCCTGATGGCACCCGCCGCTATATCCAGTGGGTGGACCAGGGCATCGTCAACCAGCGCGGCGAAGTCGTGCTGATCCAGGCGGTCGGGCGGGATATCACGCGGCTGAAAGAGACCGAGGACGCGCTCGCGCAGAAGGAAGAACAGTACCGGATGCTGTTCGAAAACAACCCGCTTCCCATGTGGGTGTATGACCCGGCGACGCTGCGCTTCTTAGCGGCAAACGAGGCGATGATCGCGCAGTACGGCTACAGCCGCGACGAGCTTTCCAGGATGCGCGTAACCGACCTCAGCATCCCCGAAGACCGCACCCGCCTGGCGCGCATCATCTCGCAGCTCAGGCCAGAGCGCAGCGCCCCGATGGAGTGGCGGCAGATGCGCAAGGACGGTGCGATCATGAACATGGAGGTTTTCGGGCACGCTTCGGTGTTCGAAGGTCGCCCGGCGCGCATCGCGCTGGCGCGCGATGTCACCCAGCGCTACCAGCTTGAGGAACAGCGCCTCTACACCCAGACGCTGGAGCTGGAGCTGGCCAAACAGCGCGAGCTGACAGAGCTGCGCGAACGTTTTATGTCCATGGTGTCGCACGAATTCCGCACGCCGCTGGCGATTGTGTCCAGCTCGGTAGACATCATCCAGCACTATTTCGACCGCATCTCACGCGAGAAAATTGACGAACGGCTGGCCGACATCAGCTTCCAGGTGTTCAGCATGGTGTCGCTGCTGGAGGACGTGATGTCCATCCTGCGCGGGAATGCCGGCCGGCTGCCCTTCAACCCGGAGGACGTGGACATTGTCAGCCTGTGCGCGCACGCGGTTGAGCACATCCGCCTGACGGACCGCGACCAGCACCAGATCACGCTGGAGGCGAAAGCGCCAGAGCTGCACATCCAGGCTGATTACCGGCTGCTGCAGCACATCGTCACCAACCTGATCGCCAACGCCGTCAAATACTCGCCGTCGGGCACGCGCGTGCGCGTCACCGTGCGCGCGGTTGAGGGCGGGGTCGAGCTTGTGGTGCAGGATGAGGGCATCGGCATCCCCGAAGCCGACCAGCCCTACCTGTTCCAGCCGTTTCACCGCGGCCACAACACCGCCAGCATCGCCGGCACCGGGCTGGGCCTGTCAATCGTCAAGCAGAATGTGGAGCTGCACGGCGGCGAGATCCGCTTTCGCAGCGTCGAAAACCAGGGCACGACGTTCACCGTGCAGATTCCGCACACCGCGCCGGCCCCCGCCCAGAGCAGGAATTAAATTAACCTGGGTTAATCTGATCTGCGCGCTGCGTGCATCCGGTTTATACAGACGCGAAGCACTAAAATTACCCCGCTATAAATATTTCTGAACGCCTGTAAAGTGACAAACAGCGAAAACTTCAGGCCGTCCGTCACTCTTGTCTGCGCCCGCTGTCCCGTAAACTGGCGGTAGTAGCGATGCACAAGGGCCACCCAACATGACCGCCACCCCGCGCACTCTTGACCAGCTTCGCCCCGGCGAAACCGCCGTGATCCGGCACATTGGCGGCAGCGGGCCGCTGCGCCGCCGGCTGCTCGACATGGGATTTGTGCGCGGCGCCGCCGTCACCATGATCAAAACCGCCCCCCTGGGCGACCCGGTGCAGTACCGCGTGCGCGGCTATCACCTGGCGCTGCGCCGGGCCGAAGCCCTCACCATCGCCCTTGAAATCTGACCGCGCTAACGCCCTCTGGAACTCTATGGCCGCCCACACCTTCTCAATCGCCCTGGCGGGCAACCCCAACGTTGGCAAAAGCACGCTCTTTAACGCCCTGACCGGCGCGCACCAGCACACCGGCAACTGGCCCGGCAAGACCGTTGAGAAAAAAGAGGGCCGCGTCCTGATCAACGGGCGCGAGGTGCTGCTGGTGGACCTGCCCGGCACGTACAGCCTGGCGGCCTGCTCTGTCGAGGAAATCATCACGCGCGACTTTATCGTGCACGAACGGCCCGACGCCGTGGTGGTCGTCATGGACGCCGCCAACCTGGAGCGCAACCTGTACCTCGCGCTCCAGATTCTTGAGCTGGGCGCGCCGGCGATCCTGGCGCTGAACATGGCCGACACCGCCCGCGCGCGCGGCCTGCACATTGACACAGCGAAGTTAGGCGCGCTGCTGGGCGGCGCGCCGGTGATCGAAACGGTGGGCAGCCAGAGCGCCGGCGTGGACGCCCTGAAGGGCGCGATAGCCCACGCCGCCGGCAGCGGCGATCACACCCCCTTTGCGCTGGACTACGGCCCGCTGCCAGAGGCCGAGCTGGCCGCGCTGGCGGCGCAGGTCGCCGCTGACCCGGCCCTGAGCGCCGTCTACAACCCGCGCTGGCTGGCGCTCAGGCTGCTGGAGGGCGACGCGGCCATCCCGGTTCATGCTGAGCTGCGCGCGGCGGCACAGGCCGCCGCCGACCGCCTGGCCGCCGCGCTCGACGACGACGCGGAACTGCTCATCGCCGACGCCCGCTACGCCTTCATCGGGCGGGCGGTGGGCCAGGCCGTGACGCAGACCGGCGGCGGCGTTTCCTTCTCAGAGCGTGCCGACCGCGTGATCACCCACCGCGTCTGGGGCCTGCCCGTTTTCCTGGCTCTGATGTGGCTGGTGTTCCAGTTCACCGCCAATGTGAGCGCCCCGCTGCTCGACTGGGTGGACGGCCTGGTATCTGGGCCGGTTTCGC
>CAZDVL010000225.1:0-4286 GCA_964508745.1 uncultured Anaerolineaceae bacterium | reverse complement strand
GCCGGCCACCAGGTCGGGCTGCTGATTCCGCCCAGCCGGCTGCGCACGCGCAACGGCCTGCGCGAAACGGCGGCCAACTGGCGGCGCCCGGCAGACGCGCTCGACATCGAAGACGACGCCGGGCTGGCGATCTACCGGCTGCGCTGGTGGGGCTGGCCGGCGGCGCTGCTGCCGGCCCGGCGCGGCGACCTGGCGCTGGCCGCCTTCGACCGTTACTGCCGCGACCAGGGCCAGCCGGATGTGCTCCACGCGCACAGCGTCCTCTACGGTGGCTATGTGGCCGCCGCCATCGGGCAGGCGCGCGGCGTGCCCTTCGTGCTGACGGAACACGCCTTTACCTACCTGTCGCCGCGCTGGATTATGCCCGACCAGCGCCCGCGCATCCGGCACACGCTGGCGCACGCCGACGCCTGTTTCGCGGTGAGCGCGGCGCTGGCGCGCGCGCTCGAAGCCTGCGCGCCGGGCGTGCCGGTGGGCGTGATGAACAACATCGTGGACACAGAGCTGTTCGCGCCGCCCGCCAGCGAGCCGCCATTGTCGCCGTTTACCTTCGCCATCGTCGCGCGGCTGCTGCGCAACAAGGGCCACGCCGGGCTGCTGCGCGCCTTCGCCGAGGCGTTTCGCGGCCAGCCGGCGCGGCTGCTGGTCGGCGGCGACGGGCCGCAGCGCCGCCCGCTCGAACGCCTGGCGGCGCAGTTGAACATCGCCGACCAGGTCGAATTTCTGGGCGCGCTCAGCCGCCAGCAGGTGCGCGACACGCTTCAGCGCAGCCACGCGCTGGTGTCCGCCAGCCGCGTCGAGACGTTCGGCCTCACGCTGGCGGAGGCGATGGCCTGCGGCAGGCCGGTGATCGCGACGCGCTCCGGCGGGCCAGAGTCATTCGTGACGCCCGAAACCGGGCTGCTCGTGCCGGCGGCTGACCCGGCGGCGCTGGCCGCCGCGCTGCGCCAGATGGTCGCCAGCTACGCGGCGTATGACCGCGCCCACATCCGCGCCTACTGTGTCGAACAGTTCAGCGAGCGCGCGGTCACGCACCAGCTTGAGGCCGTCTACGCCGAGGTCGTCGCCCGGCGCGGCGCGTAACAATCGGGCACGTCAGGCCGTCAGATCAGTTGTATGCTGTGTTGATACAGCACGCAAGGAGCGAGTGAGCATGCCCCTGTACGACTATCAGTGCCAGCAGTGCGCGCAGACGTTCGAGGCGCGGCACGGCTTCGACGACCCGCCGCCGCCCTGCCCCGCCTGCGGCAGCCCCCAGGTCACGCGCCTGATTTTGACAGCGCCCACCGTCGCGCAGGGCGTCAACGCCCACCCCGGCGACGGACGCCGCGCCACCAAGGAACAGCTTCGGGACAAATGGGCGGAAGAAACGCCTAAGCTGCGCAGAAAGCTGGCGGATAAACTGGGCGAGGAAACCGTGCGCAAACACGCGCCGTCGCTGGGCGGCGGCTCAGAGTGAGGGCAGCGCCAGCTCAGTGAACCAGCGCGCGCGCCAGCAGCGCCAGCAGGCCCGCCGCCGCCAGCGCGCCGCACACGCGCGGAATCAGCGGGGCAAAGCGCGCGGGCAGGAAGATGTCGGCGACGAAATCGTTGCCGGTTGGGTCGCCCAGCCGCTGCGCCAGCTCCGTCAGCGGGCAGCGCGCCCCGTTAGCCAGAAACACGGCCGTCTCGGCCAGCACCAGCACCACGGCCAGCGCCAGCCACGAGTCCTGCTGGCCGGTCACGGCGCAGCCGACGATGTAGACAATCGCGGCCGATTCGACCACAAAGACCAGCGTGTGCAGCAGCTTGAGTCCAGCCAGCAGGCCAGGCGCTGTGTGTTGTATCCGCCGCGCTTCCTGTGTCAGCATCTGTACCCCCTCACTTCCGCCTGAAATTTCGGCGGCGGACGCTGTTCAGGCCGCCCCGCCAGCGCCGCGAGCGTTCGTACCCCCACGTGCATTCGTGAAAATATACGCAAAACCGGCGTGCCGCGTTGCGCGGCGGCGCGTATTGACGCCCTGCCGCGAACAGGCTACCCTCTTACCTGTTCGACCAGCGCACCAGCAAGGTGGATTCATGGCCCTCAAAATCACACTGTTTGGCGGGTCCGGGCAGGGCAAGACAACCTACACCCTGGCCCTGCTGTACCTGATGGCGACCGGCATTGACGGCTTCCGCATCGAGGCCGAGGACGCCAACACCGCCACCAAATACCTCAACCCCTGGCGCGACTTCGTGATCGCGCGCCGCTGGCCCGCGCCGACCATGGGCCGGCGCGAGGATCGCTTCAGGCTGCTGTTCAACAACGAGTACATTACCGATTTCCGCTGGGTGGATTACCAGGGCGGCGCGGTCAACCTGCCCACCGACGAAAGCGACGAGGCGGCGCAGCTTCACGCCGACATCCAGGAAAGCAACGCCGTGATCGTCGTCGCCGACGCGCACGTGATCGCCACCCGCCCGACGATGGAAGCGGAGATGCTCACGTCGTCCACCTACATCTACAACCTGCTCAACACCTACAAGTTCAAAGAGGCGGTGCGCGGCGAAGGCGTCCACAGCGGCATCACCACCACGCTGGTGCTGACCAAAGCCGACGTGCTGCCAGCCGCCTTCAAGGAGAACAACTATCAGGCGCTGTTCGAGCGCTCGCGCGAGGTCTTTCGCGGCGTGGTGGGTTTTGTCGAGGAACAGCGCGCCCGCACCAGCAGCCTGCGCCCCTGGCTTTTCCCCGCCGCCATGATCCCGGTTTCGATTGTGGGCGAGGGCAACGCCAGCGTCGCCACGCCCGGCCAGGGCTATGACCTGGCGACGATGAACCTGGACAGCACGCCGCAGCCGGTCAACGTGCATTACCCCTTCCTCTACGCCATCGGCAACGAACTCGACCGCACCGCGCTCTACCTGGAGGAACAGGAGGCCGACCTGGAGGCGCGCCTGGCGCGCATGAACCGCAACGTGCTCAACAAGATTCTGCGCGGGCGCACCGTGCGCCAGCTTCACGAGGAACGCCAGCAGGTCGCGGAGAAGCTGCAAACGCTGGAGCCGAAAATCCGCGCGGTGACGGCGGTCGCCAACAAGAAGATGCGGTCGCTCATCCCGGCCTAAGCCGCCGCGCCATGTATTACGAAACGTTCCTGTTCACGCGCAGCCACCGGCGCGACTTCACGGCCTTCGTCCGCCCGCGCGACCTGACCAACCACGAGGTCAGCGCGCTGGCCGGGGCGTTCGCCGCCGCCGGCGACACGGCGCCGCTGACGGCGGCCTGGCCCGCGCTCTACTGTTTCCCGCTGGGCGGCTATGTGCTGCTGCTGCGGCACTACACCAGCCGCCGCACGCACGCCGGGCGCGCCATCCCCGTGCTGGAAGGCGTCGCCGCCCGGCGGACGCAGGCGCGCCATTTCGCGCTGGCGCTGCCGCACATCCTCGACCAGCAGCGCGCCCTGCTCGACATCGCGGCGGGCCTGCCCGACATCGAAAGCCTGGAGCCTGCGCCGTCCGCTGAGCACCCCTGGCCGGCGTTCGCGGCCGAGGACACGCCGGCGGCGGGCGTGGACGCCGGGCTGATCGAGGAATTTGTGGCCCGGCTGGCCGACGACCGGCTGTTTATCCCGTTCAACGCCGACGGGCTGGCGCTGCTGCGCGCGGCCCTGGCAGACCGGCGCTTTCCGCCGCTGTACTTCGCCTTCGGCACGACCGCCGCCGCGCTGGAACGCCTGAGCCGCGACGGCGTTCAGGTGGATGTCGTCAGCTACTTCAACACCCAGCGGCCTGCCCTGCGCAGCCGCGAAACCAAC
Organism: uncultured Anaerolineaceae bacterium; assembly: GCA_964508745.1. Classification (GTDB taxonomy): domain Bacteria; phylum Chloroflexota; class Anaerolineae; order Aggregatilineales; family Phototrophicaceae; genus DAOTWC01. The sequence continues at coordinate 507 of CAZDVL010000225.1, read as the reverse complement.
GAAATCACCAGCGAGCTGGCCGGCTACACGCCCAGCGCGCCGCCCGCGCCCACCGCGGCAGACGACGCTGAAGCGGAAGCGCCGCCCCTGACGCCGCGCCAGATGCGCGACCAGGCCGCCCAGCGCGACCCCGCCGCCGACCCGCTGGCGCAGTACGCCGCCGGCGACGACGCCGCGCTCACCCCGCGCGAGCTGGCGCGCCGCGCCCGCGAACAGGCCCCCCAGCCAGCGGCCGAGGCGGATAAACACCTGCTGGGCTGGCTGGGCGGCGTGCTGGCGCGGCTGCTGGGCCGGCGCTAGCGCCGCGCCCCGGCGCGCTGGTATAATTTTAGCCCATCTGTTCGCGCCAGCGGAGGAAACCGCCCATGTCTGACCGCCCCCTGTTCTACGTCGTAGACGGTCACGCCCTGGCCTACCGCCAGTTCTTCGGCCTGCCGCTGCGCCAGTTCTCAACCAGCGCCGGCGAGCCGACCAACGCCGTTTACGGCTTCACCCGTTCGATCATGG
>CAZDVL010000224.1:0-4306 GCA_964508745.1 uncultured Anaerolineaceae bacterium | reverse complement strand
GCCTACGCGCACAACGACGTGGACGACCTGCGGCGTAAGATCGCGGAGACGACGGAGTACGGGCGGCGGCTGATTATCAGCGACGGCGTGTTCAGCATGGACGGCGACATCGCGCCGCTGGACGCGCTGTATGAGGTCGCGCGCGAACACGATATTCTGCTGATGGTGGACGACGCGCACGGCGAAGGCGTGCTGGGCCGGGGCGGGCGCGGCATCGTGGACCATTTCGGGCTGCACGGCAAGGTGGATGTCGAGGTAGGGACGATGAGCAAGGCGTTCGGCGTGGTCGGCGGGATGGTGGCCGGCAAGCAGGTCATCATTGACTGGATCCGCCAGCGCGGACGGCCGTTCCTGTTCTCCAGCGCCATGACGGTTCCCGACGTGGCCGCCTGTCTGGAAGCGGTTGACATGCTCGAAAGCTCTGACGAGCTGGTGACGCGCCTGTGGGACAACGCTGAGTTCTTCCGCACGGAAATGCAGAACCTGGGCTTCGACACCGGCTTCAGCCAGACGCCGATCGTGCCGGTGATGCTGGGCGAGGCGGCGCTGGCGCAGCAGTTCAGCCGGGCGCTGTTCGAGGCCGGCGTGTTCGCGATGGCGATCGGCTTTCCGACCGTGCCGCAGGGCAAGGCGCGCATCCGCGTGATGAACAGCGCCGCGCACAGCCGCGACGACCTGGAACAGGCGCTGGCGGCCTTCGAGCAGGTGGGCAAAGCGCTGGGCGTGATCGTGTAGGCGCGGCAGGCAGAAACTTCACTGGGGACCAGCGGCGCGATGAATGAACCCCTCGTACTCGCCTGCGACCTGGGCGGCACCAAGACGCTGGCCGGGCTGTTTACCCACCAGGGCCGGCTGCTGGCGGCAGAGAAGCACCTGATTGGCGCGCGCGCCGCGCCCGCCGCCGTGCTCGATGACCTGGCCGGCCTGCTGGACAAGTTGCTGGCGGCCAGCGGACGCCGGCGCGATGACGTGACGGCGGTGGGCCTGGGCAGCCCCGGCGTGCCGCACGCCGCCAGCGGCGTGATCGCGATGACGCACAACCTGGGCTGGCGCGATGTTGACCTGAGCCGGCTGGCGGCGCAGCGCCTGGGGCTGCCGGTTGTGCTGGAGATGGACGCCAACGCGGCGGCGCTGGGCGAATTCTGGCAGGGCGCGGGCCGGGGGCTGGAGCATTTCCTCTTTGTGATTGTGGGGACCGGCGTCGGCGCGGGCATCGTCCTCAACGGGCGCATTGTGCACGGCGCGCACCGCGTGGCCGGCGAGCTGGGCCATACGGTTATTCTGCCCGGCGGGCCGCTGTGCGGCTGTGGCAAACACGGCTGCCTGGAGGCGCTCGCCTCCGGGCTGGCGCTCAGCCGGCGCGCGGAAGCCGCGGTGAAGCTGGGGCGCGCCACCGCGCTGAGCCAGTGTGCTGCGGGCATCACGGGCCAGCAGGTCACGGACGCGGCGCAGGCGGGCGACGCCGTTGCGCGCGAAATTATTGCCGAAAGCGCCTTTTATCTGGGAATTGGTCTGGCAAATGTCATTACCCTGCTGGACCCACAGGCGGTTATCATAGGGGGAGGGGTGGGCGCGGGTGCGTTTGAGCTGCTGCAAGCGCCGCTGAACCAGTCGGTGCAGCAGCACCTCAACTACTGGGCCGCGCGCAGCATCCCCATCCGGCCGAGCGCACTGGGTGAGTATGCCGGGCTGTACGGCGCGGCCTGGGCGGCGCTCAACATTGATCTGTATCCTGACAGCAATGAGGTGAAAAAATGACCGTTTCCTCCCCTGCTATAACCATCCCTAACGAGGACCTGACACGCCAGTACCAGACGATTGCCGCTGAGGTCAGGGACGCTGTCGAGAAAGTGTGGCCCACGGGCCGCTACACGCTCGGCCCGTTTATGCGCCAGTTTGAGGAGGAGTACGCCGCCTACTGCGACTCCGAAATGTGCCTGGGAATCGCCAACGGGACCGAGGCGCTGCACCTGGCGCTGCACGCCTGCGGCGTGGGGCCGGGCGACGAAGTAATCAGCGTGCCCAACACCTACATCGCCACAATTTTCGCCATTTCATATGTCGGCGCGACGCCGGTATTTGTGGATGTGGACCCGGACACGCTCAACCTGGACCCGGCGCGGCTGGAAGCGGCTATCACGCCGCGCACGAAGGCGATTCTGCCCGTGCACCTCTATGGTCACCCGGTGGACATGGACGGCGTGAACGCAATCGCCAGGGCGCATAAGCTGTGGGTGATTGAGGACGCGGCGCACTCGCACGGCGCCCTGTACAAGGGGCGCAAGACCGGCAGCCTGAGCGATATTGGCTGCTTCAGCTTCTACCCCAGCAAAAACCTGGGCGCATACGGCGACGGCGGCGCGGTGACGCTCAGCAACGCGGAGCTGTACGATAAGGTCAAGATGCTGCGCTATATGGGCCAGCGCGTCAAACACACGCATGAGTTTATCGGCTACCAGCAGCGCCTTGACGAAGTGCAGGCCGCGATCCTCAGCGTCAAGCTGCGCCACCTCGACGATTGGAACGCGGCGCGCGCGCGCATCGCCCAGCGCTATAACGAAGCTTTTGCCGGCCTGCCGGTCGTAACGCCGCCGACGAAGCCTTACTGCGACCGCTACGTGTATTATATGTACACGCTGCGCGTGGACCCTGCCATCAGGGACGCGCTGGCCACGTGGCTGACGGACAGCGGGGTTGGCATTCAGATCATCTACCCGAACAGCATTCACCTGCAGCCAGCCTACGCGCACCTGGGGCTGGGCGAAGGCAGCTTCCCGGTGGCGGAGCGCAGCCGCCTGGAGATACTGAACCTGCCCGTGTTCCCGGAGCTGACGGCTGAGGAACAGGAATACGTGATTGACCGGGTGCGCGCTTTCTTTGAAACGCGCGGGTAGCGCGTGATGGTCAAATTCACGGTGCTGGGCGGCAGTTCGATTGCCGCCCCAGAGCTTATCAGCGCCGCTGCCGCGTATATGGACGGCCAGCGGCGGCTGCAGGTGGTGCTGCACGGGCGCGATGCCGCCAAACTGGAGCGCGTCGGGCGCGTGTGCCAGCGCATGGCGGAGGCTGTGCCGGGCCTGTCGGTCGCGCTGACCACCGACCTGCGCGAGGCCCTCGGCGGCGCGGACTTCGTGCTGAACCAGGTGCGCGTAGGCGGGTTGGCGGCGCGCGCTTACGATGAGGTGTTCCCGCACCGCTGGGATATTCCCGGCGAGGAAACGGTGGGGCCGGGCGGCGCCGCCAACGCGCTGCGCACGGTCCCGGTCGTGCTTGACCTGTGCCGCGCTGTTGAGCTGTACGCGCCGGGCTGCACGCTGATCACGTTCAGCAACCCCAGCAGCGTCGTGCAGCGCGCGGTCGCCCAGCGGACGCGCCTGAAGGTGATCGGCCTGTGCGACGCGCCGTACACCATGCATCAGGTTGCCGCCCGGTCGCTGGGCGCGGCGGCTGACGCTGTGGATGTACAGTATGTCGGGATGCACCACTTCGGCTGGATCACCAGCGCGCGGGTGGAGGGCGTGGAGCGCCTGGCGGACGTGCTGGCGGACGATGCCGCCTGCGCCGCGCTGGGCCTGGCCCCGGAGGTTGGCCGCGCTGTCGGCGCGCTGCCGCACCCGTATTTTCGCTACTTCTTTCACCCGGATCGGATGCTGGCGAAGCAGCGCCGCGCCGGCCAGCCCAGGGCACACGAGCTTCAGCAGCTTGAGACAGAGCTGCTGGCCGCTTACGCGCAGCACCAGGGGCCGGGCAAGCCGGAGGCGGTCGCGCGGCGCTCGGCGCTGTGGTATGAGGCGGTCGTGCTGCCGGTGCTGGCGGCGCTGGCGTTTGGCGTGCCGGCGCGGCTGGCGGTCAACATCGCCAACGACGGGCGCGTGGACGGCCTGCCGGATGACAGCATTGTTGAGATAACGGCGGACATTGTGGATGGCGAAATCCGCGCGCCCAGGCCGCGCCGCCTGCCGCCGCCGTCCATGCTGGGGCTGCTGCAGGCCAACGCCGCTTATGAGCAGACGCTGGTGAGCGCGATCCTGGACGACTCGGCGGACCTGCTGCTGCAGGCGTTCCTGATGAACCCGCTGGTTCCGTCGTATGACGCGGCGCAGGAGATTATGGCGGAGGTGTGGCCGCGCCGCGGCTGGCCGGAAGCGGCGCGCGTCTAAAGCTGGTCCTCGATCAGGCGCAGCAGCTCAAGCTGCATCTCGGCGGAGCGGCGGCCCAGGCTGGCGAACTCGACGCTGCGATCCACGCCGGAGAGGTGGCGGTTGGCCTGCGCCAGGCACACCGCGCCCCAGCGCAGGTTGCCCAT
>CAZDVL010000223.1:0-4326 GCA_964508745.1 uncultured Anaerolineaceae bacterium | reverse complement strand
TGTCGTTGTTGACCGAGCCGGCGATGAACAGGAACATGGGCAGGAAGGCGGTCAGGGCCGCCGCGCCCAGGTGGACGGCCGGCTCGGTGGGGAAGATGGCGCGCGCCAGGTGATAGCTGACGAGCACGGTTCCCAGCCCCAGGGCGACCGAAAGGAAGCGCGCCAGGTGCAGCGCCAGCGCCGCGCCGGCCCAGGGGAACGCCTCGGCTTCGGCGCGGTGCACGATCATGTTCACGTTGCCGTCGGGCCGCACGATGCCGATGTCGGCGTGCGGGTTGATGCGGCGGACCGCGTCCATGTCGGACGTGTCCACGCCGGCGGTCAGCAGGGCGGCCATGAAATAGTACAGCGGCGGCTGGCTGCCTTCCTGCCGCCAGGGGCCGACGCTGGCCGGGTCCTGCGGCGGAAGCTGTAAGCCGTTCTGCGCCAGGTGGCGCACCAGCGGGTAGTGCCACAGCTCGTCGGACACCTCAAACGGCGGCGAGACGACGCTGTACAGCAGCGCCAGCGCCGTGTACGCCAGCAGAATCGCGGGCAGCGCGAGGCGGCGGGCGGTCACGGCTGCGCCCCCAGCACGCGCTCGAAAAAGCCAGCGTAGTCAGCCGCGATCTGCGGCCACTCGAACAGGCGCTTCAGGTTTTCGGCCTGCAGGCGCAGCTCGGCCAGCAGCGCCGGCGTCTCGCAGCAGCGGCGCAGCGCGCGCGCCAGTGTCGCACTGTCGCCGGGGGGGACAAGCAGCAGGCTGCCGTCCTGGAACGGCGGAATCGCGACGCGCGGCGTGGTCGAGACGATGGGGCAGCCGTAGCGGATGGCGGCCATCAGGCTGCCGCGCCGGTACGACACGCCGTCGCGGAAGGGCAGCGCCACGATGTCGCTGGCCTTCAGGAAGCTGGCGACGGCGGTTTCATCCTCCAGGTAGCCGGTGAAATGGACACAGGCGGCCAGCCCCAGCCGCGCGATCAGCGCCTGAATCTCGGCGGCATAGGCGGCGTTGGAGGGGTCGCTGGAGCCAGTCTCGCCGCCGATGATGACCAGCCGCGCCGGGACGCCGCTCGCGCGCAGCTCCGCCAGGCTCGCCAGCAGCGTGTCGAGGCCCTTGCTGCGGTTGAGCAGGCCGAAATAGCCCAGCAGGAAATCGTCTGGGGCGGCCCCGGCCCGCGCGCGCCAGGGCGCGGCGTCGAAGGGGTCGGGCAGCGGCGCGAGGATGTTGCTGGCGATGGGGATCAGGGCGGCGTGGGGCAGGTGGCGCACCTGCGCCTCGTCCTCGTGGTTGGTGACGATCACGCCCGCCGAGGCGCGGGCCAGGCGCATGACGATCCAGGGGCGCAGCGGGCCGGCCTTGGGGAACAGATAAGGGAAGCGCAGGTCGTGGAAGGTTGTCACGACCGGGGCGCCGGCGCTGCCGGGCAGGAAATGCACCCAGGGCGACATGTCGAAGGCGGCGGTCTGGAACTGGAGGCTGATAACCTGGAGGCGGTTGTCGCTGGCCCAGCGGGCGACGGCGCGCAGGCTGCCCGGCCCCCAGCCGGTAACGCGCGCGTCGAGCGGCAGGCCGGCGGCCTGCGTCCCGGCGCGGCTGAACAGGAATACCTGCTGGCCGGCTGCGGCCAGGTGGCGCGCCAGCAGCTCAGTGTACGCGCCGACGCCGCCGCGCAGCGGTGGAAATTCGCCGGTGACAATGCCGACGCGCATCAGCTTACCTTCAACCCGGAGCGCAGCACCTGCCAGTACGCGCCGATGCGCTGGCGGCGCAGCTCGCGCTTGTGGCCCAGGGCGCTTTTCGCGCCCTCAAGCGCGAGCTGCCAGGCGTAGCTGAGCAGCAGAAAGGCGCGCAGAAGCTGCGCGACCGCCCAGCCGTGATACTTGCGATAGTAGCGCAGCTTGCTCTGCTGAAAGTGGATGTGGCGGCGCGCCACGACCTGGCCGGTGCTGCCGCCGCCGTGATGCACGATGCGCGCGCTGCCCAGGTAGACCACGCGCCAGCCCGCGTCCTTCGCCCGGCGGCACCAGTCGAGTTCTTCGGAGAACATGACGAAGCCTTCGTCCAGGCCGCCGATTTCGTCGTAGACCGCGCGCCGGGCCATCAGCGCGGACCCCTGCACCCAGTCCACGTCGAGCGCGGCGTCGTCCGGCGCGTCAGCCACATAGAAGCGGTCGAGCATGGGACGCGGGGCGAAGCGCTGAAGCCACGTGCTTTCGAAGAAGGCCAGCGCGACGGTGGGGAAGCGCCGCCGGGTGGACTGGGTCGTGCCGTCGGTGTTGAGCGTGCGCGGCCCGACGATGCCCGCGTCCGGGTTGGCGTCCAGAAAGGCGACCATCTGCGCCAGCGCGCCGCCAACAACCTCGGTGTCGGGGTTGAGCAGCAGCAGGTGGCGGCCCCGCGCCGCCGCCAGCCCGATGTTGTTGCAGCGCACGAAGCCCAGGTTCTCGCTTTGCGGCAGCAGACGCGCCTGCGGAAAGCGCGCGGCCACCAGCGTCACCGTGTCGTCGGCGCTGGCGGAGTCCACGACGATGACTTCGAGGCGCGGGCCGGCGCCGTCTGCGCCGGGCTGCCCGAAAATGCTTTCGAGGCAGGCGGCGAGCAGCGCGCTGACGTTCCAACTGACGATAACGATGGAGAGGTCAATCAAACCCGCGACCGTCCTTTCTGCCGCAGTGCATTTTACCAGAGGAATTTACAGATGTTCATTGTTCTGGTCACACTCCGATAACAATTGGCGGCCATGATACGGATAACAACAGGCACGACAATATGGAGCGCTGAAGGGAAACCCAAACCATGAACATGAAGAAGGCTGTTATCGGTACGCTGCTGGTGGGGGCGCTGGCCCTGAGCGTGGGCGCTGTGAGCGCGCAGGGGCGCGGCGGCAACCGGCCAACCGGCCCCGGCGGCCGTGTGGGCGACGTGCTGGCGCTGGTGGCGGAGCAGACCGGGCTGGACGCGCGCGAGATCATGCAGCAGCTGCGCGACGGCAGCACGCTGGCGCAGTTGATCGAGGCCAACGGCGGCGACGTGGACGCGGTGATCGCGGCGGCTGTGGAGGCGGCGACCGCGCGCATCAACCAGGCGGCCGAGGCGGGCCGCATCACGGCGGACACGGCTGAGGCGCTGCTGGCGCAGGTTGAGCAGCAGGTGACGGAGGCCGTCAACGGCAGCTATGGGCCGTGGGCGAACCGGCTTTGGGACCAGTTTCAGGATCGCGGGGGGCGCGGGCGCTCGGCACGCGGCCCGTGGGAACGCGAGATACACGGGTGGTTCCCAGGCATACGGGTTGACATCATCGCGCTGGCGGCTGAGCAGACCGGGCTGGACGCGAGCGACATCCTGAGCCAGCTCGCCGACGGCGAAACGCTGGGCGACATTCTGCGGGCGAACGAGGTGGACATTAACGCCTTTGTTGAGACGGCGGTGGCGCAGACCGAGGAACAGGCGGCGGCGCGGACGCAGGAACGGCTGGACGCCCTGCGCGAACGGCTGCTGGACCTGCTGGGCGAGGCGCAAAGCCTGTAAAGGCGCGCTGCTTCCGGGCGAATGGATATGAGGGCGCGCAGGCGCCCTCAATCGTTGATGGCGAACAGCCGCCGCGCGTTTTCCCAGGTGGCGGCGGCTGTGTCCGCGGCGGGCAGGGCTTTGAGCTGCGCCAGCGCCTCGACAATATAGGGGATGTACGCCGGCTCGTTGCGCTGGCCGCGGAACGGGACCGGCGGCAGGAACGGCCCATCGGTTTCAACCAGGACGCGCTCCAGCGGGGCGAGGCGGGCGGCGGCGCGCACGTCGTCCGCTTTTTTGTAGGTGATGGGGCCGGTGAAACCCAGGTAGAACCCCAGCGCCAGCGCGTGTTCGGCGGCTGCCGGCGAGGCGGAAAACGAGTGCAGCACGCCGGGCCGGTCTTTCAGCGCCGGCGGCAGGCCGGGAACCCAGTTCGCCAGCGCCGCCAGCACGTCGTCGCTGGCGTCACGGTTGTGAATAATCACGGGCAGCTCAAGCGCGGCGGCCAGCGCGAGCTGCTGCTCGAAGGCGGCGAGCTGGCGGTCGCGCGGGCTGCGGTCACGGTAGTAATCCAGGCCGATTTCGCCCACGGCGACGACGTTGGGCGCGGCGGCCAGCGCGCGCAGGGCGTCCAGCAGCGCGGGCGCGAAGTCGGCGCTGCTGTTGGGGTGCACGCCCACCGCGGCGTACACGCCGCCGAAGCTGGCGGCCAGCTCAACGGCGGCGCGGCTGGTCGGCAGGTCAATGCCGGGGTTGAGCACCCGCGTGACGCCAGCGGCGGCGGCGCGCGCCACGACCTCGGCGCGGTCGGCGTCATACGCGCTGAAATCCAGGTG
>CAZDVL010000222.1:0-4353 GCA_964508745.1 uncultured Anaerolineaceae bacterium | reverse complement strand
TGCCCCAGGGCGTCCGCATTGCCAGTGACATCCTGAACCCGGAAACGCTCGACGAGCTGACCATCACCTGCCAGCGCCAGGTTACTGGGAGCTGGAGCGCTAACGGGGCCTGGATCGTGGTGCACCGGCTCGACGCCGCGGACGGCCTGATGAATTTCGTCTCGTTCGACAATGTGATGGAATACTACCCGCAGCGCCAGCACCGGAGTCTGCCTATCTGTGTTGGCGTTGGCCTGCACAGGCAGGTTCAGTGGTGCAACCTGGCCGATTACCCGCACTGGCTGGTCGGCGGGTTGACTGGTGGCGGCAAAAGCAACTTTGTCAACGCCAGCCTTGCAACTCTCATTTCAATGCATACCCCGCAGGACCTGCGGCTGGTGCTGATTGATTTGAAGGGCGGCCTCGAATTTGACTTCTACCAGGGGCTGCCCCACCTGCACGGGAAAATCGTAGACAGCGTAACCGGCGTGGCCGATGTTCTGCACGAAATGGAAGCGCTGATGCACAGCCGATTTTCGCGCGCGCGCGGAATCGCCAAGTCGCTGTTTGAGTACCAGGCGCGCCGTCCGAACGATTACATGCCGCGCGTGGTGATCGTCTTTGACGAAGTGGCCAGCATCATGGATCACGGCGACACGACCAAACAGATACTGGCCTCTTTGCGGGAGCTGACCCGTATGGGGCGCGCAGTCGGCGTGCACGTCTTCCTCTGTACCCAGCGCCCGGATGTAAAAGCAATCGAGGGGTCTATTAAGGTCAACCTGGCCGTGCGCATCTCTGGCCGAATGCCCTCATCATCCGATAGCGTCACAATCCTGGGAAACAACCTGGCCGCTAATCTGGCAGCCGTCCCTGGGCGCATGGTCTTCCAGTTGGGGCCGGACCCCTTCCAGGTGCAGACGCCGTTCATCAGCCAGGAAAACCTGAGCAAAGCGCTGAAGGTGGCGCTGGACTATGAAGCGCCGCCGCCGCTCGACGTGCCGGAGGGCGCGGCGCGCCGCACGGTGCATCAGCAGTGGACCGTTGAGCGCGTGATTGAGCTGAGTATTAAACATCTCAACGGAAACATCACATGGCGACATGTTTATGAAGCGGCTGATGATTTATCCCAGTCGCAGACACGGAAACTGGTAGAAGAAATTTGGCGTATGGAGTCAGTTGAATACGAGGGAAAGAGCTATGTAATCGAGCGCGGCAAGGGGCATATTAAACGACTCGTTGAATTGCCAGGGCAGATAGAGGCAGCTTGAGATTTAGAGAGTTGGAGATTTGATGCTCTATTCCTTGCGTCTCAAGTAAGTCTCTCCTAACCCTCTCGTTGAGTGAGTATGACCAGGAGGAACTATGTCAAGCAAAGTGAAACTGCCGGGCGGCAAAACAGCGGAATTCGAGAGCGAAAACGACCTGCTGCTGTTTATGGCCTGCACGCTCACCTATATGCAGTTCAGTAATCTCTACAAGGCGAATACCGGCAAAAACGCGACGCTCAAAATGTACCGTGAGCGAACTACGCCGGAGTCCCGCGTGAAATTCCTCAACCTGACGGCCCAAACGCTGGTGAGCGACGGCACGTACCTGATAGACCATCTGCCGGGCGCGCGCGCGAAACTGGAGAGCATATCATGACCCGGACAATGTTCATCCTGGCGGCGGTGCTGTTTGTGGTGATGATCGTCTCGTTTGTGGCGGGCATCGCGTCAATGTCAGCCGGCCCGCTGATGCTGGCGCTGTTCGTCGCCGGCCCGCTGTTCACCTTCTGTCTGGCTTTCGGCCTGGGCCGGGCCAGCAGTGATTTCGTCGAGACAGTGCGCGTTGGGCGCGCCGCCCGCGCCGCCCAGACGCGCCAGGTCAACGGGCGTGTGTCGCGTATTGAGCAGAGAGAAAGAGAGGTGTTAGGGTAATGGGCATCAACATGGAACTGAAAAAGCTGAAAAAGAGCATCCGGCGCAGGGGCAAAAAGAAGCGCGGCGATAATCGGGCGTGGAAGAAGTGGTGATGTAGTGCTCGCCCCTACCCACCTCATTTTCGGGGCCTGCGCGGGACTGGCGGCGGCAGACGCGCTCAACGCGCCCTACCCGCTGGCGCTGGCGGGCGCTGGCGCGCTGGCCGCCCTGCTGCCTGATATAGATCACCCTCATGGCACACTGCGCCAGCGGCTGGGGATTGTCGGGCACGTCGGCCTGGGCTGGCTCTCACACCGGGGGATCACCCACACACTGCTGGCGCTGGCCCTGGTAGCGGCTGCGACCTGGGCCATCGCGCCGGGGCCGCTCGCAATGGCGGTCGCGGCGGGCTACGGCAGCCACCTGGTCGCCGATATGCTTACCCGGCAGGGATTGCCGGTACTCTGGCCGCTGAGCAGCAGGTCGCTGCACCTGGTCCCTGCCCCGCTGCGCATGAGAACCGGGTCATTCAGCGAATCCCTGATGTTCGCCCTGCTGCTTGTGGCGCTCTGGGGGTTGTATGCCAACATTTGGTGAAGCTCTTGAGCTGATGCGCCTCAACGACCTGGGCTACCTGTACATGCTGCTCATGGTCTGGAGCGGCACGGCGATAGCGATCTATCTGGCCGACCGGCGCGGCTGGGCCAGGAGCGTGTTCAAATGGAGCGCCCCGGCAGCCGTCCCGCTGGCGGCGGCGGTCATCAACCCGCTGGCGGGGCTGCTCGCCGCTGGCGCAGCGCTGGCGACACGTATCAGAATCAGCCTGGTCAACCCCCTGCCCTACATCGTGGGGCTGGCGGCGCTGCTGCGAATACCGGCAATATTCGGCTCGCTCTGGTTTGACGAGACGTTCACCAGCCGGCTCATCAACCTGCCGGGCGCGAATTTCTGGCCGGCAATCATGGCCGACGTGCACCCGCCGCTCTACTACCTGCTGCTCAAACCGCTGGCGTTTCTGGACAGCCCTGCCCTGCTGCGCGTCACGTCGCTGCTGGTTGGGCTGTGGGGCATTGTCCTGGTGCACCGGCTGGTCAAGGCGCTGGGCCTGGGCGATAACGTTGCCAACATGACCGCCCTGCTCTGGGCGCTGATGCCGGCCCACATTTACTACAGCACTGAGCTGCGGTCCTACGCGCTGATGGTCAACCTGGTGCTGGCGATGATGCTCGCCATTCTCCAGGACCGGCCAGGCCGCTTCACCGTCTGGCTGGCGTCCATCGTCTGGATTCACAACGCCGGGATTTTCTACGCCGGCGTGTTCGGCCTGGCCGCGCTGACAATGAACTGGAACCGGCGCTGGCTGAGGGCGGTGCTGGTCGGCGGCGCAGTCGGTGCGCTCTGGATTCCGTTTATGTTTGCCCAGGCCGCCAACGTGGCCCAGGACCACTGGGCATACATCAACGCGGGTATGGTCTTCTGGCCTATCACAACCATGACCATCGGCAATCAGGGCGATTTCGCTGGCCTCACGATCGTGGTTGTGGCAGCAATCACGCTGCTGGCGTTGGTGAGGATGCACCCGTACCTGCTGTTCACCGGGCGCGGACTGCTGCTGCTGGCGGCGATGTTCGCAGTGCCGGTGATCGAGATCGTGCTGTCCGTGATCTGGCGGCCCACCTATATCTGGCGGCACATGCTGCCCTGCGCGCTGCTGCTCACAATCCCCTGGGCCTACCTGCTGGTGAAGACCCCGCGCGCGCGGCTGGTGTTTGCCCCAACGCTGGCGCTGGCGCTGGTTGGGCTGTACACGTACTGGCTGCCCCAATCGCGCCCGGACTATCGTGCCTGGCTGGCCGACGCCTGCCCAGGCGCTACCCAGGCCTACGCAACATCAATCAACGCAGCGTTCATCGTCTCTGAAAACTCTGAGATGCTGGTGACTGTCTGGCCGGGGGCCTGGGACAACGGGCGCTCAATCCGGCCTGAGGATATTGGCAAGTTCGGGTACGGCTCTACCCCACTGCCGGCGAGCGCCTGTATCCTGCAAATTGACATTCCGCACTCGCAACAGGCCGAGCGCGATTTTCTGGCGTCGCTGGCGCTTGAGCAGGTGGGCGAACACCGGCTGGGCCAGTGGGCGGTCTATTACGTGTGGAGGGCGACGTGAAAAAGAGGCTGGCGGATACATACTTTCGGTCTCTAAAAGTGTGCTATAATCTCATTTGAAGTTAGTCGCTTGTGCTGGAGCGGCTTCCAGCCAATCATCGGTACACCGGCGTTTTCCTCGGCAGGGGACAACGCCGATTTTTTTTGTTCCGCATACGCCAGCGCTGCGCGCAGCATCTCGTTCACGCTGAATGAACCGTTCATCTGACACCGGCCACTGGTCGTTACTGTTCAGTTTACAAAAACAATAAGCCCCGGTGCATGACCGGGGCCGGCAACAAAATTCCCAAGCAGGGTGTCGTGA
>CAZDVL010000221.1:0-4354 GCA_964508745.1 uncultured Anaerolineaceae bacterium | reverse complement strand
AGCCGCTAATCCACCGCCGTGACCAGAATCGGCTCGTCGTCGGTGATGATGACGGTGTGCTCGTACTGCGCCGCCAGGCTGCCGTCGGTGGTGCGCAGCGTCCAGCCGTCGGGTTCGGTCCTGACGTGGATCGCGCCGGTGGTCAGGAACGGCTCCAGCGTGATGACCATGCCGGGCGTCAGCTTGCGGGCGGCGCGGCGCTCGAAATAGTGCGGGATGCTGCGCGGGTATTCGTGCAGGCCGCGGCCCACGCCGTGCCCGCCCAGCTCGCGGATCACCTGATAGCCGCCGCGCCGCGCCACCGCCTCGACCGCGCGCCCGATGGCGTTCATCGGCTGGCCGCCGCGCGCCGCGCCGATGGCCGCCCACAGCGCCTCGAGCGTGTAGTCGCACAGGCGCTGTTTGGCCGGCTCCACCGGCGGGACCGGCATGCTGGCGCCGGTGTCGGCCCAGTAGCCGTCCAGCTCCGCCGACACGTCAATGTTGATCAGGTCGCCCGGCTGAATCACGCGCGGGCCGGGGATGGCGTGCGCGGCCTCGTCGTTGAGGCTGATGCAGGTGTGGCCGGGGTAATTGTAGGCCAGGATCGGCGCGGAGCGCGCGCCGTGCAGGGCCAGAAAGGCCGCGCCAACCGCGTCCAGCTCGGCGGTGGTCATGCCCGGCCTGACTGCCGCCTGCATGTGCCTGAGCGTCAGCCCGACCACGCGCCCGATGCGCAGCAGGCCCGCTAAATCCTGTTCACCTTCAACCGTCATGGCGCCCGTCACCCCTCGCTGCTGCCGGAAATGGCCCTACTATACGCCGCCCGGCCCGGCGCGGCAAGGCGGCGGGCGCAACCCTGCGCGCCGCGCTGCGTAACAGTCTGTGAAGCAGGTTAGCGCCGGGGACGCGCTGTTCCCGGCAGGTTATCACAGGGGGAAACACATGTCTGACAGACACAGCTCGCAGGTCGCAACCGGGATTTTCCTCATCGGGCTGGCGCTGCTCTTTCTCTTTAAGCTGGCGGTGTGGCCGCTGATCATGTTCGTGATCGCCGCCGCGCTGCTGGGCGCGGAGTACGCCTACGACCGCACGCTCAACCCGCGCGACACCCGCGTGATCGCGGCCATCATCGTCGCCGTCATCGGCCTGATCAACATGGTTGACCTGAACATTAACTGGGGCGTCCTGTGGCCAGTCGCGCTGATCCTGGTCGGCCTGTACGTGCTGTTCGGCGACCGCATCAGGTTTGGCGGGCGCGGTTAGCGGGCGCGCCCGCCGGCTCAGTTCGCGCGGCGCGCCAGCACCAGGATAAAGCTGCCGCTGGTGTTGGTGCTGCCGTCGGTGCCGTCATAGCGCCCGGCGCGCACATAGTAGACGCCGCTGGCCGGCAGCGTAAAGCGCTCGATGCGCGCGTTCTGGCCGCTGCCGCTGTCGTCATCGCGCACCAGCGCGTTGAAGCTGGCGTCCAGCAGGCTCACCACCGGGTCCAGGTCGCCGTCGCCCCGGTTCATCGTCACGGTGATGACATCGCCGGCGCCGCCGCGAAAGGCGTAGAGCGCCTCTGGCGCGTCGTCGCCGAGGCTGCCGGTGAGGGTGACGCCGTAGCCGATGCGCGCCACGCCCTCCGGCACACCGTCGAAGGCGCTGCCCAGGCTTTGCAGCTCCAGCCGGTAGCCGCCGGCGGTCGGCGCGGAGTCGCCCTCAAAGCGCGACACGATGATATAGTACACGCCGTCCGCCGGGACCTGGAACTGGTCAATGCGCGCGTTCTGGCCGCCGCCGCCGTCGTCGTCGCTGGCCAGCGTGACGAGGTTGGCGTCGGTGATCGTCACGAACGAATCGAGACTGCCGCTGCTGCGGCTCACGCGGACGGTGATCAGGTCGTTGGCGCTGGCCTGGAAGCGGTAGTAGCGCCGCGCCTGGTCGCCGGTGATCGCGCCGTCCACGACATCGCCCGGCAGCAGCGGGAAGGCGGTCTGCGGCGTGTTGCCCAGGCCGCTGTTGCGCGCTTCCTCCAGCAGCAGCACGAAGCTGCCGGCGCTGATGCCGGCGGCCTGCCCATAGCGCGACGCGATGATGATGTACGTGCCGTCCTGCTCGATCACCAGCCCCTCGATGCCGGCGTCCAGCGGGACCAGCGCGCCGATCAGGTCGTCGTTGTCCGCCAGCACGAACGAACGCTCGTCCACCACCTGTAGATACGAGTCCAGGTCGCCGGAGACGCGGCGCATGTGGACGTTGATGATGTCGCCGCGCCGGGCGTCGAAGGTGTAGTAAAGCTGCGGCTGCATGTCGCTGATGCGGTTGATCACCTGGTCGCCGTAGCGCAGCGCGCTGCCCGACGCCGAGCTGACGCCGACGCGCTCGATGCGCAGCTCATACGCGCCGGCGGTCGTGCCCAGCGTGTAGCCGAAGCGCGCCACGATGACGAAATAGCGCCCGCTGCGCGGGATCACCAGCGAGGCGACCTGCGGCACGCGGCTGCCGGCGCTGTCGTCCAGGCTGGCCAGCACCGCGCCGGCCTCGTCCAGCACCAGCAGCACCGGGTCCAGGTCGCCGCTGGTCACGGTCAGCGTGATGGCGATCACCTCGCCGCGCTGCGCCTCGAAGTAATAGGCGGCGCGCGGCGCGCTGTCCGTGATGCGCCCGCTGTTGACCGTCCCGTAGGCCAGGCCGCCCTCGGCGGCGCCGTCCTGGGCGCGGGCTGGGGCCGCCGCGCAGGCCGCCAGCGCCAGCAGCGCCGCCAGCAGCCAGCGCATCACGCCGGCGCCCGGCCCGCCAGCGGCAGGCGCACCGTAAAGGTCGTCCCCTGGCCGACGGCGCTCTCGACGCCGATGCTGCCGCCGTGCAGCTCGACCGACTGTTTGGCGATCAGCAGCCCCAGCCCGGTCCCCGGCAGCCCCGCGACGTTGGCGGCGCGGTGGAACGGCTCGAACAGGCGCGACAGGTCCTCCGGCGGGATGCCGATGCCCTGGTCGCTGATGCGAATCACGGCGTCGTCGCCGTCGAGCGCCAGGCTGAGGCGCACCTCGCCGCCGGCGGGCGAGTACTTGATGGCGTTCGTCAGCAGGTTGACCAGGGCGCGGCGCAGCAGCTTGCGGTCAGCGCGGGCCTCAACGCGCCGGCCCAGCCCCGTGAACACCAGCCGGTGGGTGCGGTGGTGGGTGAAGCTCAGGGTTTCCAGGATGTCGCGCAGGTACGTTTCCAGGTCGAGCGTCTCCAGGCTGAGCAGCTCGCCCGTAAACTCGGTTTTGCTGATGGTCATCACGTCCGCCACCAGCTCGGACAGGCTGCGCACCTGCGCCTCGATCGTCTCCAGCGACTCGCGCTTTTCGTCCTCAGTGGCGCGGTCGCCGTACTTGCGCAGCATGTCGGCGGCCAGTTGGATCGAAGTCAGCGGCGAGCGCAGCTCGTGCGACATGATCGAGATAAAGCGATCCTTGAGCAGGCGCAGCTCGCGCTCTTTGTCCAGCGCGACGTTCAGGCGTTCCTTGTCCAGCAGCTCGGCCTGGAGGCGTTTGCGCTCGGTAATGTCCTGAATGACGCCGGTGTACATGATGCGGCCGCCAACCTTCAGGCGCGTCATGGCGATGTACATGGGGAACAGCGCGCCGTCGCAGCGCCGCCCCACGATCTCGTGGCCCTGCTGGCTGGCCGTCGCCGTGAGCCGCGCCATGTAATCCCGGCCGCCGCCGGCATAGCGCGCGTCGAGCAGGGCGGCGAAACTCTGGCCGAGCAGCTTCTCCGGGGTGTCGCAGCCGAAAATGCGCGCCGCCGCCGGGTTGAGCATGTCAATGACGCCGCTGCGGTCGGTGGTGATGATGCCGTCGGCCACGTTGTCCACAATCGCCCGGACGCGGGCGTTGCTCTCGGCCAGCTCGGCCTGCGCGCGCCGGAGCGCGGTCACGTTCTGGTGGGTGACGATCAGCCGCGCGCAGCCGTGCCACTCGAAGCGGGTGACGCGCGCGATGAACCAGCGGCGCTCGGCCGGGCTGTGGCAGGGGTACTCAAGGCAGAACTCGTCGGTTTCCAGGCCGATCACGGCGTGGATGCCGCGCGCCACCGCGCGCGCGTCGTCCACGGTCGCCGCCGCGCAGACGGCCAGATAGTTCGCGCCGACGCCGCAGACAGAGTCGTCGCAGCCGTTTTCAGCGGCGAAGCGGCGCCAGGCGCTGTTGACCTCCAGGATCGTTCCGCCCTCGTCGAGAATGGCGATGTGGGCCGACATCGCGTCGAGCGCCGCGCGCAGAAAGCCTTCGGCCTCCTGGTACGACAGGCTGTCCACGCCGCCGCCCGCTAACCCAAGCAACACAGTTTGCTCCCGCGCGTCCCTGACATCCGGCAGTTCAGCGTTAGTGTAACACAAACTGGC
>CAZDVL010000220.1:0-4361 GCA_964508745.1 uncultured Anaerolineaceae bacterium | reverse complement strand
CACGCCGCCGACGCCCGTCACCGCGCCGATCAGCCCGGCGCGCAGCGCCTGCTCCCGGACGATCTGGTTCAGCCGCGCCTCGCGGCTGGCCTGTGGGCGGCTGGCCTGCAGCCGGCGATAGCGCCGGTGCAGCCCCTCGACGTTGGTGTCCAGCGCGCCGCGCGCCATGCGCAGCAGCATCAGCACCGTGAACGCCAGCAGCGCCAGCGGAACAATACAGGCCAGCGTGATGATGACGGCCAGCCGCAGTGTGTCGGAGTCGTTCATGTGGCCCGCTTTCGTCAGGTCAATGCGCCACAGACTGTACCGCATTGTCCGCGCGCCGCAAGCTGCTTATAGACGAAACGCGCCGGCGGCGGTTAGACTGTAGACCTGACGAACGGTGACAGGCCGGAGGCTGTCTCATGCGTGAGCTGAGCGACTGGGTTCCGAAGCTGGCCGGGCAGCGCGTGCTGGTGGTCGGCGACGTGCTGCTGGACGAATACCTGATCGGCCGGGCGGCGCGCCTCAGCCGCGAGGCCCCGGTGCCGGTGCTGGAATTTGAACAGCGCCAGTTGATCCCCGGCGGCGCGGCCAACCCCGCCGCCAACATCGCCGCGCTGGGCAGCACGGCGGTGCAGGCCGGTGTGATCGGCTCTGACAGCGCCGGCACGACGCTGCGCCAGGTGCTGCAGGCGCACGGCATTGAGGTCAACGCGCTGATTACCGACCCCGGCCGGCCCACCAGCGTCAAAATGCGCGTGCTGGCGCAGATGGGGCTGCGCTTCCCGCAGCAGGTGGCGCGCCTCGACACCCTCTCGCGCGAGCCGATCAGCGCCTCGATCGAGCGCCAGGTGCGCGCCGCCATCGCCGAGCAGGTCGGCGGCGCCGGCGCGGTGCTGGTGTCGGACTACGACGGCGGCCTGCTGACGGCGTCGCTGGTCGAGACGCTGCGCCGGCTGGCGGGCGGCACGCTGCTCAGCGCCGACGCGCAGGGCCGCCTGGAGAAATACGCGCGCTTCGGGCTGGTCAAGTGCAACGCCGACGACGCCCGCCGCGCCCTGGGGCGCGACCTGCGCGGCGACGACGCCTTCGCCGGGGCTGCCCGCGAGCTGGGCCAGCGGCTGCGCCTCAGCCGGGCGATGGTCATCACGCGCGGGCCGGAAGGGGCCACCGTCGCCGAAACCGACGGCCCGGTCACCCACTGCCCGGCCCCGGCCGTCAGCGATGTCTACGACGTGGTCGGTGCGGGCGACACGTTTGTGGCGGTGCTCACGCTGGCGGTGAGCGCGGGCGCGCCGCTGGCCGCCGCCGCCCACCTCGCCAACTACGCCAGCGGGCTGGTGGTGCGGCGCGTGGGCAACTATGCGCCCGCGCCCGCCGAGCTGCGCTGGGCGCTGGAACACTGGTCCGGCCCGGCCGGGCCGGCCGCGCCCGTTTAGCACCCCCGCTGCCGCGCGCCGCCGGTTGTATGCTATAGTGTAAGCGGCGCGCAAGCCCGGCTGACAGTTCGCTTAGCGCGCCGGCGGCCCAAAAAGGGATAATTTATGAATTTTGTCAAACTTACGGTTGAGATTGGCCAACTCTTTACGCTCCAATCGCGCGGCATCGCACATAATGAAGATTAAACGGCGGCCAATGTGTTGCGCTATAATTGAGGCATGCGGCTGCGCTTAACTTTTCGCCCTGCTGGCGCGCCGTGCACCGGAAAACCCCAGCCGCATGAGGAGAAACTGTGGATGGCGAAGATACTGTACATTGACGACAACGACGACAACCGAATGCTGGTGCGGCGCGTGCTGCTGGCGTCTGATTACGAGTTCCAGTTTGAGGAGGCCGGCAACGCCCACGCCGGCATCGAGCTGGCGCGGCGCAGCCTGCCCGACCTGATCCTGATGGACATCAGCATGCCGGACATGGACGGGCTGACGGCGACCGCCTTCATCCGCAACATCCCGCAGCTTGAGCGCGTGCCCATTGTCGCCCTCACCGCCAACGCCATGCAGGGCGACCGCGAGCGCACCCTGGACGCCGGCTGCGACGGGTATATCCGCAAACCAATCGACGTGGACCGCTTCCCTGACGAGATTCACGCTTACCTGAGGAGTCACCGTTGATGAGCGAAACGCAGATCCACATTGAACCAGGCGAGGCGCACGTGCTGGTGGTGGAGGACAACGTCCCCAACTTTGTTCTGATCGCCCGGATGCTGGCCTTTATGGGCGTGCAGCGCTGCGAGTGGAAAACCTCCGGCTGGCAGGTCGTCCAGTTTGCCGACACGCTGCCGCGCATTGACCTGATTTTGATGGACATCCGCCTGCCTTACGAGGACGGCTACCAGGCGCTGCAAAAGGTGCGGGCCAACCCGCGCCTGAAGGACACCGTCGTCTGCGCCGTGACCGCCGAAGCCAGCGAGGACCAGATGCGCCGCGCCAAAAAAGCTGGCTTCAACGGCTTCCTGGGCAAGCCGCTGGACCCTGACCGTTTCCCGACACAGATTCGCCGCCTGCTGGCGGGCGAAGAAGTGTGGGAGTGGAAATAAACCGCACCGCCTGAGCGGCCGCGCAGGAGAACCCCGGCATGAACCCTGTCCCTGACCTGGAGCACCTGTTAGACCTGGCGCGCACGCTGGACCAGGGGCTGCTCGACCGGCTCCCGCGCGAAATGCTGCTGCGCCAGGCGCTGCCCGCCGCCGCCGGCTGTGTGCCCGGCGCGCGCGCGGCGCGCGTCTACCGCGTGCGCGACGACGTGGGCGTGCTGGAGGCCGCCACCGACTGGCCGGACAACGCGCGCGTCCCGCTGGCCGACACCATCTTCAGCGAGGCGCTGGCCGAGGGCGGCGCGCTGTACGACGCCGGCGCCGCTGTGTGGGCCGCGCCGCTGCTGGCCGGCGGCGACGTTTACGGCCTGCTCGAAATCGCGCTGGACCCCGCCGCCGTCCCGGTCAGCGCCGACCGCGTGGCGCTGGTGGCGCTGCACCTGGCGAGCGCCGTCCGCCAGACGGCGCTGGCCGCCGTCAACACGCGCCTGGCCGAGGCCTTCAACCAGCACACCGCGCAGCTTGAGCGCATCAGCGTCTATGGCCAGCGCATTCAGGCCTCGCTGGACACCGCCGCTGTGCTGGCCGCCACGCTGGAGGCGCTGCGCGAGGTCCTCCCTGCCGACCGCATCGAGATCGCGCTGTTCGACGCGGGTGAGGGGCTGCTGCGCACCGTCGCCCTCTACGCCGGCGGCGAGCAGTTCATCACGCTGAAGGACGGCAGCGTTGTGCCGCTGGAGGGCACGCTGGCCGGCGGCGTGTGGACCGCGCGCAAGGAGCGTTACATCCCCGACACGCAGGCGCAGCCCGGCCTGGCGGCCGGCGGTTTGCAGGGCCTGCGCGCGCTGCTGGTGGTGCCGGTTTTTTCACGCGTGGGGGTGCTGGCGGTGGTCACGCTGGGCAGCGCCGAGCCGGACGCCTACGACGACGCCGGCATCGGGCTGGTGCAGCAGATGATGGGCCTGCTGGCGAGCGCCCTGGAGAACGCCATCGTCTACGACCGCAGCCAGCAGTTCGCCCGCAACGAAGCGCTGATCAACACCATCTCCGAGCGCCTGCAGCAGCAGTTGGATATGCAGGCGATGTTCGATGTCGCGCTGACCGAACTGGGCCGGGCCATCGGCGCGCAGCGCGCGCAGGTGCGTTTGCGCCCGCCCGCGCCGCCCGGCGACGACCAGTGAGGTACGCCTGATGATACACCGCCTGCGAGACCTGCTTCAAACCGTTTTCAGCGTCGAGAAATACCCCGACCTGGTGGACCGCGACCGGGCGCTCACCATTTACGGGATCGGCGCCATTCTGACGGTGGGCGTGGCCGGGCTGCTGCTGGCCACGCTGGCCAGCCCCGGCAGCGGCCAACTGCTGGGCCTGCTGGGCCAGCCGGCGGTGCTGCTGGGCAGCACGACGCTGTTCGTGATCCAACTGGCGCTGGCCTATATTTTCACCCGCCGCGGCCGCCTTGCCCTGGGCGGGGCCACGATCATGCTGCTGTGGACGGTTTCGGTGGGCCTGCCCATCGCCCTCACCGGCCTGTACAGCCCCTTTAGCGGGCAGATCGTGGTCCTCACGATTATGCTGGCCGCCCTGCTGCTGGGCCGCGCCGGCCTGCTGCTGGGCATGGCGCAGGCCGCCGTGATCGCCGTGGTCGGCATCGCCGTGCGCGAGGTCGTCACCGAGTCGCCGCCGTCGCCGCCGCTGATCTCGCTGCTGAGCCTGCTGCTGGGGGTGCTCGCCGCCGGCGGCGTGGGCCACCGGATGGTGCGCGCGTCGTTTCTGGGCCGCGAGGAGGGCCTCAACCAGGCGCTCGCGGAACGCCTCCGGCTGGCCGAACTCACCGCTGAAA
>CAZDVL010000219.1:0-4364 GCA_964508745.1 uncultured Anaerolineaceae bacterium | reverse complement strand
CGCTGGCGACATCCGGCGCGGTGTTGAACTCGCTGGTCATGAAGTCGCTGAAGTCAGCGGCATACTTCGACGCCGGCAGCGGCACCAGTGAACCGAACGCGCCGCCCCAGATTGTGCAGTTCGGCCCGGTCAGCGTGACCACGAACGTGCTGTCGTCCACGATTTCAATGCTGGCGATGGCCGACATGTCGGCCTTGCGCGGCGACTCCACAACGTCAGACATCACGGCGTCGTAGGTGAACTTGACATCCGCCGACGTGATCGGCGTGCCGTCGCTCCAGATGACGCCTTCCTTCAGCGTGAAGGTGTACTGCAGGCCGTCCTCAGAGATTTCCCACGTCGCCAGCGCCGGGATCGGCAGGCCGGTGTTCGGGTCAGCGCTGAACAGGCCCTCAAAGATAACTGCCGAGACGGTGAGTGAATTGCCATCGCTCGCCAGAACCGGGTTGAGCGTGGAAACGTCCCCGCCGGTCAGCGACCAGATGAGTGTGTCGGGGCTGGACTGCGCCGAGACGACCGAAACCGTCAGCAGCAGCAGGCCAGCCAGAAGCAGAATTCGTTTCATGTTCTATCTCCCTGTGAATAAAAACCCGTTTTGTTGCTCAGTGTGCAGCAGGTTTGCGCCACAGAATCTAACATATTTCTGCTCGCTCCGCCCGCGTCAACTGCACCAATCTGCGCGCCGCTATTCTGTCACTTTGCCCAATACATAGCGATCCATCCAGCCCAGCAGCGCTTCGTTGTGCGCCCGGCGGTTCACCGGCGCGCCGGCAATGGCCGCCGCGTGGGCGGCGTTCGGCAGCCGCAGCATCTCGGCGACGCAGCCGTTGGCCTTCAGCACGGTGTAAAACTGTTCGGACTGCTCCGGCGGGCAGCGCCAGTCATGCTCGCTTTGAATCAGCAGCGTGGGCGTTTTGCAGCGGTGCGCGTAGGTGATCGGCGAACATTTCGCGTAAACTTCTGGAATTTCGTGCGGGTGGCCGCCCAACTGCTCGACACTGAACCACACGCCGATGTCGCTCACGCCGTAAAAGCTCACGAAGTTGGTCACCGGGTTCTGCGGCACGGCGGCTTTAAAGCGGTCGGTCTGGCCGACAGTCCAGCACGACAGGTTGCCGCCGCCCGACAGGCCGGTGACGCCCAGCCGGTCGGGGTCCGCCAGCCCCTTTTCAACCACATAATCCACGCCCGCCATCAGGTCCTTGTAATCCAGGTTGCCCCAGTCGCCCTTGATCGCCGTTGAAAATTCGTCGCCATAGCCGGTGGACGCGCGGTGATTGACGCGCAGCACCGCGTAACCGGCCCCGCACAGCATCAGGCAGTCAAAGTGAAACACGTGGCCCCAGGCGCCGTGCGGGCCGCCGTGAATGAGCAGCACGGTGGGGTACGGCGCATAGCCCCGGCGCGGCGTCAGCATCCACCCCTCAACCTCGACGCCGTCCACGCCGGGGAACAGCAGATGCTCCACCGCCGGCAGCTCAAGCTGCGCCAGCAGCTCGTCGTTAATCGCCGTGAGGCGGCGCTCGCCGCCGCCGTCAAGGTCGGCCACGTACAGGTCGGTCGGCACGTGCATCGTGCTGACGATGTAGAGGATGTGGCCGGCGCTCACGTCCTGGAGCATACACGACCGGTCGCCGGTCAGCAGCGGCGTGACCTGCTCCGCGCCGCTCAGCGCGACCGCGTAAATCTGCTCCGTCCCGCCGATCTGCACGGCCACATAGGCCGTCTGCCCGTCCGGCGAGACCGGCACGGTGGTGAGGTAGCTGAACATGGGCATGTCGGGTTCCAGGCCGCCGTTCACGCCGAACTTCAGGCCGGCGCTGCGGTTCTCCGGCTGGCCGCCGCTGGCCGGCAGCACCCACACGTCGGACTTGGAGCCGATCGGCAGGCCGTTCGGCTGGCCGATCAGCACGAGATTCTCGCCGTCGGGCAGCCAGGACACGGCGTAGGCGTCGCCCCACGCGCCGGTCAGGTCGCGGATGGAGTTGTCCACCAGGCTGACGATGCAGGCGTGCGGCTTGAACGCCCTGGGCGCGTCCGGCTCCATCGAAGCCAGGTAGAGCAGGCTCTTGCCGTCCGGCGACCACTGCGGCGTGCCGTTCATCCACCGGTCATGAGTGACGCGGCGCGCCTCGCCGCCGCCGACCGGCAGCACGTAGATGTCCTGCACCACGTCGTCCAGGTACTCCAGTTCGTTGAAGCGGTACACATAGCGGTTGACGCGGTACGGCTTGTCCGCCGGGCGCGGTTCCTCCGCTGGCACGGCGGTGAAGGCGATATGCTGGCCGTCTGGCGACCAGACCGGCTTGCCGCCTACGCCCTGCTTCAGGTGTGTGAGCTGCCGGGCCTCGCCGCCGTCAATCGGAATAATATAGATCTGCGCTTTTTCCTGCCGGCTGGACACAAACGCGAGCTGTTGGCCGTCCGGCGACCAGCACGGGCCGGAATCGGTCGCCGTCCCGCTGGTGAGCTGGCGCGTTTCGCCGGTCGCCAGCGTCAGCAGCCAGATGGCGCTGTATTCCTTTTCTTCCCCCGCGTCAACCCGCGAAACGACATAAGCGGCGTGGGTTCCATCTGGCGAGAGCACGCCCGCCGTCACAAAGCGCAGGCGAAACAGGTCAGCCGGTTCAACGGGGCGAAGCGATGCTGGACTGCTCATGAAGGTCTCCGTTTCTACAAGTGCCGCGCGGCGCAGTACGGCGCTGATTGTACCCAATCTCGCAGCAGGTCAAGCGCGAATTGGACCGACACGGCTGACGCTGGCGCGCGCCCGGCGCATTAAACAGCAAAGCGGCGATAGCCCTGAGGCCATCGCCGCTTCGCTGCGCCGCCTGAACGCGCGGGCTGCTATTCTTCGCCGAAACGCTCGCGCAGGCGCGCTTCCTGCTCGTTGCTCAGGTTAGAGCGCAGCAGCGTGCCCATCTGGCCCTTCAGCTCCTCGCCAACCTTGTCAATCGTCACGTCGCCGGTGAGCAGAAACAGGGCTGATGTCCCCTCTTCCACCTCAGCGCGCACGGACTTAATGAAGTCGTCGTTAATGCCATAGTCGCTGAAAAGGCCGGTCAGGGCGCCCATCGCCGCGCCGACAGCCATGCCGAACAGCGGGACAAAAAAGATCAGGCCGAACAGCATGCCCCAGAAGGCGCCGCTCATCGCGCCGGCCCCGGCCAGGTTGACGGCCTGGCGGGTCTTGGGTTTGCTCTTGCCCTCTGGCCACTCGACCACCGCGGCGTCAATCACCTGAATGATCTGCTGCTTCTGCAGCGCGACCAGCTTGTCCAGGGCCTCACCGGCGCCGGTGGGCGAATTGAATTTCCAGACGGTTATAGATGTCACTGCATGTATCCCTTTCGTGAGAAACAGATCGGCGCGTTTGCCAGGCGCAAACGTTCACGAGCGCGGCATTGAAGCGCTCTTGCCGCCAGCATTTTACCTTTTTTACCGGCAGCGGACAGCCCGAACCGGGGTGAATTCATAAGACGCTCACAATCCACGCCGCAGGCTTCTGCCGGCTGGCGGCTATTCCGGCGGCCGCGCCAGCACCTTCAGCCGTTCGCTGAGCGTGAAGCCGTCGCCCGCCGGCGCGCCCCCGACCGTGACCGGCAGGCGTTCGCCGGTCGCCAGGTCGTAGAAGCCGATCACGAGCGTGTAGCCTTCGCCGGGCGGCGCGCCGCCCTCGGCCAGCCGCAGCAGGCGCTCGTCCACAACATACTCGCCCGGCTCCCACACCAGCGTCGAGTAGTAGCGCCCGTCGCCGCTGCTCGTCACCGGGCCGTCCCAGGCGGCGCGCACCTCGCCGCCGGCGTCGCGCAGGTGGATAAAAACCGTGTAATCGCGGTCAGCCGCCTGCAGCGCCTCCCAGTAAAGCTGGAGATAGACCGGGCGGCCCGGCCAGAACGTGTCCGCGCCGACGCTGTGCCCCCGGAAGCGGAACATGCCGCCAAAAACAACCGGCTCCGCCGGGTCGTGCAGCGTCTCCGGCTCCTCGAAGCGGCGCTGCGGGTGCAGTTCGTAGACCTCATAGCGGAAGATGCCGTCGTCGTGCCACCAGGCGCGCCGCGTGACGTTGGGCACGGTCGTCTGGCCGCGCGCCAGCGCGCCGAACACCTGGTTGGCCGTGATCGGCACGCCGCTGTACGCGCCCGCGCCCTCCGGCGCGCTGTCCACAAAATAGGTCACGCCGTCCAGCTCGCTCAGGCGCGTCGGCGCGCCGTCCACGCGGATGTCTGCCAGCGGGAAGAAGAACGGCAGGCGCAGCACGCCCGGCGCGGCCACCACCGGCGGCGCGCCGTGTTCGGCCTCGTAGGCGCGCAGCCCATCCACCACCGCCATCAGCGCGGCGTTGCCCGACCGGTAGCGGGCGT
>CAZDVL010000218.1:0-4395 GCA_964508745.1 uncultured Anaerolineaceae bacterium | reverse complement strand
TGCCGATCTGCATGGCGAAAACGCACCTCAGCCTGAGCCACGACCCGAACCTGAAGGGCGCGCCGAAGGGCTTCACGCTGCCAATCACCGAGGCGCGCGCCAGCATCGGCGCCGGGTTCATCTACCCGCTGTGCGGCGACATGCGCACCATGCCCGGCCTGCCAGATCACCCGGCGGCCGAGCAGGTGGACGTTGACGATTACGGGGATGTGGTCGGGCTGTTCTAAGGCTTATAACTGGCGGTAGGCGCGGCGCGTGCGCTGGGCGGTGAGCGTCCACAGCGTGTCCAGCCTGAGCACCGCGCCGCCCGCCGCCAGCCGCAGCAGCGTGCCCACCAGCATCACCAGCCCCAGGCTCAGGCCGGCGTTGGCCAGGTTGCTGCCGATCAGCGGGCCGACGAACGCGGCCACGTAGATCACCTGATGGTAGATGATGGTGTAGTCGGTCATCTGGGACATGGGCACGTCGTGCGTGCTTTCGGTGAACACGCCGAACAGGCCGACCGTCGCCGCCGTCCACGACGCGCCAGAGAACGCCGCCGCCACCAGCGTGATCGGCAGGCTGTGCGCCCCGGCCAGAATCAGCGCGGCGGCGCCGGTCCCCAGCATGGCGAGGCCCACCATCGCGCGGTTGCCGATGCGCCGGACGATGCCGTCGGTGAAGATGCAGATGGCCGCCGCCGCCGTCAGCTCAGCGATGCCGAACAGCGCCACGAAGCCTTCGGAGGCGTTCAGCGACCGCACCAGGTGCAGCGGCGTCACCGGGATGAGCGTGTAGAAGCCCAGGTGAATAATCATCGCGATGAGCGCGGTGCGCTGGAACGCCGGCCGGCGCAGCGGCTGCGCGCTGACCATGCGGCGGGCCGCCACCACCGGCACCGGCCGCACCCGCACCCGCAGCACGTGAATCTGGCTCAGCAGCGCCGCCAGGAACGCGATCAGGAACATCACCTGATAGTTCACCGGGAAAGAGACGTGTTCCAGCCAGATGCCGAACCCCAGCGCCGCCACGCCGATCGCGGCGTTGACCAGCAGCGCGCGGCGGCTCAGCAGGCGCGTGATGATATTCTCCGACACAGCCTCGCGCATCATCACGGCGAACAGCGTCGAGGAAATGCCCTGCGGCAGCGCCGGCAGCGTGGCCGACATAATCAGCCAGGCGGGCTGCAAATGGGGCGGGAACAGCGGCGTCAGCGCCGGCAGCAGGAACATCAGCCGCATGCCCAGCGCCGGCCAGAACAGCGCGTTGATCGAGTCCGGGAAGTGCTGCCGCCAGCGGGTGCTGAGCAGGTTGGAGCCGAGCAGCACGACAAACGGCAGCGCCGTCAGCCAGCCCAGGTCCATCGGCGTCGCGCCCAGGCGAATCGCGTAGACCGAGAGAAAGCGGCTGGTGGCGGCCATCGCCAGGCCGAACCACGCCACGTCCATCACCAGGTGGTTATAGTTGGCGCGCTCAACGGACGCCGTCATATCCTTGACTGTGCTCATTCTAAACCTCTGCCGGTCTGCGCTCCGGCACGCAAACAGCACGGGCCACCACGGTGACCCGCCTACAAAAACTACGCAGCCAACGGATAAACAGCGTCAGCCTCTATAAACAGCGTTATTCGTTAAAGCGAGAATCTTCGTCTGTATAGAAATCATAGCACTGATTTTGTTTTTGTCAGCGTCCAGGAATCCATTAAGGGCCGCTTTACAACCGCCGACTGGCCGACGGCTGGCCGGCGGCGGCGCTTGCCGCGCGCGGGCGCGGCCGGCTACAATCCGCGCTGCTGCGCGGCCTGTGTCCGCGCCCTTTGAGGAACGCTATGTCCCCCTGCACGATTCGCATCCTCACGCCCACAGCCCTCGAACCCGCGCCCTACACCGCGGACTCGCTGGCCGACGCCCTGGCGCATGAGCCGGACGGCATCTACACCATCGCCAGCACGTTCAGCCGCACGAAGGTGCTCAAGCTGGACGCGCACCTGGACCGCCTGGCGGACTCGGCGCAGCGCGAGAACATCCCGCTGCGGCTGGACCGCGCGCGGCTGCGGGCGGCGCTGCGCCAGATGATCGCCGAGTCCGGCTATGGCGACGTTCGCTTCCGCGTCACCGTGCCGCGCGCCCAGCCGGACCGGCTGCTGCTGTCGGCCGAGCCGTTCAGCCCGCCCGCGCCGGCGCTGGTCGCGCAGGGCGTGCGCTGCGCCGCTGTCGCCGGGGTGGCGCGCCGCAATCCGGCGGCCAAAACCAGCGACTGGGCGCACGACCGCGGCCGGGCGGCGCTGCCGCCGGATGTTTACGAAGGGCTGCTGCTGGACGCAGACGGCGCGCTTTTAGAGGGCTTTTCCAGCAACTTTTACGCCGTGCTGGACGGCGAGCTGCGCACCGCCGGGGGCGGCGTGCTGCCGGGCGTGGCGCAGCAGATCGTGTTCGAGGTCGCGCCGGGCGTGCTGCCGCTGCGCCGCGAGGCGGTGCGCCTGGCGGACGTGCCGCGCCTGGCGGAGGCCTTCCTGACCAGCAGCAGCCGCGGCGTGATCCCGATCGTGGCGATCAACGGGCAGCGCGTCGGCGGCGGCGCGCCGGGGCCGCACACGCGCGCCATCCACGCGCGCTACGACGCCTGGGTGGCGGCGCACCTGGAAGAGCTGTGAGCCTTATTCCAGCGGCGCTTTGAAGTCGTAGATGCCGTCGCGGATGGCCCAGCGCCGCCCGCTGGCGCGGCTGACCAGCGTGTCGCCCTCGGCGATCAGCGGCGCGCCCGTCTCCGGGCAGGCGAAAATTGACCCGGCGGCCAGGTTGTCGCTGCCGTCGGGGCGCGCGGTGTGCGCGCGCACAAACACGCTGGGCGTGCAGAGCAGCCCGCTGCGCTGGAACAGGCTGTCGAGCTGCACCAGCGTGTCCGTCGGCAGCGCGGCCTTGAACGCGCTGAGGCGGAAGAACGACACCGGCAGCCGCCGTTCCTCGGCGAAGCCGGCGGCGCGCAGGCTGCGCTGGATGTAGGCCGGGTGAAAGTCGAAATTCAGCTCCACGAACTCCACCGGCGCCTCGTCCAGCGGGTTCCACGTCTGGCGCCGCAGGGCGTAGCGCAGCAGCGACTTCACGTTGCGCTTGTTGGCGTATTCCAGGATAAAGACGCCGCCGGGGGCCAGCGCCCGCGCCACCTGCGCCAGCGCCGCCGGCGCGTCCGCCATGTGGTGCAGCACGCGGACCATGGTGGCGGTGTCGAACACGCCGGCGCGGAACGGCATCGCGTAGACATCGGCGGCCACATACACGAAGCGCCCGGAGCGCCCCAGCCGTTCCTGCGCCTCCTGCAGCAGCGAGAGCGAGTAGTCGAGCAGCACCACCTGGTCAAACGCCTGATACTCGCCGGTCAGCCGCCCGAAGCCCGCGCCGATCTCCAGCAGGCGCTGGCCGCCGCCCGGCGGCAGCAGCCGCCGCAGCGCGACGCGCTCCACGCGATCCTCATAGTCGCGATCCCTGTTCTCCCAGAACTCGGTGCGGTAATTAGACCCTTCGTAGTCACAGATGGGGGGCCGGGGGTCGGGCTTAGTCATGGCGGCGCGCTTCACCTTGCTCACTGCTCTACGGGCGGTTGGGCCAATCTTACAGCGTGCGGCGGCGGGTTTCAACCGCCGCCAGGCAGCGCCGTCGGCACAATGCCCAGGTCGGCGGGCGGCGCTTCGGCGGCGGGCGGGGCGCTGGCGGGCGCGGTCTGGACGGCGAAGCCGCCGCGCAGGCCCATGATGTAGCTGGCCAGCGTGCCGTCGTAGAACTGCGGCGGGATGTAGCGGCTCTCCATCTCCTGCCGCGCGCGCGCGTTAATGTCGGCCGCGCCGCCGCCCGCGCGCACCTCTGGCCGCACCTGGTCGTCGAGCGCGGGCACGCCGCCCTCGACGACGATGCCGGTCTCCACCGGGCGGTTGGGCAGCGGCCAGGGTTCGGCGAACAGGCCGTAATTCAGGCCCGCCGTCCGCGAGAAACCGGGCCAGGGGTTGGGCGCGTCCGGCGGCTGGGCCATCAGGTCGCGCGTGCTGCCGGTCAGCACCTCGCCCACCAGCGCCGGCACTTCGCCGAAGCTGCTGGGCAGGTTATCGAGGCCGCGCACGAACGGCTCGAACAGCAGGCGCAGGCTTTCGGCCACGTCGTGAAGCTGCGTGCCCTGCAGCGGGATGACGGCGCGCACGTCCAGCGCGACATCCAGCTCCTCGTTGATCGGCACGTCCAGGTCCAGGTTGACGGGCAGCGCCAGGCCGGCGGGCAGCGTCAGTCGCACCTGGGCGGCGACGCCGTAGGCGTTCAGGCCGGGCAGGTCAATGCTGGCGTTCACGTTGAGCGGCACCGGCGCGGTCAGCACGACCGTTGTGCTGGTCTCCAGCGGCACGTTCAGCACCACCGGGATGCGGTCGCGCAC
>CAZDVL010000217.1:0-4398 GCA_964508745.1 uncultured Anaerolineaceae bacterium | reverse complement strand
AGGGGAGGGGTCTGTGCCGCGCGCCGCGCGGCCGCTTACAGATTGGCCTGCGGTTCGGGCGTCTCCGCCGGGGCCTGGGGCATAGGCGGCAGTTGGAAGCGGAAGCCCTGGCCGCCGCGCGGGATCATGTGGAAGAAACGGCCCGCGCCGTCGCCGCCGCGCCCGCCGAAGAACGGCATGGTGAACCCGCCCTCGGCCTCGCCCAGCACCACCTCAATATCGAGCGTTTCGCCGGCGCGCAGCACCGTGAGCGCCACCGTGTCGCCGGGGTCGTAGGCGCTGATGCGCTCCGCCAGCGTGCGGCGCGCGTCCACCGCGTCGCCCTCAACCGCGGTGATCACGTCGCCCACCTGGAGGCCGGCGGCCTCCGCCGGCGAGTCCGCGGCGACTTCCATCACCAGCGCGCCCTCAGTGACATCCAGATCGTTCTGCGCCGCGAGTTCCGCGTTCAGCGTCTGGAAGGACACGCCCAGGCGCGCGCCGCCGGTCATCGCGGGCATGCTGTCGGGCATACCCGGCAGGCCGCGCCCCCGGCCAAACTGCATGTCCACGAGGTTGAGGGCGGTCAGGTCGCCGGCGGGGACGCTGACCTCGGTGTCCGCGCCGTTCCGGTTCACGGTCAGCGCCACGGCGGCGCCGCTGTCCAGCCCGTTGAGGTACTCGCTGAGCGCGTCAGGGGTGCGCGCTTCGCCGTCAACCGCCGTCACGAGGTCGCCCACGCGCAGGCCGGCCGCGTAGAGCGCGCCGTTTTCGTCCAGGCCGACAATGTGCCAGCCGCCTTCGGCCTCAATGTAGAGCGCCACGTCCACGCCCGACAGGTTCATGCCGCCCAGCGGCCCCATGCCGCGCCCGTCCGCCTCGGTTTCGCCCAGCGCCGCTTCGATGTCCAGCGTTTCGCCGCCGCGCTCAACGGTCAGCGCCAGCGTGTCGCCCGGCTGGGCGGCGCGCACGGCGTCCACCACGTCGGCCACCTGCTGAACCTCGTCACCGTTCACGGCGGTGATGATGTCACCGGCTTCCAGGCCGGCCTGCGCCGCCGGCGAGTCCGCCGCGACCTCAGCGACGGTCACGCCGTCGGCGGCCTGCTCCAGCGTCACGCCCAGGTAAGCGCCGGTCGCCCACATGTGCGGCGCGATCTCAACGGCGGGCGGCCCGGCCTCGGCCCCGGCGGGGCGTTCGGCCAGCGTGGCCTCGACGCTGAGCGTCTCGCCGCCGCGCTCAACGGTCAGCGCCAGCGTGTCGCCGACCGCCCGGCCCTGGATCGTCTCGGCCAGCGTGTCGGCGGTGACTTCGGTGTCGCCCACCGCCGTGATGATGTCGCCCGCCTGAAGGCCGGCGGCGGCGGCCGGGCTGTCCGGCGCGACCGCCAGCACTTCCGCGCCCGCCGCGTTGGCGGTGATGGTGACGCCCAGGAAAGGCGTCGCGCCGTCCTGCGCCGCCGCGCTCAGCGCCGCGACCAGCGCCAGCATCAGCAATGCCGCCGCCGCTGCCAGTTTCGTTACAGCGTTCTTCGTAAACACAGTCGTTTGACCTCCGATAAACACCACGTCCTGCATCGGACTCAGCACCAAAGATAGCGGGCAGTTGTAAACAGAAGTTTGTCGCTGCCTGAGAAATGGGTTAGAAGGGGGCTGGCTGGCGTTTAGCCGCCCCTCATCCGGCGTGAGGGGCGGCAGATGCAGCGCCCCCGCCGGGGAAGGCGGGGGCCAGACGGCGTCAGATCACGATGTTGATCTTTGGCTCGGCGGGCCTGCCGGGTGCGGCGCGGCCCGCGATGAAGATCACCTTTCTGGGCGCGCTGCCGCCCAGCGCGCGGCGGACCGTTTCGCTGGCCAGCGCGGCCTGCTGCGCCTCGGCCTCGGCGATGTCGGCGGCGACGGCGATGTGGTCGCGCACCTTGCCGTTGACCTGCACCACCAGCGTCACGGTGTCCTCGGCGGCTTTGGCGGCGTCGTACTGCGGCCAGGGCTGCTGGTGGACGCTGTAGGGCAGGCCCAGGCGCGCCCACAGTTCCTCGGCCACGTGCGGCGTGAAGGGGGCCATCAGCAGCAGCATGGCCTGCACGGCCTCGTCCCACACCGCGCGCCCGATTTTGCCCTCGCGGGCCGCGGGCCGCAGCGCGTTCTTCAGCTCCATCAGCGCGGCGATGGACGTGTTGAAGCTGAACTTCTCCAGGCCGCTGCCGACGCGCTCGATGGTCTGATGGACGCGGCGCAGCGCGGCGCGCTCGGCGGCCGGGTCGCCGCTGTCGGCCTGCGGCCCGGCGGCCACCATGTCCCACACCTCGTTCAGCCAGCGCACCACGCCCTGCACGCCCTTCGGGTCCCAGGGGCCGCCTTTTTCCCAGTCGAAGGCGAACATCAGGTAGGCGCGCACGGTGTCCGCGCCGTACTGCTGCACCAGTTCGTCGGGGTTGACGACGTTGCCCTTGCTCTTGGACATGCGCTGAATCTCCAGGTGATGCCTGAGCTGGCTGACGGTGTTCGGGCCGGGGATGGCCGGGATCGTGATCTCGGCGTCGTCCAGGACCTCGACGGTGCGCAGCGTTCCGACCATGTCCACCGTCAGGAAGCTTTCGGTGCGGCGGACAATCTCGCCGAACACGCCGTCGAAGCCGGCGGGCACGTCCGACAGGTGTTCGATGACCCGCACGCGGTCGGCGTACAGCTTTTCGCCCCGGAAGCGCCCGGAGGCCAGCACGAGGTCGCCGGGGCGCTCCGCGCCCAGGACCTGCCCCTGGTTGCGGAGCTGCAGCATCGGCTCGCCCCAGGTCAGCGCCTGCGGGTCGCGCCCATGCTGGCGCATGATCGCCATGGTTTCGTCGAACATGCCCAGGTCGCGCATGGCTTTGGCGAACCAGCGGGCGTACAGCAGGTGCATGGTGGCGTGCTCCGCGCCGCCGGTGTAGGTGTCCACCGGCAGCCAGTAGGCCGCTTCCTCAGGGTCGAACGGCCCCTGGTCATAGCCGGGACTCAGGTAGCGATACCAGTACCACGACGAGCACATGAAGGTGTCCAGCGTGTCGGTTTCGCGGCGGGCGGGCGTGCCGTCGGCGGCGCGGGCGCTGACGAAGCTGGCGTGCTGCGCCAGCGGGTTGCCCACGCCGGTGATCTGCACGTCGGTCGGCAGCTCAACCGGCAGCGCGTCGTCGGCCACCGGCTCGACGCCGCCGTCGGCGCGGAACAGCATCGGGATGGGCGCGCCCCAGTAGCGCTGGCGGCTGATCAGCCAGTCGCGCAGGCGGTAGTTGATCGCCTCCCGGCCGATGCCCTTTTCCTCCAGCCAGTTGATCACGGCACTGATGGCCGGGTTCTTGCGGCCCTTGTCAGTGGTCGCCGGCGTGCCGTTGAACGCGCCGCTGTTGACCATCGCGCCCGCGCCGGGCCAGGCCTCGGCCATGGTCGCGCCGTCCAGGTTCGCGCCCTCCGGTTGGATGACGACGCGCACTTCCAGGCCGAATTTGCGCGCGAACTCGAAGTCGCGCTGGTCGTGCGCCGGGACGGCCATGATCGCGCCTGTGCCGTAGGTAATCATCACATAGTCGGCGATCCACACCGGCACGCGCTCGCCGTTCACCGGGTTGATGGCGTAGCCGCCGGTGAAGACGCCGGTTTTCTCGCGCGTTTCGGACGTGCGCTCGATCTCGGTGAAGCGGGCGGCCTGCTCGCGGTAGGCCCCGACAGCGGCGCGCTGCTGCGCTGAGGTGATTGTCTCCACCAGCGGGTGCTCCGGGGCCAGCACCATGAACGTCGCGCCCCACAGCGTGTCGGGCCGGGTGGTGTAAACCTCGATGGCGGCCGCGCCGGGCGCGTCAACCGGGAAAAAGACGCGCGCGCCCTCGCTGCGCCCGATCCAGTTGGTCTGCATGATCTTGATCGGCTCTGGCCAGTCGGCGCGGCTGAAGTCCAGCAGCTCGTCGGCGTAGCGCGTATAGCGGAAGAACCACTGCGTCATCATCTTCTGGATGACGGGCTGGCCGGTGCGCTCGTCCTTGCCATCAATGACCTGTTCGTTGGCCAGCACCGTTTGCAGCGTCGGCGACCAGTTGACCAGCGCCTCGCCGCGGTAGGCCAGGTCGTGCAGGTAGAACTGCTTGAAGAACCACTCCGTCCACCTGTAGTAGACCGGGTCACAGCTATCGGCCTCGCGCTCCCAGTCGAACATCGCGCCCATGCTGCGGAGCTGCTGGCGCATCCGTTCGATGTTGGCATACGTCCACTTCGCCGGGTGGATGCCGCGCGAGACGGCGGCGTTCTCCGCCGGCAGCCCGAAGGCGTCGAAGCCCATCGGGAACAGGACGTTGTAGCCGCGCATGCGCATCCAGCGGGCGCGCGTGTCGCTGGGCGTCATGGCGAACCAGTGGCCGATGTGCAGGTCGCCGCTGGGGTAGGGCAGCAT
>CAZDVL010000216.1:0-4414 GCA_964508745.1 uncultured Anaerolineaceae bacterium | reverse complement strand
GGCTGCCCGCCGCCGGCTCGGTCACCGATTCGACGCGCACCATGCCGCGCGCCGCCGCGGCCACATCGTCGTACAGCGTGCCCGCCGCTGCCAGCAGCGCCGCGCCAAACGCCGACTCCGGCTGCGCGGGCCGGTCGAGCTGGCGGCCCAGCGCGTCGGCGCGAAGCTGGTTCCACACGCCGCTGCGGCTGCCGCCGCCGGTAATGTAGATGCGGCCGCCCACCGGCGCGCCCAGGCCCGCCAGCACGTCGTAACACAGGCGCTCGGTTAGCGCCACGCCCTCCATGCAGGCGCGGTAGAGGTCGGCGTCGTCCGCCGGCGCGCCGATCACAAAGCCCTCAGCGTCCGGCGCGATGAACGGAAACCGTTCGCCCCGGCGCGCCAGCGGGTACATCACCAGCCGCGACGGCCCGCGCGCCGCCGCCTGCTCGTCCAGCAGCGCCAGCGACCGGCCCCCGGCCAGCTCGCGCAGGCGCTCGCCGCCCACGTTGCTGGCCGCGCCCGGCAGCCACCAGCCCAGCGGGTGCAGGTGACAGTAAACGCGCCCCAGCGGGTCGCGCACGAGCGTCTCAGCGATCCCTTTGATGCTCAGCGTCGTGCCCAGCGTGCTGTTCCAGTCGCCGGGCTGCGCCGCGCCCGACGCCAGCAGCGCCGCGCTGGCGTCCGTCATGCCGGCGCGCACAACGGTGCCGGCGCGCAGGCCGGTCGCCGCCGCCGCCGCCGCCGTCACCTGCCCGATGACCGCCCCCGGCGCGACCACGCGCGGCAGCCGTTCGAGCGCGATCCCAGCCTGCGCCGCGATAAAATCCGGCCAGCGCTGCTCCAGCAGGTCATAGCCGGTCTTGAGCGCCGTCGAATAGTCCGACACGTTATAGACGCCGGTCAGGCAGCCCACCAGGTAATCGCCGGCGTGCGCCCACAGCGCCGTCTGCGCGAAAGCCTCCGGCGCGCGCTGCCGGAACCACAGGATTTTGCACAGCGCGAACGACGGCTGGAACGACCGCCCCATGCGCGCGTTAAAATCCGCCGCCAGCGCGTTGAGCTGGCCCGCCTGCTCCACCGCCCGCCCGTCGTTGTACATCAGCGCCGGGCCGAGCAGCCGGTTGGCCGCATCCAGCCGCGCCAGCGTGCCCGACGTGGAGGTCACCGCCAGCGCGCTCACTGTGTCCGGCGCCGCGCCGGCCCTGGCGGCCTGCGCCAGCGCCGCGCGGATGGCGGCCTGCGCCGCCGGCCACCACTGGCCGGCGTCCTGCTCGTGCCAGCCGGGGCCGGCCGGCGCCACGTCAACCGCGGCGCTGAAGCTCTCGTTGGCCTGCGCGACCACCACGCCCGCGCGGTCGCAGATGACAACGCGCACGCCGCCGGTCCCCAGGTCAATGCCCATCACACGCATCGTTCAGCTCTCCGCCAGCACAGACACCAGGTAAGGCGCCAGCGCCGGGCTGGCCTGCGCGAACTGCTGCGCCGCCCGCCGCAGGCCGGCGGGCGTATAACCCTCGAAACGCAGCGTCAGCTCCGGCGCGGTGATCGAGGCGCGCGCCAGCCCCCAGCCGTCGGCGAACTGCACGCGCACGCCGTCCAGCGTGATCACCTCGCCGGCGTCCGCCAGCCGGTCGCGCAGCGCCGCCAGCACAGCCTCGATCGCGCCGGCCTCCATGCGAATGCGGATGTCCGGCGTGATGTGGTAGCGCGGGATGGCGTCCACCGCCGCCGCCAGCGGCCGGTCCAGCGCCCGCACAAGGCGCGCCATCACCAGCGAGGCGTACATGCCGTCGTCGGTGCCCCAGCCGCGAAAGGCGAAGTGGCCGGTCAGCTCGCCGGCCAGCAGCGCGTCGCGCAGCACAAACGACCGCTTGATGTAGGCGTGGCCGGTCTTTTCCATCACCGGCTCGCCGCCCAGCGCGCGCGCCTCGCGCGGCACAATGTCCGAGCATTTGATGTCGTAGATAATCGCGCCGCGCTCGCGGCGCAGCGCGTCGCGGATAAACAGCACGAAGGCAGCGTCGCTGCCCAGCGGGCGCCCCTGGCCGTCCACAAAGCCCGCGCGGTCGCCGTCGCCGTCGTAAGCGACGCCCAGCGCCGCGCCCGTCTCCAGCACGCGCCGCCCCAGCGGAATCAGGTTTTCGGCGCGCGACGAGTCCGGGCTGCGGTGGGGGAAGCGCCCGTCCGGCTCGCAGAACAGTTCGGTCACGTCGGCGCCCAGCGCGCGGAACAGGCCCGGCGCATACGGCCCGCAGGCCCCGCTGCCTGCGTCCAGCACAACGCGCAGGCCGTCCAGCGGCGCGCCGCTGGCGCGCAGCCGCGCCAGGTACGTGTCGAGAAAATCAGCCTGTTCGACACGGCCCACGCCGCCGCCGCGCGCGCCCTGCGCCATCAGCGCCCACAGCTCGCGGAACTCGGCCTCGGTGTTGGGCGCGCCGCCAAGCTGCACCTTGAAGCCGTTGTCGCCCGGCGGGTTGTGCGACGCCGTGACCTGCACGCCGCTGGCGCGGTAGTGCTTGCACGCCAGGAAGAACGCCGGCGTCGGCGCGGCCCCCAGGTCGAGCACGTGGCAGCCGGCGCTGACCAGCCCCTCTTGCAGCGCCGCCTTCAGCTCTGGCGTGGACAGCCGGTAGTCGCCGCCAATCACGACGCGCTTTTCGAGCTGCGCGCGCTCCAGCCAGAAACCGACCGCGCGCCCCAGGCGGCGGCCGTCCTCCGGCTGCACCTCTGTCCCCACAGCCCCGCGAATGTCCACCGGGCTGTAAGCGCGGCTGAGAACGAACTGGCCAGCGGCATCCAACGGCACGGGCGCTTCCTCCGGCGTGCGGGCGGTGAACAGACATCAACGATACCGCGCCCGCCGCCGCCGCGCCAGCTTGTTGACACGGCCTGCGTTCTATGGTAACTTACATGTAATATATGTTATCGTTAACATAACGGGCCGTCATGAGCACAATCGGCGATGTCGCCCGGCGCGCAGGCGTTTCGGCGATGACAGTCTCACGGGTGATCAACAACTCAGGCTACATCAGCCAGGAAACGCGCGAGCGCGTCGAACAGGCCATCGTGGACCTGGGCTATGTCCCCAACGCGCTGGCGCGCGGCCTGCGCTTCAAGCAGACCAAAACGCTGGCGCTCGTCCTCACCGACATCACCAACCCGTTCTTCACCACCATCGCGCGCGGCGTCGAGGACACCGCCAGCGAGCAGGGCTTCAGCGTCATGTTCTGCAACACCGACGAATCCGAGGAAAAAGAGGCCAACTACCTCAACGTGCTGGTGCAGAAACGGGTGGACGGCGTGCTGCTGGTCCCAGCGCAGTCCTCGCCCGATTCCGTGATCTTCCTGGGCGAGCGCGGCGTGTCCTGCGTCGTGCTGGACCGCCGCACCCCCGGCGCGGCGGTGGACATCGTTCACTGCGACTCGGAACAGGGGGCTTACGACCTGGTGCAGCACCTGCTGGGCCTGGGCCACCGGCGCATCGCCGTCCTCACCGGCCCCGAAGCCGTCTCGACCGCCGCCGACCGGGCGGCGGGCTACCGGCGCGCGCTGGCCGGCGCGGGCCTCGCCAGTGACCCGGCCCTGGTGCGCTACGGCAGCTTCACCCAGGACAGCGGTGCCTGCATGGCGCGGGCGGTGCTGGCCCTGCCAGAGCCGCCGACCGCGCTGTTCGCCGCCAACAATTTCATCGCGCTGGGCGCGCTGGGCGCGCTGCGCCAGGCCGGCCTGCGCGTCCCCGGCGACATCTCGCTGGTGGTGTTCGACGACCTGCCGGCGGCGCTGGTCATTGACCCCTTCCTGACGGCGGCCTCGCAGCCCGCCTATGAGATGGGCCGTCGGGCGACCCGCCTGCTGCTCGACCGGCTGGCGAAGCGCGGCCCTGCCGCCCCCTGCGACATCACCCTGCCCACCGAACTGATCGTGCGCGCCTCCAGCGCGCCGCCGCCCGCCGCGGCTGAATAACCGCGCGCGTTTCACAGCCGGCTGTATGCCAGAGGAGCCTTCAACATGTCTGTCACACGCTTCACCATCGCCCTCGACGGCGTGGACCCGCAGCAGGTCCCGCAGCGGACCGTCCACACGGGCGCGAAAATCCCGGCGGTGGGCCTGGGCACGTTCGGCTCTGACCGCTTCTCCGGCGCGGACATCGCCGCCGCGGTCGTCGGCGCCGTCGAGGTCGGCTACCGCCACATTGACTGCGCCGCGGTCTACGGCAACGAGCGCCTCATCGGCCAGTCGCTGCGCACGATCATGGCCGGCGGCGTCCGCCGCGAGGAGCTGTGGATCACGTCCAAGCTGTGGAACGACCGGCACAGCCCCGCCGACGTGATTCCCGCCTGCGAGCAGTCGCTGCGCGATCTACAGCTTGATTATCTCGACCTGTACCTCATCCACTGGCCCTTCCCCAACTACCACGCGCCCGGCGTGGACG
>CAZDVL010000215.1:0-4430 GCA_964508745.1 uncultured Anaerolineaceae bacterium | reverse complement strand
AGCAGCCCGCGCGCGCCCAGCCAGGCGTCGTCCGGGCCGTCCCAGCCGCAGGCGTTGAAGTCCACCAGGCCGCGCGCGTCGAAGCTCACGCCCTCTGCCTCTAAGCGGACGCGCTGGAGCGCGGCCCACCGTCGGCTGTCCGCCTGGCTGATGCCGCCCTTGCTGTTGATCACGCGGTGCCAGGGGATGGCCGGCTCGTCGGGGCCGGTGACGGCGTTCATGGCGTAGCCGACCCAGCGCGGCGCGATGCGGTCGTAGGCCGGCGGGTCAACGCCGGGCGGCGGCGGGATCATGGTGGCGATCTGGCCGTAGGTCACCACCTGCCCGCGCGGGACCTGGCGCACAATGTCCCACACGGTCTGGTAGTAGGTTTCGCGGTCGGGGGGCGTGTGTATGTCCATTGGGCTGACTCCTCTCACTCGCGGCGGAGCAGCGCGGCGGCGGCGGCGTCGGCCAGCCACAGCAGCCGCCCCGCGTCCGGGCGCACGCCCTGGGCCGGCAGCTCAAGCGGGCGGCGCGGCCCTTCCAGCACCGCGCGCAGCGTCTCCGCTTTGTCCGCCCCGCTGACCAGAAAAAGCGCCTGTTCGGCGGCGTTGAGCGCCGGGTAGGTGAGCGTGACGCGCCACGAGCCGCGCTGCGCCGCGTAAACGGCGACCGCCAGCCGCGCGCGCTCGGCCAGCGCCGGCGTGTGCGGGAACAGCGACGCCGTGTGGCCGTCCGCGCCCATGCCCAGCAGCGCCAGGTCCAGGCGCGGCGGGCCGCCGAAGTGCGCGTATAACGCGCGCTCATACACCAGCGCGGCCTGCGCCGGGTCGTCCTCGCCGTGGATGCGGCAGATGTGCTGTTCGGGGATGGGGACGCGGCTGAGCAGCGTTTCGCGCGCCATGCGGTAGTTGCTGTCGGCGTGCTGCGGCGGCACGCAGCGTTCGTCGCCCCAAAAGACGTAGACGGCGCGCCAGTCCACCTGCGCCGCGTAGGGCGCTGCCGCCAGCAGGCGGTACAGCGGCGCGGGGGTGGAGCCGCCGGCCAGCGCCAGGCTGAAGCGCCCGCGCGCGGCGACGGCGGCCGCGGCCGCGCCCACGATCTGGTCGGCGGCGGCCTGCATCAGGCGCGCGCTGTCGGGGTAAACCGCAAGCTCGGCCACGGCGGTCACTTGTGCAGGCAGCCGGGCCGCCAGGCGCGCCCGTCGTCGCCGCTGAGCAGGTCGTCGGCCTCGCGCGGCCCCCAGGTGCCGCGCTTGTACGTCGCCAACTGCGGCCCGTCGTCCTCCCAGCCGCTGACAATCGGGTCAATCAGCGTCCAGGCCGCCTCGATGCCGTCGCTGCGCGTGAACAGCGCCGCGTCGCCCTGCAGCGCGTCCAGAATCAGGCGTTCGTAGGCGTCGGGGATGGCGCAGGCGCCGAACGTGTCGGCGTAGTGAAACTCCATATCCACCGACCGCCCCTCGCGCGGCGAGTCCGGCTGTTTGGCCTCGAACGTCAGGTGCACGCCCTCGTCGGGCTGGATGCAGATGGTGAGCGCGTTGGATTTCACGCGCCCGCGCCCGCGCCCGTTGTTGTTGAACATCGCCAGCGGCGGGTTGCGGAACACGACCGTGACCTCGGTCATTTTGTGCGCCAGCGCCTTGCCAGAGCGCAGGTAGAAGGGCACGCCCTGCCAGCGCCAGTTGTCGATGTTCAGCCGGAGCGCAGCGTAGGTGGGGGTGCGCGAGGCCGGGTCCACGCCTTGGGTGGCGCGGTAGCCTTCGTACTGGGCGCACACCGTGTCGAACATATCAATCGGCCGGATGGCGCTCAGCACTTTGGAGACCTCGTTGCGCAGGCGGTCGGCCTCCAGCGAGGCGGGCGGCTCCATCGCCACCAGCGCCAGAAGTTGCAGCAGGTGGTTCTGGAACATGTCGCGCAGCACGCCGGCGCTGTCGTAATAGCCGGCGCGGCTGCCCACGTCCACCGTTTCGGCGGCTGAAATCTGCACGTTGTCGATGTAGCTGCGGTTCCAGATTGGCTCGAAGATGGCGTTGGCGAAGCGCAGAAAGAGGATGTTCTGCGCGGTCTCCTTGCCCAGAAAATGGTCAATGCGGTAAATCTGGTGCTCGTCAAAGGCGGCGTGCAGCTCCTGGTTGAGCTGGCGCGCCGTCGCCAGGTTGGTGCCGAAGGGCTTCTCGATGACGATGCGCTGCCAGCCGTGTTCTTCGTTGGGCAGGCCCAGCGCCTTCATGTTGCGCACGATCGGGATGTACAACTGCGGCGCGACCGCCAGGTAGTACAGGCGGTTGGCCGCCTCGGCCGCCTCGATTGTGCGCGCCACGCCCAGCGCCGCCTCCAGGTCGGCGTGCCCGGCGGCGTCGCCGGGTATGTACCACAGCCGTCCGGCGAAGCGTTCCCAGGCGGCGGCGTCGAACGCGCTGTCGCTGGCCGCCATGCTTTTACGCAGGTCGGCGCGCCAGGTTTCGTGGGTGAACGCCGACCGCGACACGCCCAGCACGTTGAGGTTGGGCGGCAGGCGGTCCTTGACGAACAGGCTGTACAGCGCCGGGATCAGCTTGCGGTGCGTCAGGTCGCCGGAAGCCCCGAAGATGACAATTGTCGTCGGGTTGTTTTGGCCGGTCATGGCTCAGCCCTCGCCGGTTTTTTTGACGGCGTGGCCGCCAAAGCCCTGGCGCATGGCCGCCAGCAGGCGCGCGCCGTAGCTGTCGGCCCGGCGGCTGACCAGGCGCATTTGCAGCGCCAGCGTGATGACCGGCGCGGGCACGTCCAGGTTGATGGCCTCGAACACCGTCCAGCGGCCCTCGCCGCTG
Organism: uncultured Anaerolineaceae bacterium; assembly: GCA_964508745.1. Lineage (GTDB taxonomy): Bacteria > Chloroflexota > Anaerolineae > Aggregatilineales > Phototrophicaceae > DAOTWC01. Next base: position 1,633 of record CAZDVL010000215.1, on the reverse strand, counting down.
TCGCTGACATAAGGGGCGATCGCGCTCAGGTCAACGTCCTTCGCCAGCGCGTCCGCCGTGAGGTCCAGCAGCCACGAGCGCACGACGCTGCCCTTCTGCCAGATCGTGGCGATCTGGTGCATGTCGAGCGCGAAATCCTGGCGCGCGCGCATGATCTCGAAGCCTTCGGCGTAAGCCTGCATCATGCCGTACTCGATGCCGTTGTGCACCATCTTGACGAAATGGCCGCTGCCGCTTGGCCCCACATGCCCCCAGCCCTGGTCGGGGGTGGGGGCCAGCGTTTCGAGCGCCGGTCGCAGCAGCGCGACGGCCTCGTCCGCGCCGCCGACCATCATGCTGTAGCCTTCCTGCAGGCCCCACACGCCGCCGCTGGTGCCCACGTCCACCATTTGCAGCCCCTTGGCGCGCGCCAGCGCGGCGCGGCGCAGCGTCTCGTTGAAGTTGCTGTTGCCGCCGTCCACGATCACGTCGCCCGGCTGGAGCAGCTCCAGGCACGCGCGCAGGTTTTCCTCGGTCGGGTCGCCCGCCGGCAGCATCAGCCAGATGACGCGCGGCGCGTCAAGCTGGCGCACCATATCCGCCAGCGACTCGGCGGGCAGCGCGCCCTCGGCGGCCAGCTCCTCGATCGGTTTGCGCGTGCGGTTGTAGATCACCACGCTGTGCCCGCCGTCCAGCAGGCGGCGCGTCATGTTGGCGCCCATCCGTCCTAATCCAACCATGCCCAGCTTCATAACGGCAGCCTCCAGTCATCGGTCATCGGTCAGCAGCTAACAATAAAATCTGCGGCGCTCACCCGCGCTGGATGTGGCGAACGCCGGTGGGGGTGGCGGCGAACACGTCCTGCGCCAGCCCCAGGAACAGGCCGTGCTCGACCACGCCCGCCCGCGCCCGGAGGCGCTCGGCCAGCGCCGGTGCGTCGTGGATCGGGCCGAAATAGCAGTCCAGGATGATGTTGTTCTCGCTGGTGCGGAACAGCGCCGTCAGCGGCGTGTCTGGCCCGGCGGCGGCGCGCTCGCCGGCTTTGAGGCTGATGCCGGCCAGGCGCGGCACGACCTGCGCGCCCAGCCCGCTGAGGTAGTCATACTGCGAGCGCCAGCCGAACGGGATCACCTCCACCGGGACGCCCCAGCCGCTGCCCAACGCCGGAACGAGCTTGGATTCGTCCACGACGATCACCTCGCGCCGCGTGGCCTGGGCGATGATCTTCTCGCGCAGCAGCGCGCCGCCGCCGCCTTTGATGAGGTCAAGCTGCGGGTCCACCTCGTCGGCCCCGTCAATCGTCAGGTCAATGGCCGGGTGCGCGCTGAACGTGGTGAGCGGGATGCCGACGCGGCGCGCTTCGTCCTCCATGCGCGGCGACGCCGCGATGCCGACGATATTGGCCAGTTTGCCGGCCTGCAGCAGCTCGCCGACGCGCCGCACCGCCCAGATGGCGGTGCTGCCCTCGCCCAGCCCGACCACCATGCCGGACTGGACGAGGTCGGCGGCGCGGCGGGCCGCTTCCTGCTTCAGCCGCAGGGCGGCGTCGTCGCCGCCGGTCACAGCGCCGCCAGCAGGGCGCGCAGCCCGCCCGGCACGTCGGTCCCCAGGTGCAGGCGCAGCACGCGCCGCCCGTTTTCCAGCAGCGCCTCGC
>CAZDVL010000214.1:0-4439 GCA_964508745.1 uncultured Anaerolineaceae bacterium | reverse complement strand
CGCGTTCTCAATCACGTTGTGGAAGGCGGTGTGGAGCGCGTCCGGGTCGGCCACGATTGCGGGCAGCTCGCCGATGTCGGCGCTGAAGCTGACCTGCGCGCCGCGTTCCGCCGCGCTGTATTCCAGCGACATGATGACGCCGCGCAGCACATCTTCCAGCCGGATCGCAAAGAAGCTGCGCTCGGCAGAGGGGTCCAGCCGGCTCATCCGCAGCAGCGACTCGACCAGCCCCAGGATGTTGTTCACCTGCGCGGTGACACCGTCAATGTGCTCGCCGACGGCGCCGCTCCCCGCCAGCCGGCGGATGAGGTGCATCTTCAGGTTGATGATGGACAGCGGCGTGCGGAACTCGTGCGAGGCGCTGGTGATGAACTCGGTCAGCAGGCGCAGGCGCTCGCGCTCGACCTCGTGGACCAGCGCCTCGCGCTCGGCCTCGCGCTGTTCGGTGATATCGCGCGTGATGGACCCCAGCATGGAGCCGCTGCCGCTTTCCGGGGCCAGCGAAAAGGCCACCGTCTGGATGGTGCGGCGTTCGCCGTCGGGGCGCTGGATGACCTCCTCCAGGATGCGGTTGGGCTGGCCAGAGTGGCTGCGCTCCAGGATCGGGAGGGTCGCGGCGCGGTATGCCTCGGTCAGCGCGGCCAGGTCGGCGCCCTCGAGCAGGCGCGAGCGAGAGTACACATCCCAGACAAAGCGCCCCAGCGTTTCGGCGGCGGGCAGGCCGGTAATGCGCTCCTGGCTGGCGTTCCACTCGATGATCTGCCCCTCGCGGTTGACCAGCACGACGCCGTCGTCAGAGCGGTCGATCAGGCTGCGCAGCTTATACTCGCTGCTGCGCAGGGCGTTTTCGGCCTCGCGCTCCTGGGTGATGTCGCGCGCCACCAGCAGCCCGGCCAGCACGACGCTGCTGAGGTCGTAGACGGGCAGCAGGTGAAGGTCGTAGAGGTGGCCCTGGAATTTGCCTTCGAAGTGCTGATCCTTGCCCTGCATGGCCGCCTGGAAGCGTTTTTCCAGGTAGGCGGCGTCGGCGGCGGGCAGCACGTCGGCCAGCTTTTTGTCGGCCAGCAGGCCTTCCCCCAGGCCGATGTCGGCCAGGCCGCGCCCGCCGGCCACCAGCAGGCGCAGGTTGCGGTCGAACAGGGCGACGACCATGCGCGGCAGGCTTCTGATGAGGGCCTCGTACATGCGCCCGTTCTGGCGCAGGCGTTCCTCGGCCAGCCTCTGCTCGGTGATATCGGTGTTGGCAAAGACACATTCGCGCACGAAGCGGCCCATGTCGTCCAGCACCGGGTACAGCCGCGAGAGCGCCAGCCGCCCGCTGCCGTCGCGCCGCTCGAAGATGATTTCCACGTTGGTCAGCACCCGGCGGCGCTGGAACACGCTGCGCACGCTGGCCGCGAGCTGGTGGCGTTCGTCCGGGTTTTGCAGCAGCCGCCCGTAGTGCTGGCCGACCATCTCTGCCGCGCTGTAGCCGAAGGTGTGCTCGCAGGTGCGGTTCCACGACAGGACGATGCCCTGGCGGTCAATCGAGAAGATGGCGTTGGGCGAGTTTTCGACCGCCTGCCGGTAGCGTTTTTCGCTGCGGAACAGGGCGGCCTGCGCCTGTCTCTGGGCGGTCATGTCCGTCACCGACGCCAGCCAGCCCACCTCGTCTCCGTCGTGCCGCACCGCCCTGAGCGCCACGTGCGTGTGGACGCTGGTGCCGTCCTGCCGGGGGATGTCGAGGTTGAAGCTGTAGCCGGTCGCGGGCAGGCTGGCCGCGAGGCGTTCCTCCAGGGGGAACACGGGCAGAAAGTCGCCCGCCAGGTGGCCGAGCAGGTCCTCGGCGCGCAGGTCCATCAGGTCCAGCAGGGCGCGGTTGACCTGGACGACGCGGCCGTCGGCGTCCATCACCAGCGCGCCGACCGGCAGGCTGTCCAGCAGGAAAGTGCTGCGCGCGGCCTGTTCCTGCAAACGTTCTTGCAGCAGGGCGCTGATCCGCGCGAACGCGGCCTCATCCTTGCAGCAGGCGCGGATAGCCTGCCAGTCGTCAGGGCGCAGCGGCATCGCAGCTTACCATCGGTCGGGTCCGTGTCCTGTGCGCGCGGACAAAACAACATGCTCATGATCACTGTCTTCCATTATACGGCATCTGCCGCCGCTTATCACTAGCGTTTGTCTGATGCCACAGGGCGGGTGTTGCCGCCGTCCCGCGCCGGTGCTACACTTTCAACCGGCGAGACGGAGAGGAAATCGTGCCCGAACAAGCCCTGTATCTGGCGTGGCGCCCGCTGTCGTTTGACGACATGCTGGGCCAGGAACACATCACCCGGACGCTGCGCAACGCCCTGCGCAGCGGGCGCGTGCGCCATGCGTACCTGTTCAGCGGGCCGCGCGGGACCGGCAAGACCACCACCGCCCGCCTGCTGGCCAAGGCGGTCAACTGCCAGGACCCTGACGTTGACCGGCGCCCGTGCAATGCCTGCCCGGCGTGCGTGGCGGTCAACGAGGGGCGCTACCTGGACCTGATTGAGATTGACGCGGCCACCCACACCGGCGTGGACGACGTGCGCGACCTGCGCGACCGGATCGCGTTCGCGCCCGGCGAGGGCCGCTACAAGGTCTACATCATTGACGAGGTGCACCGCTTCAGCGGCAGCGCCTTCGACGCGCTGCTCAAGACGCTGGAGGAGCCGCCGGACCACGCCATCTTTGTGCTGGCGACCACCGAGATTGACAAAGTGCCGGCCACCATCAAAAGCCGCTGCCTGCCGTTCGAGTTCCGGCGCGTGCCGCTGACGCTGGTGGCCGACCGCCTGCAGCAGATCGCCGAGGCCGAGGGGCTGCGCGTCGAGCGCGCGGCGCTGGAGCTGATCGCCCGGCACGGGACCGGCAGCGTGCGCGACAGCATCAGCCTGCTGGATCAGATCGTGACCGACCCGCAGGAACACGTCACGCTGGAGCTGGCGCAGCGCGTGCTGGGGACGGCCAGCGTGGAGGCGGTGCGCGACCTGGCGGCGGCGCTGATCGCCCGCGACGCCGGGGCCGGCCTGCGCGTGATTAACGCCGCTGTGGACGGCGGCAGCGACCCGCGCCAGTTGGGGCAGCAGATCGTCGAGCACCTGCGCGGCATCCTGCTGGCGCAGACCGCCAGCGCCGAGCTGATCGAGGCGTCGCACGAGGAGCGCGCGCGCTTCCAGGAGCAGGCGGGGCAGATCAGCCGGGGGGCGCTGCTGCGCGCCATCCACGCCTTTAACGAGGCCGCCGGCGACCGGCGCGGCGGCTGGCAGCCGCAGCTCGCGCTGGAGCTGGCGCTGGTGGACAGCGTGCGCGGCCCGGAGGAGCTTTACGCGCCGCCGGCCGCTGTGCCCGCCGCGCCGGCCAGCGTTCCCGCCGCCGCGCCGCCGGCCGCTGTGCCCGCCGCGCCCGGCATCAGCCTGGCCGACGTGCGCGCCAAGTGGGACACGATGCTGGCGGCGCTGATGCGCATTAACCAGCAGGCCCCGGCGGTCGTGAGCCATTTCCAGCCGGTGCGGGTGGACGGCGACCTGATCGTGATCGGCTCGCCGGAGGATGTGTTCGTGGAGCGGCTCGACCACCCGGAGAAAATCAGCGTGCTGGAGCAGGCCTTTTCGCGGGTGCACGGCGCCGCGCTGCGCGTGCGCGTGGTGCAGATTACAGAACAGCCAGAGCGCCCCGGCGCGGCCGAGCACGCCGCCGACCCGCTGCTGTCGCTGGGCGTGGAGCTGGGCGGCGAGATCGAACCGCTGGACGATGGGCCGCCGGGGCGCGGTTAGCGCGGGCTGCTGTGGGCGGACGACGTAGGACTGACGACTGACTGTAAGGAGAAGACGACAATGGCGAAGCGACGCGGCGGCATCCCAGGGGGCGGGGGCATGAACCAGGCGGGCATGATGAAGCAGCTTCAGAAGATGCAGGCCGACATGCAGGCGGCGCAGGAGGCGCTGGCGCATGAAACGGTTGAGGTGTCGGTGGGCGGCGGCGCGGTGACGGTGGTCATCACCGGCCACCAGCGCGTGCAGGAGATCACGCTGAACAAGGCGGCGATCGACACCAGCGAGGACGAATGGCTGGCCGACCTGCAGGATATGCTGGTGGTGGCCATCAACCAGGCGATCGAGCAGAGCCAGACGCTGGCCGCCGAGCGCATGGAGGCGATCACCGGCGGGCTGGGCGGCCTGCCGGGGCTGGACGGGCTGTTAGGGTGAGCGCGAGCGCCGCGCGATGAACAGCGCCGTACCAGAGCCAGTCACACGGTTGATCGAGGCGTTTTCGCGCCTGCCGGGCGTGGGGCCGAAAACGGCCTCGCGCCTGACCTATTTCCTGCTGCGCGCGCCCAACGATGTCAGCAGCACGCTGGCCGACGCCCTGCGCGACCTCAAGGCGCTGACGCGCTTTTGCAGCGTGTGCTACAACATCACGGTGGACGACCCGTGCGC
>CAZDVL010000213.1:3262-4453 GCA_964508745.1 uncultured Anaerolineaceae bacterium | reverse complement strand
AACAGCGCCGCCGCCACGCCCAGCGTGGACAGCAGAATGTCCAGCTTGAGGCCGATGCCGGTGAGCGTGAAGAAGGCGACGTAGACCCAGGGGCCGATGTCGTGCAGGATGCTGTCGAACTGGTCGCGCACCTGGCTGAAATTGGTGACGGTGAAGCCGGCGACCATCGCCACCAGCAGCGCCTCGATGCGCAGCCTGACCCCCAGTTGGGCGTACAGCAGCTCCGTCAGGGGCGCCCCGCCCAGGAACACCGCGCCGCCGAGCAGCAGCGTCAGCGCGATTTTGACGCTGCGCCGCCAGCCGGTGACCAGCGCGGCCTCGATGGCGCGCCCGACCAGGTAGCCCAACGCGACGGCCAGCGCCAGGTCAACGATGAGGATCGGCACGAAGCTGGCCGGGATGGTGCTGCCGTTGAGCAGCGCGCCGGCCAGCGCCGCCGCGACGGCGAACAGCACGATGATGACCACGTCCATCGTGACCGTCACGCCCAGGATCGTCTTGGTGAACGGCCCGCGCGCCCGCACTTCCTTGATGACCGCGATGGTGGACGGCGGCGACAGCGCCAGCAGGACCGTCGCGCCCAGCAGGGCGATGGCGACGCGCCCGAGGGTGTTCAGCGTGCCGGCGGCCAGCATCTCCCGCACGAACGGGATGCTCTCGGTGAGCAGGAACAGCGCCACGCCGATCAGCCCCAGCGCCGCCGTGATGATGCCGCCGATGATCAGCAGAATTGGCCGCGTCCGGCTGCGCAGTTCCTTCAGGTACAGCTCGCTGCCGGCGACAAACGCGATCACCGCCAGCGTCAGCGCGTCCACGAAGCGCAGGTTCTCCGCCGCCTCCGCCGGCAGCAGGCCGAGCAGGTACGGCCCGGCCAGCGCGCCCACCAGCAGATAGCCGGTGATGTGCGGCAGGTGAAAGCGCCCCAGGAAATGGCCGATCTGCCAGGACGCGATGCAGACGACCGCGAACCCGGCGAAGAAGATGAGTTGTGCTTGCAGTTCCATCGCGGCGGTTCTCCCGTAGGCAGTGTCGGACACGGTGTATGCTTAAGTATGTTCGCGTTTGAATTGCATACCCCCATCCCCAGCCCTTCCCCCGTCCCACGGGACTTCCTGCGGTCGCTGGCGCAGGGGAAGGGAGACCGCCGCGCCTGCGACGTTCCCCCCTCTGCGCCAGCGGAGGGGAAGGGAG
>CAZDVL010000213.1:0-3162 GCA_964508745.1 uncultured Anaerolineaceae bacterium | reverse complement strand
GGAGACCGCCGCGCCTGCGACGTTCCCCCCTCTGCGCCAGCGGAGGGGAAGGGAGGCCGCCGCGCCTGCGACGTTCCCCCCTCTGCGCCAGCGGAGGGGAAGGGAGACCGCCGCGCCTGCGACGTTCCCCCCTCTGCGCCAGCGGAGGGGGGTCAGGGGGGAGGTTAGCGCCAGCGTAAAGAAAAACGATTAAATCTTAGCCAGGCTGCCCATATACCCTCACGGTTTGGCCGCACGGATCAGCAAGGATAGAATACGAATCGGCCAGAAACGTTCACTATACCATTGATCGCCGGACGGATGCTGTGTTCTTAGAGGCTTCTAACACCCATGCGCGCGGTTAACCTGCTGTTTGTCACCAGCTACGCGGACCTGGGCGGCGGCGAGACGGCCCTGCTCAGCCTGGCCGAGCGCCTTGACCCGGCGCGCTTCCGCCCGCACCTGCTCACGCCGTGCCCCGGCCAGCTTGCCGAGCGCTGGCGGGCGCGCGGCTGGCCGGCGCACACGCTCCCCTGGCGCGCGGCCAGCGTGTATTTTGTCCCGCCGCTGTGGGCGCGGCTGCCGGCGGCGCGCCGCATCGAGGCGCTCGTGCGCGCCCACGACATCCGCGCCGTCCACAGCGAGTATCACGCGCTGCCCTTCGCACAGCCCGCCGCTGAGCGCGCCGGCGTGCCGTCCCTGTGGACGTGCATGGGCTGGTGGTTCCGCCCCCGGCCCTGGCAGCGCGCCTTTTTCCGCCGCAGCAGCGCCACCTTCGCCCACTCGCAGGCCATCCGCGACGGCTTCCTGGGCCGCCCGCCGTTCATGCCGCCGGAGCGCGTCGCGCTGCTGTACCCCGGCGTGGACACAGACCGCTTTCACCCCGGCGTGGACGGCCTGCGCGTCCGCTTCGAGGCGGGCATCGCCGCCGGCGCGCCGGTGGTGGCGCTGGTGGCGCGCTTTCAGGACGTGAAAGGGCACGACACGTTCCAGGCGATGGCGCGCCAGGTGGCGCTGCAGCTCCCGGAGGCGCGCTTTATCGTCGCCGGCGAGCACGCCCAGACCGGCGCGGACAGCGCCTACAAGCGGCGCGTCCTGGCGGCGGCGCAGGCCGACAGCCTGCTCCAGCGCCGGCTGCATTACCTGGGCTTTCGCGCCGATGTCGAGCGCGTGCTGGCCGCCGCCGACGTGGTCGTGTGCGCCTCGCGCTTTGAGGGCTTCGGCATGGCCGTCGTCGAGGCGCAGGCCAGCGGGCGGCCGGTCGTCAGCACCAACCGGGGCGGCCCGGCGGAAACCGTGCTGGACGGCGAAACCGGCTACCTCGTCCCGCCGGACGACCCCGGCGCGCTGGCGGCGCGCGTCATCGCGCTGCTGCGCGACCCCGCCCGGCGGGCGCAGATGGGCGCGGCGGGCCGGGCGCGCGCCGTCGCGCTGTTCTCGGCGCCGGCCAGCGCCGCACAGTTCACCCGCGCGCTGGAGGGCCTGCTGTGACGCGCGTGCTGATGATCTCGCGCTGCCCGCCGCACCCGCTGCACCTGGGCGACCGGCTGATTATCTGGCACCTCTCGCGCGGGCTGGCGCGCCTGGGCGTCACGCTCGACCTGCTGGCCTTCGCCGACCGCCCGGAGGACGCCGAAACCGACTGGTCCGCGCCGGCGGTGCGCGCCGGCTTCCGCGACATCGAGATCGTGCCCGCGCCGCGCCGCGCCTTCGCCAGCTATGCGCGGCGGCTGGCGCTGCCGGGGGCGCGCTTCCCGCGCCGCGCGCGGCAGGCGTGGTCGCCGGAAATGTGGGCGCGCATCGAGGCGCGCCGCGCCGGCGCGCAGTACGACGCGGCGCACCTGTTCGGCGGCGTGCAGGTCTACGAGTACGCCCGCGCGCTCGGCGCGCTGCCGGCGGTGATCACCCCTTACGAGTCCTACAGCCTGTACCTGCGGCGGCTGGCCGCGCACCGCCCGCGCCTGGCCACCCGCGCGCAGTTGTGGGCGGCGCGGCGCTACGAGGCGTTCATGTTCGCGCCCTACCGCGCCGTCGTCGTCGTCTCGCCGCCGGATCGCGAGGAGCTGCTGGCGCTGGACCCGGCGCTGCGCGTCGAGGTGATCCCGAACGGCGTGGACCTGGACTATTTCCAGCCGCAGCCGCTGGCGCGCGCGCCGGACACGCTGCTGTTCACCGGCAATTTCGCCTACGCGCCCAACGCAGACGCCGCCCTCTACCTGGCGCGGACGCTGCTGCCGGGCCTGCGGGCGCGCTTCCCGGCGGCGCGGCTGTGGCTGGTGGGCGCGGACCCGCCGCCGGCGGTGCAGGCGCTGGCCTCTGAGTGGGTGACGGTCACCGGGCGCGTGCCCGACCTGCGCCCGTACCTGGCGCAGGCGGCGGTGTTCGTCTGCCCGCTGCGCGTCGGCGCGGGGATCAAAAACAAGGTGCTGGAGGCGCTGGCGATGGGCTGCCCGCTGGCGGCCACGCCGCTGAGCGTGGACGGCATCGCTGTGCGCGATGGTCACGATGCGCTGGTGGCGCCGGTGGAGGGCGGGGCGCTGGCGGCGGCGGTGGCGCGCCTGCTGGCGGACGCCGCGCTGCGCGACCGGTTAAGCGCCAGCGGCCCGGCGCTGGTCGCCCGCGAGCACAGTTGGGACGGGGCGGCGGCGCGCTACGCGGCGCTTTACGCGGGCGGCTAGCGCGGCTCGGCGCCGGCCAGCGCGCAGGCGTATTCCGCCACCGTTCTGAGCGTTTTGCCCAGCGCGAACTGGCGCGCGTCCGCGACCACGTCCGCGCCGGCGCGCGCCTCAAGCGCGCTGAACAGCTCCTCGGCGTCGTCGAACGTGTCGTAGCGCACGTCCGGGTGGCGCAGCACGAACGTCAGCAGGTTGGCGGCCTGCTGATCCTGGCCGCGCGCGGCGCAGTGCCGCGCCAGCCCGGTGAGCGCGTCCAGCGCCTCGCGTGTGGCGTTAATCACCAGCGCGGCCCGCAGCGCCAGGCAGTGTTCTCTGGCTGTCAGGTCATGGTCAGGCATGCCCACAGGCCTCTCCCCTCGCGGTTGGCCCCTGTTCGTTGGCCTGATTGTAGCACGGACGCCTCGCGGATTGCGCCCTCACCCCCCCCGGCTTAACAGGGGTAGGTATTCAATTCCACACGCTGACCCCTCCCCTAAATCCCCTCCCCGCTCACGCAGGGAGGGGACTT
>CAZDVL010000212.1:0-4472 GCA_964508745.1 uncultured Anaerolineaceae bacterium | reverse complement strand
GGGCGCGGGCGCATTTCATCCTGCTGATCTCGCCCGGCTCGCTGGAACGCTGCGCTGACTCCGGCGATTGGGTGCTGCGTGAGATTGCGGAAGCGGTGCGGCTGGAGCGCAATATCGTGCCCATCGTCGAGGAAGGCGTGGATTTCGACCGTGAGATGGACTGCCTGCCGCCCGATCTGCGCGCCGCTGTCGGCAGGAAGAACGCGCTGCCGCTGACACATTTCTACTTCGACGCTGCTATGGAAATGCTGCGGACACGCTTTTTAAAGACGCCTGAATACGTCGCCATCACCGCACCGCCCCCCGCCGAACGCGCCGAAGCCCAGCGGCGTATGGCGGCCGTGGAAGCTGAAACGCCGCCCAAGCCCACCAGCCTGTCGCTGATGCCGTCGCCGTTCGCGTGGGTTGCGATTCCGAAGAGGGGTTACAGCATCGCCAAATACCCGGTGACCAACGCGCAGTTTGCGAAGTTCATCGAAGCAGGTGGTTATAAGCAGCGGAAATGGTGGACGGCGGCAGGGTGGAGGTGGCGTGAAGAAGATGGGCGGATAGAGCCGCCGTACTGGCCAGAGCGCGAATGGAACGGCGTGGAACAGCCTATTGTGGGCGTGTCGTGGTACGAGGCCGTTGCCTTTTGCCTGTGGCTGAGCGACGTAACGGGCGAGAAAATCATGCTGCCGACGGAAGGGCAGTGGCAGCACGCCGCACAGGGCGATGATGGCCGGGCTTATCCCTGGGGTGATGATTGGAAAGCGAGTCGCTGTAATAACAATGTTGATGAAAAAGGCGTCGGTAAAACAACCCCGGTAAGGCAGTATGAAGGTAAGGGAGATAGTCCTTTTGGTGTGGTGGACATGGCGGGTAACGTGTGGGAATGGTGTTTAACAGATTATGACAATAAAACAAATCATATTAATAGTGACGCTGTGAATCGTGTGCTTCGCGGCGGCGATTGGGGCGATATCTATGCGGGCAGCTTTCGTTGTAATCACAGCAGCGGGCGCTGGCCGCACAATTGGAGTCCTGGCTGGGGTTTCCGCGTCTCCCTCTCTTGATTTTGCTCCGGTTATTGGGCTGCTGGCTGCTGATTTCTGCTGGACACGCAGCGCCTTCTGAATCCTGCCGGCAGCGCCCTTGTGTCAGCAGCGCCCCCAGAAACGCAAACATCCAGCGCCTTGGCTGGATGTTCGAGTCTGCTCCACGCTTGCTCCACAGCCTGGATTCGAACCAGGAACCCATCGGTTAACAGCCGATTGCTCTGCCGTTGAGCTACTGTGGAAGGCAGATGCAATATAGCAAAGCCCCCCGCCGGAGTCAAGGCAGTTTTTGCGCTGCGGCCGTCTGGCGGTAACATTGCCCCAGTGCCGCCGCCACGAGAGACCCGCCCATGTCGCAGCCCGTCGTCGTTCGCCAAGTCGAAACCCGCGCTGATTTCAAAGCTTTCTTCGAATTTCCCTGGGCGCTCTACAAAGGCGACCCCTACTGGGTCCCGCCGCTGCTGTCCATGCGCCGCGAGCTGTTCGACCAGCAGAAGAACCCCTCCTGGGAGTACATGACCGGCGACTACTTCGCCGCCTGGCGCGGGGAGCAGATCGTCGGCACGGTCGCCGCCTACATCAACCGCCGCCACAACGAGTTCCACAACGAACAGACCGGCTGGTTCGGCGCGTTCGACGTGTACGACGACCAGCAGGCCGCCAGCGCCCTGCTCGACACCGCCGCCGCCTGGGTGCAGGCGCGCGGCTGCGACACGCTGCGCGGCCCGCAGACCTTCACCACGCACGAGAACGTCGGCATCCTGGTGGACGGCTTCACGCGCCCGGTGCTGCTCATGCCCTACAACTACCCCTACTACCAGCGGCTGGTGGAGGGCGCGGGCCTGGTCAAGGCGATGGATGTCTACAGCTTCCACCTCAGCCGCCAGGGGTCGCAGGAACACGCCACCGGCGAGCGCCTGCGCCGGCTGACGCAGGCCGTCATGAAGCGCAACAAGATCACCGTGCGCCCGGTGGAGCGCAAGCGCCTCAAGGCCGATTTCGCCCTGTTCAAGGAGCTGTACAACGCCGCCTGGGTCGCCAACTGGGGCTTCGTGCCCATGACGCCCAAAGAGCTGGACGCGCTGGTCGCCAGCCTGGGCCAGTTCTTCGACCCCAACACCGCCTTCTTCGCTGAGGTGGACGGCGTGCCGGCGGGCTTCATCATGGGCATCCCCGACTTTAACCAGGTGCTCCAGCGCGCCCGGCCGCGTCCCGGCGTGCCGGAGGCCTGGACGCTGCTGCGCGCGCTGTGGTTCTGGAAGGTGCGGCCCGTCATCGAATGGGCGCGCATCCCGCTGATGGGCGTGAGGCCAGAGTTCCGCAGCAAGGGCGTGGACGCGGTGCTGTACTATCATGTGCTGGAGGCGCTGCTCGGCAGCGGCTATGTCGAGCACTCAGACTCCGGCTGGATTCTCGAAATCAACGAGAACATGGTGAGCATCGCCCTCAGCTTCGGCTCCACCATCTACAAAACGCACCGCTTCTATGAGAAAAAGGTGTGATCACCGCCGCGCCGCACACACGCTATAATAGGCGATCTGGCACACGCAGACTCACGGAAGCTGAACACAATGGCGCGAATCCTGGTGGTGGATGACGAACAGCTCACGCTGGACATGCTGGCGGCCTTCCTGCGGCTGATCGGCCACGAGTCCGTGGGCACGCTCAACCGCAGCCAGACGCTCGACCGGCTGGCCTACGACCTGCCCGACGCGATCCTGCTGGACATTATGCTGCCCGACGGCAACGGCATCGAAATCTGCCGCGAGCTGCGCGCCCGGCCCGACACGGCCAGCGTGCCCATCGTGATGATCTCGGCCTGGGCGCCGCCGCTGACCAAAGAGGCCGAGGCCGCCGGGGCTAACGGCTACCTGAAGAAGCCGATCAGGCTGGACGAGCTGAAGGCCGCGCTGCTCAGCGCCGGCGTTCACTGACCGGCCACCAGGTCCAGCACGTTTTCGACCGCCGCCGCCGCGTTCCGCTGGCCGGCGATCACCTCAGCCATGGCGCTTTGCAGGGCGCGCGCGGTGGCGCTGCCGGCGTTGTCGGCCAGGTACGGAACGGCCTGCGCCAGTTGTTCGCGCATGAAGGCCGTGTAGGGCGCGGCCGGCCACTGCTGCAGCGCCGCCCGCTGTGACGGCAGCATCCGCACGGTCTGCGCGTACCGCCCCTGGCGGTTGGCCGCCATCATCCAGTTGAGGAAGCGCGCCGCCAGCGCCTGCCGGTCGGCGCTGGAGGTCGTCAGCACCCACATCCAGCCGCCCAGCGCGCTGGCCCCCGCGCCAGACTCGGTGGGCAGCGGCCCGAAGCGCAGGTCAGCGCCTTCGTCGAGCAGCGTCAGGTACAGCGTCGAACTGACCACGCCGGCGTCCAGCGTGCCGCTGACCAGCTCCGCGTGATAGTTGAACGGGCGGGTGTGCGCCAGCACCGTCGGGCTGATGATGCCCGCCGCCGTCGCCGCCTCATAGTAGCTGAACACCGTCAGCAGCGCGTCAGCGTCCGTTTCCAGCAGGCCTGCCGCGTCCAGGCTGCCGCCGGCGTCGAGGTACTGGCTGAACAGCGTGCGGTTGATGCCCGCTTCGGCCCCGCCCGGAAAGACATAGGGCAGGCCGCGCGCCAGCACGTCGTCAAAGCGCCACGACAGCGCCGCGCCGTCCGCCGCGCCGCGATAAGCCATGTGGTCCACCGCCAGCATGTACGGCATGCCGTAGAGCGTGCCGTCCACCTGGCCCAGCTGCAGCGCCGGCTCGAACAGGTCGCCCAGCAGCGCCGACGACACCAGCCCCTCCAGCGGGAAGATCAGCTCGTCCCTGGCGGCGGCCAGCATGTCGCTGCGCTGCATCAGCGTCAGGTCCGGCAGCGCGCCCGGCGCGACCGGGCTGGCGGCGTGCAGCGTCGCCATGATACCGCCCAGGTCGCTCTCGCGCTTGAGGCGCAGGTCCACCAGCACGCTGCCGCTCTGAGCCGCCTGGAAGCTGCTGATCTGCTCTGAAAGCAGGTCGGCGGCGTCGCCGTTGTCCAGCGGCGCCAGCGGTTCGGGCCACCACACGGCCAGCGTCACCGGGACCGGCGTGACCGTGACCGCCGGCGTCGCCGTGCTGGGCGCAGTTGGCGGCGGGGTGGCGCTGGCGGTCTCGGCGGCGGCGGGCGCGGCGGTGGGCGTGGCCGTCGCCGGCGCGCAGGCGGCCAGCGCCAGCAGCGCGGCGGCCAGCCAGGGGCGAAATCTGCTGCGTGCGTGAGTGGTCATCATCTGCTTTGCTCTTGTCGGCTCTCCCGCGCCCCGCCCCCTCCTAATCAGGGGCAGGTATTCAATTCGACATGCTGCCCCCTCCCCTAAGTCCCCTCCCCTGACCCCTCCCCTAAATCCCCTCCCCGCTAATGCAGCTGAGGGGGCGACACTAAATCTGGTGACAGGAAGGAGTGGCTTAAAACCCA
>CAZDVL010000211.1:1867-4499 GCA_964508745.1 uncultured Anaerolineaceae bacterium | reverse complement strand
CACGCTGTCCAGGCCGCTGATGGCGGGAATCAACGGGCGCGCGCCCGTCGCCAGGATGAACCTTTTCGCCTCCAGCGTCCGGTCGCCCACCTGGACGCGCTGCCGGTCCAGAAAGCGCGGCTGGCCCACAATCACCTCGACACCCTCGCGCGCCAGCGCCGCCGGCGTCTCGCGCTGGTGCACGTCCTGCACCGCCCGCTGCACGCTGGCGCGCACCGCCGCCATGTCCACCGTGACCGGGCCGGTCTGCACGCCATAGCGCGCGGCGGTGCGCGCCGTGTGCGCCACCTGCGCCGCCTTCAGCAGCGCCTTGCTGGGCACACAGCCGGCCCAGGTGCGGCCGCCGCCGGGCCGCGTCTGCTCCACCAGCGCCACGCGCGCGCCCAGCCGCGCCGCGAAGCCCGCCGCCGTCAGGCCGGCCGGCCCGCCGCCAATCACGATCAGATCGTATGCCTTCTCGCTCAAGCCCCCGCGCTCCCCTGTTCGCCACAACGCCAGCGCAGGGCAGTTTGTGCCCTTTACACATAGCTGGCGTGGCTGCGATGTCTTATAATCTAAAGCCGTCTGGAAGTTCCGGCCGTTTTCGCGCCCGTCCGCCTCACCCCTGAAGCCAGCAAAGGTCTGTCCGCTTGCAGCACAACGAACCCAGCCCCAGCGCTGCCGAGTCCGAGTCCGGCCCGCCGGCGGTGTACCGTGTTGAGGTGTTCCCGCGCCCCGGCCAGCCCGCTGACCCCGGCCCGCTGGAAACGGCGCGCCAGCTTGGCATCGCCGGCCTGACGGCCTGCCGCAGCGGGCGGCTCTACTTTCTGCAGGGGCGGCTCAGCGCCGCGGACGCCGACGAACTGGCCCGCGACCTGCTGGCCGACCCGGTCACTGAAATCTATTCGCTTGGCGCAGTCCACACGGACGCCGATCATACCATAGAACTCACGCTGCTCCCCGGTGTAACCGACCCCGCCGCCGAAAACCTGGTGCGCGCCGCCCGCCTGCTGGGCAGCGCCGGCCTGGAACGGGCCG
Organism: uncultured Anaerolineaceae bacterium; assembly: GCA_964508745.1. Taxonomy (GTDB): domain Bacteria; phylum Chloroflexota; class Anaerolineae; order Aggregatilineales; family Phototrophicaceae; genus DAOTWC01. Next base: position 3,482 of record CAZDVL010000211.1, on the reverse strand, counting down.
CCGCCGGCCAGCGCTTCCTGCTCAGCGGCGCGCTCGCCCCCGCCGACCTGCGCCGGCTGGCTGTCGAGGTGTTCTCCAACCCGGTGATCCAGCGCTACAGCCTGGACAGCCCGATCGCGCCGCCGTTCGTCCCCTTTCAGCCGGCGGACGACACAGTCGAGGTGATCGCGCTGCGCCAGGCGGACGACGACGCGCTGCTGGCCCTCAGCGCCGAGCGCCGCCTCTCCCTCGACCTGGCCGAGATGCAGGCCGTCCGCGCCTGTTTTCAGGCGGAAGGCCGCGACCCCACCGACACCGAGCTGGAAATGCTGGCGCAGACCTGGAGCGAACACTGCGTCCACAAGACGTTCAAGGCGCTGATTGACTACACCGGGCCTGAGGGCAGCGTCACTGTGGACGGCCTGCTCAAGACGTACATCCGCGCCGCCACCGAGCGCGTGAACCGGCCCTGGGTGCGGTCGGCCTTCGTGGACAACGCGGGCATCATCGCCTTCGACGAACAGTACGACCTGGCGTTCAAGGTCGAAACGCACAACCGCCCGTCGGCCATCGAGCCGTTCGGCGGCGCCAACACCGGCGTCGGCGGCGTGATCCGCGACGTGCTGGGCGTCAGCGCCCGGCCCATCGCCAACACCGACGTGCTGTGCTTCGGCCCGCCGGACCTGCCGCACGAGGCGCTTCAGCCGGGTGTGCTGCACCCGCTGCGCGTCGCGGCTGGCGTGGCCGCCGGCGTCGAGGACTACGGCAATAAGATGGGCATCCCCACCGTCAACGGGGCCGTGCTCTATCACCCCGGCTACACCGCGAACCCGCTGGTGTTCTGCGGCTGCCTGGGGATTCTGCCGCGCGGCAGCCACCGCACCGGCGCGCGGCCCGGCGACCTGATCGTGGTGGTCGGCGGACGCACCGGGCGCGACGGCCTGCGCGGCGCGACCTTCTCCAGCATGGAGCTTGACCAGACGACCGGCACGGTCTCCGGCGGCGCGGTGCAGATCGGCCACCCGATCCACGAGAAGCAGGCACAGGAAGCTGTGCTGCGCGCCCGCGACGAGGGCCTGTACAGCGCCATCACCGACTGCGGCGCGGGCGGCCTGTCGTCGGCGGTGGGCGAGATGGGCCAGGACGTGGGCGCGCGCGTGCAGCTTGCCGACGTGCCGCTGAAGTATCCCGGCCTGCGCCCCTGGGAAATCTGGCTGAGCGAGGCCCAGGAACGCATGGTGCTGGCCGTGCCCCCGGCCAACTGGCCGCGCGTGCAGGCGATCTGCGCCGGGCAGGACATCGAGGCGGTGAGCATCGGCGCTTTTGAAGCCACCGGGCGGCTGCGCCTGCACTACGGCGACGCCCTGGTGGGCGATGTCAGCATGGCGTTCCTGCACGACGGCATCCCGCGCCGCCGCCTGAGCGCCGTCTGGCAGCCGCCGGACGCGCCGCCCTGGCAGCCGCCGGCCGACGAAAACCTGGGCGACACGCTGCTGCGCCTGCTGGCGCACCCGAACATCCGCAGCAAAGAGGACCTGATCCGCCGCTATGACCACGAGGTGCAGGGCGGCACCGCCGTCAAGCCGCTGACCGGCGTGGACAACCACGGCCCCAGCGACGCGGCGGTGATCGTGCC
>CAZDVL010000211.1:0-1767 GCA_964508745.1 uncultured Anaerolineaceae bacterium | reverse complement strand
CGCCCTCGCCAACGGCGTCTGCCCGGCGTATGGCGAGCTTGACCCCTACGCGATGGCCTGGGCCGCCGTTGACGAGGCGCTGCGCAACCTGGTCGCTGTCGGCGCTGACCCTGACCAGGCCGCGCTGCTGGACAATTTCTGCTGGGGCAACGCGAACCTTCCAGACCGCCTCGGCGCGCTGGTGCGCTGCGCGCAGGGCTGCTATGACGCAGCCGTCGCCTTCAACGCGCCTTACGTCAGCGGCAAGGACAGCCTCAACAACGAATACCTGGGGGCCGACGGCCAGCGCCGCGCCATTCCCGGCACGCTGGTGATCTCGGCGGTGGGCATCGTGCCCGCTGTCGGCGGCGCGGTCACGATGGACCTGAAAGCGCCCGGCGACGCGCTCTATCTGGTGGGCACAACCCGCGCCGAACTGGGCGGCAGCCACTACAACCTGCTGCACGGCATCGGCGGCGGCGCTGTGCCGCAGCCGGCCCCCGGCGCGCTGCTGACGATGCGCGCCCTGCACCAGGCCATGCGGGCCGGGCTGGTGCGCGCCTGCCACGACCTCAGCGAGGGCGGGCTGGCCGTCGCGCTGGCGGAGATGTGCCTGGCCGGGCGGCTGGGCGCGGCCGTCGCCAGCCCGCTCTCCGTCGTGGCGCTGTTCAGCGAAAGCCTGACGCGCTTCGTCGTCGAGGTGCGCCCGGACGACCAGGCCGCGTTCGAGCGGGCGCTTCAGGCGGCTGGCGTGCCCTGCCAGCTTTTCGGCGCGGTCAGCGCCGACGACCGGCTGCGCATCCCCTGTGCCGATCAAAACATTGATCTACCCATCAGCGCCCTGGAGCGCGCCTGGCGCGGCGAACGGCCCGCGCAGCAGCCGGCGGCGCTGCCGCCCGCGCCCGTCCTACAGCCCTTCGACCGCGCGCCGGCGGTCCACGCACAGCCGCCGCGCGTGCTGATCCTGCACGCCGCCGGCACCAACCGCGACCACGACGCGGCGCTGGCCTGCGAGCTGGCGGGCGGCGCGCCGGAAATCGTCCACGTCAACCAGCTTCTCAGCGGCGAGCGCCGCTTCAGCGACTATCACATGCTGGTCCTGCCCGGCGGCTTTTCCTACGGCGACGACCTGGGCGCGGGCACGCTGTGGGCGCTCGACCTGCGCCGCCGCTTCGACGACGCCCTGCGCCGCTTCATCGCGCAGGGCCGCCCGGCGCTGGGCATCTGCAACGGCTTCCAGGCGCTGGTCAAAGCGGGCCTGCTGCCGGGGGCGGCCTTCACCCCCCAGCCCCCTGCGGGGGTGCGGGTTGTCACCCTGGCGCGCAACGCCCGCGCCCATTTCGAGTGCCGCTGGGTCTACCTGCTGCCCAACCCGGCCAGCCCGTCGCTGTTCACGCGCGGCCTCACAGAGCCGATCTACTGCCCGGTGGCGCACGGCGAGGGCCGCGTCGCCTTCACCGACGACGCCGCGCGCGCCGCGCTGTGGCGCGGCGGCCTGGCCGCCCTCACCTACGCCGACGCCGCCGGCGCGCCAGCGGGCTATCCCGGCGCGCCGAACGGCTCTGACCTGAACATCGCCGCGCTGTGCAGCCCGGCGGGCAACGTCCTCGGCCTGATGCCGCACCCGGAGAACCACGTTTTCCCCTGGCAGCACCCGCGCTGGGCGCGCGGCGAGCGCGGCATGTCCGGCCTGCGCCTGTTCGAGAACGGAATCCGCTATGCCTGAGCCGCAGATGTTCGAGCACGACACATTTCTCAGCGCCTTTACCTGGCGCTACGGCTCCGCCG
>CAZDVL010000210.1:0-4568 GCA_964508745.1 uncultured Anaerolineaceae bacterium | reverse complement strand
CGATGGGCGACGCGATCTCGGCGGTGAGCGACGGCGGCGAGGACCCGGCGGTGGCGGCGGCGGACGCTTATGATCTGATCGCGGCCAGCATCGAAGAAATTCAGAGCAAGTAACCTGCCCGGCACCACAGGGCAGCGCTAAGCATTTCAGGGCGGGCTGGCCGGCTATAAGCTGTCAGGCCCGCCCTGAATGCTATTCAGGAGATGAAAGGTATGGCTGTCTACCAGGAACCCCAGCCGCTGGCTGATGAGCCAACGCTGGTGGAAAGTTTCAAGAAGGGCCTCAGGACCAGCGGTGTGCCCTGGCTGTTCATCGCGCCCGCCGTCCTGATTATGCTGGTGATCACCTTTCTGCCCCAGGTCTTTCAGATTTACGTCTCGCTGCGCGACTTTGGCGTGAAGAACCTGACAGGGGTGGAGGCCGTCCAGGTTGGGCTGGACAACTTCGTTAAAGTTATTACGAGCGACCTGAACGTCCCGAACTACAACTTCTTTCCCCTGCTGGGCTTCAATATTTTCTGGACGATTACCAATGTCGCCCTGCACGTCGTTGTCGGGCTGGCTGTGGCGCTCGCCCTGAACACCGAACGGCTGATCGGCCGCTCGATCTACCGCGTGCTGTACGTGATTCCCTGGGCGCTGCCGGCTTACATCTCCGCGCTGATCTGGAACAACCTGTGGCAGCAGAACGGCGGCGGCTTCAACCTGCTGCTGGCGGAGATCAACGAGCGCTTCGGCACGTCCATCAAGACCAACACCGCCTGGCTCACCTCAATTCAGTATCCGCTGGACCTGCGCGGCATTGTCCCCTGGGTCATCATCCTGGGCGGCGGCGCGGTGACGGTGTGGCTGATTGTGCGCCTGCGGCGCCTGGGCCTGCGCAGCGCCAAAACCGGCAAGCTCGACCGGTCGCGCTTTATGTGGAGCTTCGGCCTGATTATTCTGCTGGGCCTGTCGGCGGCGTTTACGCTGCTGGACGTGGCGCGCTACGGCGCGACGGCCAGCAACGCGGTGATTGAGCTGTTTGACCGCGCCGGCGCGCCGGTGCTGGCGTTTTACACCGTGCTGGCGGCGAACGTGTGGCTCGGCTGGCCGTTCATGATGGTGGTGGCGACCGGCGCGCTGCAAAGCATCCCCAAAGACCTGTACGAGGCGGCGGATGTGGACGGCGCGACGCGCATCCAGCGGCTGCGCTTTATCACGCTGCCGCTGCTGCGCCCGGCGATGGTCCCGGCGATCATGCTGGGCACGATCTGGACGTTCAACCAGTTCAACGTGATCTTCTTCATCACCGCTGGCGGCCCGCGCGGCCAGACCGACCTGCTGATTACGCAGGCCTACAAGCTGATCCAGCAGGAACAGTTGTACGGCGTCGCGGCGGCCTTCAGCATCATTGTGTTTTTCATTCTGTTTGTCCTCACGCTGATTACCAACAGCATAACACGGGCGACTAAAGCTTATGACGAGGCTTAACGCTTCTCCCTACACTGCGGCGCAGCCCGTTGGCGCGGCGGCCCGCCCGCGCGCCGGGGCTGAGGCGGCGCGGCTGGCACGGCCGCGCCGGGGCGGCAAGATCGTTGAGCAGCTTCTGCTCCAGGTGTTCCTGCTGCTGGTGACGGTGACGGTGCTGTTTCCGGTGCTGTGGATTATCTCGATGGCGGTTGACCCGCGCGGCATCGCCCGCCCGACCGACCTCAACCTGTTCCCGGCCGACGCCAACCTGGACGCTTTCTGGCGGCTGCTGAACGAGCCGTTCAGCAACGTGCTGCCGAGCTACTTCGGCGAGCTGATGCTCAACAGCCTGTTTGTGGCGCTGGGCACAGCGCTGTTCACGGTGGTGGCGGGCGCGTCGGCGGCGTATGCGTTCTCGCGCTTCCAGTTTATCGGGCGGCAGGCGGGCATGCTGGCGTTCATCGTGCTGCTGATGATCCCGTCCACCGGCTTCGTGATCCCGATCTTCATCATCTTCAACTCGGTCTCGATCAACGCCGGGCTGGCGGCCGCCATCCCCGCCTTTTTCACCGGCTTTATGGTCGCGGCGGTGTTCATGCTGTTCTTCCGCTGGATCGCCGGCTTCCGCAAGCCGAACTATGAGCGCCGCTTCAACCCCACGCCGGCGATGGTGGCCGTTTTCACGGCGCTGGTGGTGCTGGCCGTTATTGTCATCGCGTTCCTGTTCATCCTGGACCGCGCCCCGGCGCACGCGGACGGCGTGCAGCAGACGCTGCGGGTGCTGCGCCGCGACCTGGACCGGGCGCGCGAGAGTTACACCAAGGCTGTTGCCAGCCTTGAGCAGCGTCAGGCAACGGCTGCGATCCGCCAGGAGCGCGCCGACATCGCCCGCGAGGGGCTGGCCCTGCTGCAGGGCCTGAGCGCGCACACCGGCTCGGTTGAGCAGCTTCTGCCGGGGGTCGGGCAGATTATCCAGGATCGGCAGGAGATCGTTGATGCGGACGACCTGCCGCTGCAAACGGCGCTGGCGATGCAAACCGCCCTGGAAGCCGGCGACCTGGAGGCGGCCCGCGCCGCGCTCGCCGACAACCTGGTGACGCTGGAGGCTGAGATTCAGCGCCTGCAGGAACGCGCCGACACTGCGGCCAGCAGCGCCGCGGAGGGCGAGATCACGCTGGCTGACGCCGAGGCCGTCCTGCTGGCCGCCGACGCGGAGTTCGACACCAGCGCCGTGCCGGTCATCGCCAGCCGCGACAGCGCGGTGCGGGGCATGATTCCGTACATGCTGCTGGCGTGGGCCGGCGCGCTGGCCGCTGCCGCCGCCATCTGGCTGCTGCTGCGCGCGCTGCGGTCACTGGTCAGGCCGCAAACGGCTGTGAACGTGCTGGCCTGGGCGCTGGCCGCGTCGCTGATCGTGGGCGTCGGGCTGCTGGTGATGCCGCTGCGCATCCGCGGCGACCCCGCCGCCTCGGTGGCGCTGCGCACGACGCTGATCGGCCTGGCGCTGGCCTTCGCTTCGGGTGGCCTGCCGTTCACCATCTGGAACCTGAAGGGCTACTTCGACACCGTGCCGAAAGAGATCGAGGAAGCGGCGGTAATTGACGGCGTGAGCCTGATCGGCATGTTCTTCCGCATCATGGTGCCGCTGTCGCTGCCGGCCTTCGCCATCGTGGTGCTGTTCAGCTTTATGACCGGCTGGACCGAGTTCATTCTGTCGTGGATTTTCCTCACCGGGGAAGTGCAGAATTACACCCTGGCGATGGCGCTGGCGACCATGTCCGGCGGGGCGAACCAGGCGCCGCCCGACATGCAGAAATTCGCCGCCATGTCGATTCTCATCTCGCTGCCGGTGATGATCCTGTTCTTCATGTTCCAGCGCTACCTGGTGGGCGGCCTGTCCGCCGGCGCGGTCAAGGGCTGACGCGGCGGGAATGTGTGTGAGAGAGGGCGCGCTGTGTGTTGTGTGCAGCGCGCCCTTTTTGATTGCCGGCGCTACTGGTCGAACGTGGAGGCGACCAGGTCGTCAATCAGCGGCGTTCCGGCGAAGTTGCAGGTGGGCGCTTCGGGGATAAAGCCGTCGCGGATGGCGAGCATCGGCGCGGCCGGGTTGAAGTAGTTGTAGACCAGGCGCGACGCCTCAGCGATGACCGGCAGCGACTCGGTGAAGTTCAACCATTCGGGCTGGTACAGCATCATCGTGATCACGTAGTCGCCGCCGGGCGTGAAGAACACGGCGGCGTTGCCGTGCGTGTCGTTGATCCAGCCGTGCTTGTGGGCGACGCGCGTGTCGGCGGGCACGCCCGCCTTCAGCAGCGCGTCAACGGTGTTGCTGCTCATCACGTGCAGCATCTGGCGGCACTCGCGCGGCTCGTACTGGCCGGGGAACTGTTCCAGCAGCGCGCCGTCCCCGCGGTAGGCGCAGCGGTAAATATCGGCCAGCAGCCAGCCCATCTCGTCAACGGTGAGCTGGTTGGACGGGTCCGGGTTGGCCTTAACCTGGTCGGCGGGCGTGGTCGGCAGCGGGATAGGCGCCGGCGGCGGGGCCGGGGTCGCGCCGGGGATGGCGTAGGGCGTGGTCAGGAAGGTTTTTTGCAGGCCAAGCTGGCGCAGGAAGGCGGTCACAGCCCACGCGCCCTCGTAATCGCTGCCGCCGCCGATGGTGTCGAGCAGGCGGTTGGTGGCGACGTTCTCGCTGCAGATCATGGTGTTGGCGATGTCCACCGCCAGGCGCGGCGCGGGCGGCGCGTTGAGCGCCGCGTACAGGCGGGCGAGGATCGCGATCTTGGTGATGCTGGTCCCGCTGAAGGCGTACTCGCTGCCGAATGAGAAGGCCTCGCCGGTTTGCAGGTCCATGACGAACAGCGCGCCGAAGCGGCTGGTAAGCGGGTCGAAGCCGCTGCGGAGCACCAGGTCCCAGAGCTGGCTGCCGAGCGCTGCGAACGCCGGGCTGAGCGCCACCGGCTCGGCGCCGGGGGCGGTCTGCGCGGCGACGGCGGGCGGCGTGGGCGTGAGCGTGGGCAGGTTGAAGCGCGTCTGGGTGATGGCGGGCAGGCTGAACAGGTCGCCCTCCACGGCCAGCAGGTCGCTGGCGACCCAGCCGTAGCCGTTGGGGGCGTC
>CAZDVL010000209.1:0-4597 GCA_964508745.1 uncultured Anaerolineaceae bacterium | reverse complement strand
CGAAATCCGTCCGCCCGTGACCAGGGGTCGGGCTGGGCGGGATGCGCACCGGTGTCCGGCGCGGCCTCGCGGTCGAGCAGGGCGGCGGCCAGCAGCGCGGCGTCGGACGGCGGCGCGGCGGGCGGCAGCAGGTCGCCCAGGTGCGCATCCACGAAGCCGGTATCAACCTCGCCCGCCAGAAACACCGGGTGCGCCAGCAGCGCCCGCAGGAACGGCAGGTTGGTCGTCGTGCCTAAAACGACCGTCTCGGCCAGCGCGCGCTGCATCCGCGCGATCGCCTGGGCGCGGTCGGGCGCGCTGGCGATGACCTTCGCCACCAGCGGGTCATAGTGGATCGTGATCTCGCTGCCGCTCTGGATGCCGGCGTCCACGCGCACGCCCGGCCCCTCCGGCGGGATGAAACGCAGCACCGGGCCGACCGCCGGCAGGAAGCCGTTATACGGGTCCTCAGCGTAGATGCGGCATTCGATCGCGTGGCCGCGCTGGGTGATGTCCGCCTGCGCGAAGGGCAGCGGCTCGCCGGCGGCGACGCGAAACTGAAGCTGCACCAGGTCAAGGCCCGTGACCTGTTCCGTCACCGGGTGTTCGACCTGTAAGCGCGTGTTCATCTCCAGGAAGTAGAACGCGCCGCCCGGCGTGGCGATAAACTCGACCGTGCCGGCGTTGACATAGCCGACAGCGCGCGCCGCCTCGACAGCGGCCTGGCCCATGCGCGCCCGCGTCGCCGGTGTCAGCAGCGGCGACGGCGACTCCTCGACGATTTTCTGGTGGCGGCGCTGGGCGCTGCACTCGCGCTCGAACAGGTGAACCGTGTGCCCGTGCGCGTCGGCCAGCACCTGGATTTCGACATGCCGCGCCTGCTCAATATAGCGTTCCAGAAACAGGCGCGGGTCGCCGAAAGCGTGCTGCGCTTCACGGCGGGCGGCGGCCAGCGCTTCGGGCAGCTCCGCCGGGTTGTAGACGACGCGGATGCCTTTGCCGCCGCCGCCCCCGGCGGCCTTGACCATCACCGGCCAGCCGATGCGCGCCGCCGCCTCGACGAAAGCTGCGTCGTCGGCGTCGTCGCTCTGGAAGCCGGGGACCAGCGGCACGCCGGCCTGCGCCGCGAGCGCGCGCGCCTCGGTCTTGACGCCCATCAGCCGGATGGCGTCCGGCCCCGGCCCGACCCACGTTAAGCCCGCCTCAACCACCGCCTGCGCGAACGCCGCCGATTCTGCCAGGAAGCCGTAGCCAGGGTGCACGCAGTCGCAGCCGGCGGCCAGCGCCGTCTGCACCAGTTTTGTGCCGTCGAGGTAGCTGTGCGCCGGGTTGGCCGGGCCGATGTCGTAGGCTTCGTCGGCAAGCTGGACGTGGCGCGCGCGCGCGTCGGCGTCAGAGCAGACGGCGACGGCGCGCATGCCCAGCTCGCGGCAGGCGCGAATGATGCGGACGGCGATCTCGCCCCGGTTGGCGATCAGGCATTTACGCAGCACGGCCAGCGCTTTCTGTTCATGGCAGGTCAACCCAGAAGTGGAGCGTGGGCACCGGGCGGCCCTCGACCTGGACGGCTTTCTCGAAGCGCCCGCCGTTGGCCTCGATGATGCGGCGCGAGGCGGCGTTGGTTTCGTCACAGGTGATGAGCGCGCGCGCGATGCCCAGCCCGCGCGCCTGCTCCAGCGCCAGCCGGCAGATCAGCGTGCCGTAGCCCTGGCGGCGGCGCGACGGGCGAATCTCGTAGCCGATGTGGCCGCCGTAGCGGCGCAGGCTGTCGGTCAGCCGGTGGCGAATGGAAGCCCTGCCGATGAACTCGCCGCCGCTGACCAGCCACAGCTCTGATGACGGAACCCAGCCGGGCGGCGGGCTGGTGCGCTGGCTGGCGAAACGCTGGAGCAGCGCGGCGAAGTTGGCGTCGTCGGCCAGCCAGTCCGGGTCGTGATCCAGGTAGCGCGTCTCGCGCTGGAATTCGCGCACCGCTTCCAGGTAGCTGTCCTTGCAGGCGGCGGACGGGGCGGCCAGGAAGGCGCGCGTGCCGCTGGCGTAGAGAAAATAGGTGTCGGTCGTCTGCGGCGCGGCGTCGAGGCCGGCGCGCAGCAGACGGGCGCGCAGCATGGCGGGGTCATAGAACACCTTGACGATGACGAACTGGCGCCCGTCGTTCAGTTGGCGCGCGTGGGTGAAAGCCTGCGCGTCGGGCAGCGTGTGGTCGCGCGCGCTCGACGTGGGGGCCGGGCGCGAATCGACCAGGAACAGCCGCCCGCCGGGCCTGATGGCGCGCGCGATTTTGTCGAGGAAGGCGTCCAGATATTCCGGCGGCACGTGCGACAGCCAGAAGCCGAAAAAGACCAGGTCATACTGCGCCTGCGGCTCCCAGGCGAACAGGTCCTGCTCGTGGTAGGTCACGTTGGGCGCTTTGAGGCGCTCGCGGTTGAGCGCCAGCATCTCCGGCGCGGCGTCAACGGCGGTGATGCGCTGGCTGATGCTGAGAAGCTGCTCGGTCCAGATGCCGGTGCCGCAGGCCAGCTCCAGCGTTTCGCCCACCGGGCCGACGCCGCGCAGGGCCTGCATCACCTGGTGCGCCTCGTCGAACCAGCGGCGGTTGAGCGCGTCGCCATAGTCGTAGCGGCCCACGCGGTAGAACCACTCGTCGTACTCAGCGGCGCGCGCGCGGTAGTAGGCGATCTGCTCGCGCAGCAGGTCCGGCGCGCGCAGCGGCTGGATAAACTCGACGCGATTGCCGAACGGGTCGCGGGTTTCGAAGCGGTCATAACCGGGGATGGCGACCGACTCCAGCGCGGCCAGGTTGTGGGCGGCCAGCCGTTCGCGCAGCGCGGCGAGGTCGTCCACCTCATAGGCCAGGTGCGCGCGCGTGGCGGCGCGCTCGACGCCGTCCTCAACGCCGATGTGAAGCTGAAGGTCGCCAAGCTGAAGCCACAGCCCGCCGCGCCCCTTGAGCGCAGCCGGCTTTTCGATCTCGGTCAGGCCCAGCACCCCGCAGTAGAAGGCGCGGGCGGCGTCCTCCGCCCCGACCGGGACGCTGATCTGGAGGTGGTGCAGGCGGGTGATAGCCATGCCGTCAGGCCCTTCTCGGCTTGCGTCCGGGCTTGTCCTCGATGGCGGCGGCGAACTGGCCGAGCAGATGTCCCTGCACCGGGTAGACCAGCGCCACCATCGCCAGCCAGCCCAGGCAGGGGATGACGATCAGCAGGCCGGTGAGGACGTTGGCGAGCGTCGAAAAGATCATCCAGCGGACGGTCGTGGGCAGGTCGCTGTAGAGCGTGTAGAACAGGTCGCCAAACTGGAAGAAGGCGCCGATGCTGCCGGTGTCGGCGAAGCGGACCGCGCCCAGCGCCAGCATCGGCCAGGTGAACAGCGTGTAGACGATCAGCAGGGGGATGGCGCAGCACGCCAGCACCACCGCGAAGCTGGTCCCGAAGAAGCCGCTGCTGTCCCCAGTCAGGCCGAGGGGCAGCGCCAGGGCGCAGCAGCTAAAGAGCAGCAGCGGCAGGTTGTAGGCCAGGCCGGCGGCCAGCACGCTGCCGCCGCTGGTGATCTTCTCGCCCAGGCGATCCCAGCGCGGCAGGGGGTAGCGCTCGGCGCTGCGCACATTCTGCACCAGCTCCAGCACATAGCCCAGCAGCGCGGCCAGCGCCGCCAGGCCGAACAGCGGGATCAGCGCCAGCACGGCCATGACAACCGTCATCACCATTTTCTCGGTCCACTGGCGATCCTCGAAAATGTACGTCAATGCGGCAGCGAAATCCATGCGTGTGTCCTCAAGCGGGCGCACCACTGCGCCGCGGCGCCGTTCTATTTATAACATATAACACGGAACGTGTGTTTGTGGGGCGCCGCGCTCAGGGCGTCTCGGTGGCCGGGTTGGGCGCGCCGTTGGACTGTGCCTGCGCGGTCTGCGTCAGGTAGACAGCCGCCTGCGTTTCGCGCCAGCGCTCGGTTGCCAGCAGCTCCGGCGTGGACGTGGGCAGCGCGGTCGGCGGCGGGCTGGCGGCGGGCGGCGCGGTCGGCGGCACAAAGACCGGGCTGGCCGGCAGCGGCAGCGGCGTCCATGTCAGGGTGGGCGTGGCGCTGGGGGCGGGCGTGGGCGAGGGCGGCACGCGCGTCAGCGTGGGCGACGGGGGAATTGGCGTGCGCGTGGCGGTGGCCGGCACGCGCGAGGTGGGCGTCAGCGTGAGCGTGGGCGCGGCGGTGAGCGAGGGGCTGGCGGTCAGGGTGGCGGTGGGCGTGACAAGCGTCGCCGGCGTGTGCGTGACAGCCGGGGCGGGCGGCGGAACAGCGGGCGGCGCGCCCGCACTGAGCAGCACCTGCTCATAGACGGATTCCGCCCCTGGCGGCGGCGGCAGCGGCGCTAACGCGGCGCGCACGTCGTCCAGGTAGGCGCGCAGCTCCGGCTGGCGCTGCGGGGCGGTCAGCGCGATCGCGTGCTCCATCGCGGCGAGCAGGCTGGCGAGCGCCGCGGGCGTGAGCTGGTCGCGCGCGGCCAGGGTTTCCGCCTCCGCCAGGCGGCGCTGGGCGATCCACAGCCAGATGGTGTCGCGCTCGCCGGTGAGCGGACTCAGCGCCAGCACGATCTCTTCCCACAGGCGCTTGACCGGGTACAGCG
>CAZDVL010000208.1:0-4609 GCA_964508745.1 uncultured Anaerolineaceae bacterium | reverse complement strand
GTAGTACAGGTAGTTGGGGACGAAGAAGTTGAGGATAAACCACGACAGCGCCGGGCTGTCCGGAAAGGTGAAGCGGCTGTCGGGGTTGAGTTCCGGCGCCTGCAGCAGGTAATCAATGTCGTTGAGGTAGTACGACAGGATCAGCACGTCGGGGCGCAGCGGGTAGCTTTCCAGCTCATACAGCTCGATGTCGCTGTCCCAGCCGGACTGCGCCACCACGTTCACGTCGTAGCCCGGCCCCAGCTTGCGCTCAAGAAGCTGGGCGAAGGTGTCGTCGAGGTTGTTGATGCCGTGCCCCATGGCGAACGAGTCGCCCAGGACGGCCACGCGCGTCACGGCGGCGTCGGCGGGCTGCGGCTCGTAGTCGCGGTAGCCGAGCGAGTTATAGTGGCCCCAGTAGAAGTTCTTGTACCAGTGATAGTTCATGGCGGTGAAGCCGTAGCCGTCGGTGGTGACGTAGAACAGGCGCATGTACGTTTCCGCGCCGATGAAGATGGCGACGACGGTTGTCAGCATGATCATCGCGCCGGCCAGGCGGCTGCGGCCCAGTTTGGCGCCCATCGCGCGCAGTTGGGCGGTGTGCAGGTCGTAGAACAGCAGGTACACCAGCAGCCACGCCAGCGCCAGCAGCAGAAAATACTCGACTGCCTCCAGCGGGCGGCCGTTGGTCGGCTGGTAGCCGACCACCCACGCGCCCAGCCCGCCCGCCAGCACCAGCAGCAGCACCAGCCAGTAAAGGATGGGGCGCTGGCGCAGCCAGCGGACCGGCACGGCCAGCCGCCGCCGCCAGCGCGGGGAGAGGGCGTCGGCCATCGTCACGATGATCATCACGGCCAGCGCGGGCATCACCCCGGCGTATTCGGGCAGGCCGGTGCTGACCGACCAGCCGGCGATGATCGCCAGCAGCACAAGCGCCGTCCACAGGACAGCCGTCCAGCGTTTGGTCATGGCAGGCCCCAGGCTGCTCTATTGAGCGTGATTGTCGCGGGCACAGCGCAGGCCCAGGAACCAACTGCGCGAGTCTGGCTCGCCGTAGAAGCGGATCGGCGCGCTGACGCCGAAATCAATGTAGCTGCCCCAGCCGCTGCGGTAAACGCGCGGGCTGGTCGTGTCGTCCGGGTTTTCGCGCCCGTCGGCGGCGTCGTAGGGGTACGGCTGGTAGATTGTGCTGACCCACTCGAAGACGTTGCCGCTCAGGTCATACGCGCCCACCCACGACACGCCGCCCGGCTTGCTGCCCACGTCGGCGGTCTCGTTGTTCGAGTTCTGGTCGAACACCAGGTTCTCGGCCACCAGCTCGCTGCCCCAGGGGTAGAGCAGGCTGTCTGGCCCACGCGCCGCGTACTCCCACTCGGCCTCGGTGGGCAGCCGCCCGCCGCGCTGCGCGCAGTAGTCGCGCGCCTCGAACCAGGTCAGGTTCTCGCGCGGGCGGTTGTCGCCGGCGAAGTTCCCCGCCGAGCCATACTGGGCGTTGGTCACCTCATAGCGGTCGAGCCAGAAAGTGTCCACGCAGACCTCGTGCGCCGGACGTTCGTCGCGCCGGCCTTCGTCGTGGCCCATCGTGAAGCAGCCCGCCGGGACCTGCACCATCTCAACATTGTCGAACGTCTGCGCCACCGGCGTCCAGTCCGCGTTGGCGGCGACGGTCTGCGCTGGCGGGGCGTCGGTCGGCGTCGGCGCGGGGGGCGGGGCCGCCGGGCTGCACGCCGCCGCCAGCACCACAAGAGCGTACCACGCGGTTTGTCTGAGGCTGCTGAATCTGTCCATGTCTCGCGCTGCTGCGCACCATTATCTGCCAGAGTGTTGCCGGAATTCTAACGCAAGTGCTAAAATGCGCAAACCGCCGGCCTGCGCCGGCCTGAGCTTGTGGCTGTTGAGCAGGGCATGAAGGTCACTTATGGATGAGTTCTCAACTGAATCGTCGCCGGTGCTGCCGGGCTGCCTGATTATCGGCCTGGTGGGCGCGGTGCTGCTGATCGTGACGGCTGTCGTGCTGTCGGTCTTTCTCATTGTTGGCGCGGCGCAGCCCGCGCCGGCGGGCGAAGAAGCGGCGCAGGCTGCCGAGCCAGCGCCGCCGCCGGTGACGCTGCGCGCTGATGGGCCGCCGGACGGCGCGAACTACCGCTGGGTCGAGGTCGCCAGCGGGTTCGACAACGCGCTGCAGATGACGAACGCCGGCGACGGCTCTGGCCGCCTCTTTGGCGTCGAGCAGCTTGGCCGTGTGTGGGTGATCGAGAACGGCCAGCAGCGCCCGACGCCGTTCCTCGACATTTCCGACCGGCTGCCGCCGGAGGTGTTCCAGGGCGTTTACACCGAGCGCGGCCTGCTGAGCATCGCCTTTCACCCGGATTTCGCGGACAATGGCTATGTGTACGTGCATCATTCCGACGTGAACGGCGACTCGGTGGTGGCGCGCTACCGTGTCAACCGCTTTAACCCCAACATGGTGGACCTGAACAGCCGCGCCGAACTGCTGTTCGTGAAGCAGCCCTGGTACGACCACAACGGCGGCAACCTGGCCTTTGGTCCTGATGGCTACCTGTATATCGGCTTCGGCGACGGCGGCAACGTCAACGAGCCGGACTACGACTCGCAGGACCCGCAGAGCATGCTGGGCAAGATGCTGCGCATTGACGTGGACGGCGGCGCGCCCTACGCCATCCCACCCGACAACCCCTTCCTCGACACGCCCGGCGTGCTGCCGGAGATCTGGGCGCTGGGCCTGCGCAACCCCTGGCGCTACAGCTTCGACCGCGCCACCGGCGACCTGTATATCGCGGATGTCGGCCAGTGGGAGATTGAGGAAATCAACTTCCAGCCGGGCGACAGCGCCGGCGGCGAGAACTACGGCTGGAGCGCCTGGGAAGGCACGAAGCGCCACCAGGAAGATGTCACAATCGAGCTGGGCCGGCTGGTTGACCCCATCTGGGAGTACGCACACGACAAGGGCTGTTCGATCACCGGCGGCTACGTCTACCGGGGGCCGAGCCTGCCGGAGCTGCACGGCGTCTACCTCTTTGGCGATTACTGCAACGGGCGCATGTGGTCGGTTTTCCGCGACACCGCCGGCGCGTGGCAGATCAACACGTTTATGGAGTACACCGGCGCGATCATCACCTCGTTCGGCGAGGATGAGCAGGGCGAGCTGTACATGGTGGATTACAAGGGCGCGATCTTCCGCCTGGAGCGCGCCGGCTGAACACTCACCTTGAGCTTTGCCCCGCCGTTGATTACAATGCGCGTCGGTCAGGACAGGCAGAGGGCAAAACAGGTTGAGCGAGATTGTCCGGTTGATGTGGGCGCGCTTTAAGATCATCGGCGCGATTGTCGGCGATGTGCAGGGGCGCGTGATCGTCACCGCCTTTTATTACACCTTTCTCGCCCCGTTTGCCATCGGCGCGCGCCTCACCAGCGACCCGCTGCGGCTGCGCGCTGGCGGCAGTTGGCTCGCGCGCGAGCCGGTCAGCGGCAGCCTCGACGACGCGCGGCAGCAGGGGTAGCGCATGTACATCCTGGGCATTTCCTGCTTCTATCACGACGCCGCGGCGGCGCTGATCGAGGACGGCGCGCTGGTCGCCGCCGCGATGGAGGAGCGTTTCTCGCGCAGAAAGCACGACAGCGGCTTCCCGAAACAGGCGATTGATTTCTGCCTGCGCCAGGCGGGCATCACTGCCGCCGACCTGGATTACGTCGTGTTTTACGAAAAGCCGCTGGTGAAGTTCGAGCGCATCCTGCTCACCACGCTCAGCACCTTCCCAGCCTCGGCGGGCGTCTGGCGCGACGCCATGCTCAACTGGCTCAACGACAAGCTGTGGATCAAGAACATCATCCGCCGCGAGATGGACGTGACCTATGACCGCGTCCTGTTCTGCGACCACCACATGAGCCACGCCGCCAGCGCCTTCTTCGCCAGCCCCTTCCGCGAGGCCGCCGTGCTGACGGTGGACGGCGTCGGCGAGTGGACGACGACCACGCTCGGCCAGGCCAGCAGCCAGTGGGAAGGCGAGACAGCCGGACAGAACGCCATCACGCTGTTCCAGGAACAGAAGTTCCCGCACTCGCTCGGCCTGCTGTATTCGGCCTTCACCGCCTTCCTGGGCTTTCGCGTCAACAACGGCGAGTACAAGGTGATGGGCATGGCCCCTTACGGCCAGCCGCGCTATGTGGACCGGGTGGAGCGGGTGTTCCAGCAGGACGCCGCCGACGGCAGCTTCCGCCTCAACATGGACTATTTCAGCTTCCACCGCTCGGCGGAGCACACCTTCAACCAGCGCTTCACCGAGCTGTTCGGCCAGCCGCGCCCGCCGGAGTCCGAGTTTTTCACGCTGGCGACCAACCCGGAGCGCAGCGCGGAAAAGGCGGCGATGGACCTCAACCAGCACTACGCGGACGTGGCCGCCAGCATCCAGCAGGTCACGGAGGGCGCGCTGGTGCGCATCGCCAACTATCTGCACGAGCGCACCGGCCTGACCAAGCTGGTGATGGCGGGCGGCGTGGCGCTCAACACCAAAGCCAACTACCGCATCCTCGAACAGACGCCGTTCGACGAAATCTACATCCAGCCGGCGGCGGGCGACGACGGCGGCGCGCTGGGCGCGGCGCTGTGGGC
>CAZDVL010000207.1:0-4614 GCA_964508745.1 uncultured Anaerolineaceae bacterium | reverse complement strand
CCCAGCCGGACAGCGAACAGTAGATCAGGCGCGGGTTGGCCGCGCTCAGCGCCGCCCAGCCGCCGTTGAGCCGGTCCATCACGCCGGGGCGGAAGCCTTCGATGACCACGTCCGCCGCCCGCGCCAGCCGGGCCAGCGCGGCCTGGCCGTCCGCGTGCTTGAGGTTGAGCGCCACGCTCTGCTTGCCGGCGTTGGTGGCGCGAAAGAACGCGCCCAGGCCGTCGAGCAGGGGCGGCATCCAGCGAGCGTAGTCGCCTTCGGGCGGCTCAATCTTGACGATCTCCGCGCCCAGCTCGCCCAGCAGCATGGTGCAGACCGCGCCGGGCAGCAGCCGGGTGAGGTCGAGGACGCGCACGCCGTCGAGGGGTAATGTCATCTTTGGTCGCTCCTGTGTGCAGCGCACAGTGTACCGCGAACGCGGCCCGCCGCGCCCGCTTCTGGCAATGTTTGTATTGCGCGCCCGGTGCGGTAATATTGCGCCACGCCGTCTACTGCACACTCGGAAAGCTGTATGGCCCGCCGCCCGCCCGTTCACGACCTGCCGCTGCTCACCCCAGAGAACTACACCAGCCGCGAGCTGAGCTGGATCGAATTTAACCGGCGGGTGCTGGCGCTGGCGCAGGACGAGCGCCTGCCGCCGCTGGAGCGCGTGAAGTTCATCGCCATTTTCGGCACCAATATGGACGAGTTCTTCATGGTGCGCGTGGCCGCCTGGCACGACAAGATGAAGCTGGGCATTGACCCCAAGCGCCCCGACGGCTACAACGCCCGCCAGATGATCAGCGAGATTCGCAGCCGCGTGCTTGACCAACTGCGCCAGCAGCAGGCGGTCATCCACGAGGTGCTGGCCGCCCTGCGCCAGCACGGGATCGCCGTGAAGTCCGTGGACGAGCTGGCCCCTGCCGAGCAGGAAGCGCTGCGCAGCTACTTCTACGCCGAGGTCTTTCCGGTGCTGACGCCGCTGGCCGTTGACCACGCGCGCCCCTTCCCGTTCATCTCCAACCTCAGCCTCAACCTGGCGATCTGGCTGAGCCGGGGCGACGACCCCGACGGCGACCCCGAATTTGTGCGCCTCAAAGTGCCGGACGTGCTGCCGCGCCTGGTCAACCTGGAGCAGGTGCTGCGGCGCTATGGCAGCGCGGTCGCGCCGAACACGTTCGTCTGGCTGGAAGATGTCATCGCCCACAACCTGGACCTGCTGTTCCCCGGCATGGAAGTGCTGGAACGCTCGCCTTTCCGCGTTATTCGCAACGCCGACATTGACTACGAACACGAGCTGGAGGATCAGTATCTCGACATCAGCGCGCTGATTGAGGAAAGCCTGCGCGAGCGCCAGTTCGGCACGATCGTGCGCCTCAGCATCCCGGCGGACACCGGCCAGCGCACGCTCAAGCGGCTGGTGCGCGAACTCAAGGTGGACCCGGATTACGATGTCTACCGCATTGACGGCGCGCTGGGCGCGGGCGCGCTGTGGGAGCTGGCCAACCTGGACCGCCCCGAACTCAAGTACGCGCCCTACGTGCCGCGCATCCCCGCCGCGCTCACCCAGGCCCGCGACATTTTCGACGCCATCCGCCAGGGCGACATCCTGCTGCACCACCCTTACGACTCGTTCTCGCCGGTGGAGGAATTCTTCCGCGCCGCCGCCGTTGATCCGAACGTGCTGGCCATCAAAACCACGCTCTACCGCGTCGGCAAAAACTCGCCGGTGGTGCAGGCGCTGGCCGAAGCGCGCGAGAACGACAAGCAGGTGGCGGTGCTGGTGGAGCTAAAAGCGCGCTTTGACGAGGAAAACAACCTGGAGTGGGCGCGCGTCCTGGAGCACAAGGGCGTCCACGTGACCTACGGCGTCGAGGAGCTGCCCATCAAGACGCACGCCAAGGTCGCGCTGGTGGTGCGCCGCGAGGCCGACGGCGTCTACCGCTATGTGCACCTGGGGACCGGCAATTACAACGCCACCACCGCCCGCATGTACACCGACCTCGGCGTCTTTAGCTGCCACCCGGAGCTGGGCAACGACGCGCTGCTGCTGTTCAACCGCCTCACTGGCTACGCCCCCAGCACCAACTACCAGCGCCTGCTGGTGGCCCCGGAGTACCTCAAGCCGCACCTGCTGCGCCTGATCGACAACGAGATCGCGGCGGCGCAGGCCGGCAAACCCGCCCGCCTCATCTTCAAGATGAACCAGCTTGAGGAGGACGAGATCATCCGCAAGCTGTACCAGGCGTCGCAGGCGGGCGTCGAGATTGACCTGATCGTGCGCGGCCTGTGCTGCCTGCGCCCCGGCGTCCCCGGCTGCAGCGAGACGATCCGCGTGCGCAGCATCGTCGGCCGCTTCCTGGAACACAGCCGCATCTACTATTTCCACAACGCCCCGCCAGACCAGCGGGTTTACCTGGGCAGCGCCGACCTGATGCGCCGCAACCTCGACAACCGCGTTGAGGTCGTGTTCCCGGTCCTGGACGAGCGCGTGCAGGAACGTGTGCTGCGCATCCTGTTCACCGGCCTGCTGGACAACGTCAACGCCTGGGCGCTCCAGCCAGACACCACCTACACGCGCCTGTCGCCGGCCCCCGGCGAGCCGCCGCTGGACAGCCAGGCGGTCTTTATGGACAACAGCTCCGGCATCGAGCAGCTTCCGCCGGTGTGAAGCGGGGGGATACAGGCGTTCTATAGCGCCAGCCGGAAAAGTGCAGCACAATAGGGACAGATTAACGCATAGATATTTCTGCACAGCTATTACTTCTTTCTAGTGAAGCGTCACGCGCTTAAAACAGAGATGAAGACTATGGACTCAGCAGAAATCATGCTCGAACTGTGCGTTATCGAGGGCGACGACGTGGGCCACGAGGTGGTCCCGGCGGCGCTGCGCGTGCTCCGAACCGTCGCGCCCGACATCGTGGTGCACCACGCCGAGGCCGGCTGGCACACCTTCCAGCGGCGCGGCACGCCGCTGCCCGACGAAACGCTGGACCTGGCGTTCGCCTGCGGCGCGGTGCTGTTCGGCGCGGCGTCGTCGCCGCCATACCCCGTGGACGGCTATTACTCGCCGGTGGTGCGCCTGCGCCGGGCGATGCAGGCCTTCGCCAACCTGCGGCCCACCCGCTACCTGCCGATCCCGACCGCGCGCAGCGGCGTTGACCTCATCATCGTGCGCGAAAACACCGAGGACCTCTACGTGCAGCACGAGCGCACCACCGACGAGGGGCGCGTCAGCGTGGCGGAGAAGATCATCACGCGCGACGCCACCGAGCGCGTGGCGCGCCTGGCCTACGACCTGGCGCAGCGCGCCGACCGCGAAAAGGTGACGATCGTCCACAAGGCCAACGTTCTGCCGCAGTCCGACGGCCTGTTCCGCCGCGTGTGTCTGGAGATCGCCGAGCATTACCCGGCCGTCACCACCGACGAGCTGCTGGTTGACACCGCCGCGTACTGGATGGTCAAGGACCCTACCCGCTTCGATGTGGTCCTCACGCCCAACCTCTACGGCGACATCCTCTCCGACATGGCGGCGGCCTGGGGCGGCGGCCTGGGGCTGGCCCCCTCGCTCAGCCTGGGCAGCGGTGTGGGCATCGCCGAGCCGGTGCACGGCTCGGCGCCAGACATCGCCGGCCAGGGCATCGCCAACCCGACGGCGGCCGTCCTCAGCGTGGCGCTGCTGCTGCGCCACTACTGGTCGCGGCCGGAAGCCGCCGCGAGCATCGAGGAGGCGGTCTACCGCACGCTGCGCGACCACGAACACACGGTTGATATTCAGGCGGAGGGCGCGGTCTCTACCGAAGCCTACACCAACGCGATCTGCGCGCGCCTGCGCTGAGGGCGCTGTTCCCCGCCAATATCTCAACACGCGCCGGCCGCGAAACCGTTTAAGATGGGAAGAGGCTGCGCGGTGGCGTAAGGTTCGACTGCGCATGGATGGCGGGGCGCGCGGCGTGGAGAGACATGGTATATGCACACAGTGCTGATCGTTGACGACGAAGATATCGCGATCCAGATCATCCAGGTGATTCTGCGCCGCGCCGGGTACACCACGCTGAGCGCCGCCAACGGCGCGGACGCGCTGGCCCTGGCCTACAGCCAGCCGCCCGACATCATCCTGCTGGACGACATGATGCCGGGCCTCAGCGGCGGCGAAGTCTGTATGCAGCTTAAGCACGACCCGCGAACGCAGGCGATCCCGGTGGTGATGTACAGCGCCGGGGCCAAAGTGCGCAACGCCGCTTACATCCGGCAGATCGGCGCGGACGGCGTGCTGTTCAAGCCGGCGCTGCCCGCCGAGATTCTCGAAACAATCGGGGCGTTCCTCGAAGCGCCCGCCCGCTGACCACAACCGCGGGCGGCGCGCGGCGTATAGGGTGACAGATGCCGCTGGGGAAAGGGGTTTGAGCCTGTAGGACGTTTGGCCAAGAACATGTTGATTATCGGCCTGGGCGGGTTGGGCGCGGTCTACCTGATGTTCCCCACCCTGGGGGTTTTCGAGCTGATCCCCGACGCGCTTCCCGTCATTGGCAGCCTGGACGAATTCGGCGCGACCGTGCTGGTGCTCAACACGCTGGCCTATTACGGCCTCGACCTCAGCCGTCTCTACGGCGAGCGCAGCCCGCAGCAGCCGCC
>CAZDVL010000206.1:0-4620 GCA_964508745.1 uncultured Anaerolineaceae bacterium | reverse complement strand
GGTAGACCTCGGCCAGCTCGCGGCGCGTGCTCTGTGTCTGCGTGATGATCGTGTCGGACCAGCGGGCCGCCAGCCGTTCGAGCGCGATAAACACGCGCGTGCTGACCGGGTTGAACTCGCCGCTGAACACGTGCCCGTGGAACGTGTGCACGATCACCGGCACGCCCGCCAGCCGCGCCGCCGCCCGCCCGGCGAAGCCGGCGCGCGCCATGTGCGTGTGCACGATGTCGGGCCGCTGCTGGCGCATCAGCCGGTACAGCCGCCGGATCAGCCGCAGCGTCGTCAGCGGGTCCAGCGCCGCGCCCAGCTCGCTGATATACACCGGCTCGATGTTGTGCGCGGCGGCGAAGTAGGCCATGTTGCCGCCGCCGGGCTGGTTGGCCCCGCAGACCAGCGCGCTCTCGTACTCTGGCGGGCCGAGGCGCTGCGCCAGCAGCACCGTGTGCATCGCCGGGCTGCCCACGTTCAGCCGGGTGATGATGTGCATCACGCGGATCGGCGCGCCGCTCATGGGCGCGCCCCGCGCAGCAGCCGCGCGTAGACCGCCAGCGTCTCGGCGGCCACGCGGTCGAAGGAATATTCGGCGCGGACGATCGCGCGCCCGCGCGCGCCCAGGCGGCGGCGCAGCGCGCCATCCTCGATCAGCCGGCGCAGCGCGGCGGCCAGCGCGGGCGCGTCGCGCGGGGGGACCAGCAGGCCGTTCTCGCCGTCGCGCACGACATCGCGGCTGCCCGACACGTCCGCCGCGACCGCGGCGCGCCCGGACGCCCCGGCCTCGATTAATACGCGCGGGATGCCCTCGCGGTAGGAAGGCAGGCAGACGATGTGCGCCTGCGCGTACACCTGCGGCATGTCGCTGCGGCGGCCCCACAGCTCGACCGCGCCCTCCGCTTCCCAGGCGGCCAGCGTTTCAGGCGGCACGTTGACCGGGTTGTCCGGCTCGCCGTAGCCGACGATGGCGAAGCGGGCGCTGACGCCCTCGGCGCGCAGCATCCGCGCCGCCTCCACAAATTCGCCCACGCCTTTGAGCCACAGCAGCCGCCCGGCGTACAGCACCACCGGCGCGCCGTCCGGCTCTGGCTGCGGCTGGAACTCGGCCAGGTCCACGCCCGACCCCTTAATGAGCACCGCGCGTTCCGGCGGCAGCAGCCTGTGGGCGACAAACTGCGCCAGGTCGTCGGGGTTCTGGAAGATCGTCAGGCTGTTGGGGTGGCCGAAGGCCAGCCGGTAGGCGGCGCGGGAGCCGGCGCGCAGCAGCGCGGCCTTCACCCCGGCCTCGGTGAACACGTAGCCCAGGCCGGTCACGGCGTTGACGACCGCCGGCACGCGCGCCAGCCGCGCCGCCGCGCCGCCGTACAGCACCGCCTTGATCGTCACCTGGTGCACGATGTCGGGTTTAAGGGCGCGGTACAGCTTCCAGATGGCGCTGAAGGCCGCCGCCTCCTGCAGCGGGTTGATCCCGTGCTGGCGCAGCGGCAGCGGGTGAAACGGCAGCCCGGCGGCGTGGATCGCGGCGATGTTGGCCGCGTCGTCGCCGGCGGTGGCGACGTGGACCTCATAGCCCGCCTCGCGCGCCGCCAGCGCCAGCGGCAGCCGGTGCGACACGAAGAAGCGCGGGATATTGACCAGGTACAGCAGGCGCGTCATGGGCGTTCTGCCGGCGGCAGGCCCAGGTGGTGCAGCAGGCGCGCCCAGGTGTCCTGCGTGCGGTCGGCGGCCGCGCCCAGCGGCAGCGCCTCACCCCTGTCCGCCGCCTGGAGGCCGGTTTCGAGCGCGCTCATGCCGCGCAGCACCTCGAACAGCAGGCGCAGCGCGCGCAGCCCGCCGAAGCGCCGTTCACAGTACTTCCACGCCCACCACGTCAGCGCCAGCGTGAGCAGCGTCGTCGAGATAAACGTGAGCGTGTTCAGGCCGGGGTCGTTGAACTGGGCCGCGAAGTACGTCCGCAGGAAGGCGCTGGCCGCCCCCACCAGCACGAACGCCGCGAAAGGCGGCACGATCGTCAGCGCGATGCGCCGCAGCAGCGGGCCGTTGGCGCGGTGCGTGTCGGCGGCGATGGCGTCGTAGACGGCGCGCGCGTGGGCGGTGTCGGCGCTGGTCATGGGCAGTCCCTTGTGCCTTGCAGCAGGTCGTCGTAGAGCGCGACCGTCTCGGTCACCATGCGGTCGGCGCTGAAGCGCGTTTCCAGGCGGTCCTCGGCCAGCAGGCCCATGTGGCGGCGCAGGCCATAGTCGCCCAGCAGCAGCGCCAGCGCGCCGGCCAGCGCGTCCACGTCGCGCGCGGGGACCAGCAGGCCGGTTTCGCCGTCGGCGACGATCTCAGGCACGGCGCTCACGCGGCTGGCGACCACCGGCACGCGCTGGCTCATCGCCTCCAGCAGCACCAGCCCGAAGCCTTCCCACAGGCTGGGCAGCAGCAGCACGTCGAAGCCGGCCAGCAGGCGCGGCACGTCGCCGCGCCAGCCCAGGAAGCGCACGCGGTCGCCGACCCCGGCGGCGCGCGCCTCGGCCTCCAGCGCCGGGCGCAGCGGCCCGTCCCCGGCGACGATCAGGCGGGCGCTGGGGTGCTGTGCGCTGGCCTGCGCGAAGGCGCGGATGCCGTAGTGCACGCCTTTCTGCTCCACCAGCCGGCAGGCCATCGCCACCAGCAGCTCGTCCGGGCCGCTGCCGAGTTCGGCGCGCACCGCCTGGCGCAGCGCGGCGCGCGCGGCGGGCGGCGTCGGCGTCAGCGGCAGGCCGTAGAGGATGACGCGCACCTTATCGGCGCGCGCGCCCTCGACCTCGACGGCGAAACGCCGGACCGACTCCGAGATGGCGATGCCAGCGTTCACGCCGGCCCACAGCGCGCGGTTCAGCCGGCGCATGCCGCCGCCGCGCCGGAAGGCGTTGTCGTTGTGGCGGCTGGTGACGACCAGCGGCACGCCGGCCAGCCGCGCCGCCGGGATGCCGTACATGTCCGCGTGCAGCAGGTGCGTGTGGACGATGCACGGGCGCAGCAGGCGCAGCGTCCGGCGCAGGCGCATGGGCAGCGTGGGGTCGGCGTCGGCGCGGATCACCAGCGGGTGGACGGCGACATCGTGGGCGGCGGCGGCTTCGGCGAAGGCCGGCACCGGCTTGTCAGGCTCAGCCAGCATGATGATCTGCGTGTTCAGGCCGCGCGCGCGCAGGCCCGCCGTCAGCAGCAGCAGGTGCTTTTCAGCCCCGGCGATGCCGGTGAGCTTGATGATGTGCACGATGCTCATGCGGCGTCAGCCCCCGGCCTGATACCACGCCAGCGTGCGCGCCAGCCCGCTGTCGAAATCCACCGGCGGCGTGTAGCCCAGCAGGGCGCGGGCGCGGTCAATGGCGGCGCGCGAGTGGCGCACGTCGCCGGGGCGCGGCGCGGCGTGCTGCGGCGCGATGGCCGTCCCCAGCAGCGCGTTGAGCCGGTCCACCAGCCCCAGCAGTGTGATGCGGCTGCCGGTCGCCAGGTTGAGGACGTGGCCGGCGGCGGCGGGCGCTTTGGCCGCCAGCAGGTTGCCGGCCACGACGTTGTCCACATACGTAAAATCGCGCGACTGTTCGCCGTCGCCGTAGATGGTGGGCGGCTGGCCGTCGAGCATGGCGGTGATGAACAGCGGGATCACGGCGGCGTAGCGCGAGGTCGGGTCCTGGCGCGGGCCGAACACGTTGAAATAGCGCAGCGCGACCGTCTCCAGGCCGTAGACGGTGGTAAAGACGCGGCAGTAATACTCGCCGGTCAGCTTGGCGACGGCGTAGGGCGACAGCGGGTTGGGCGGCATCGCCTCGTCCTTATACTCGCCCTCGATGTCGCCGTAAGCCGACGACGAGGCCGCGTAGACCACGCGCTTCACGCCGGCGGCGCGGGCCGCCTGCAGCACCAGCAGCGTGCCGGTGGCGTTGTAGTCGTGGGTGGTCAGCGGGTCGTCAATGCTGCGCGGGACCGACGGCAGCGCCGCCTGGTGCAGCACATAGTCCGCGCCGGCGCAGGCGTCGGCCAGGGCGGCGCGGTCGGTCACGCTGGCCTCGTAGAAGTCGAAGCCGGCCAGGTGCGCCAGGTTCGCGCGGCGGCCGGTGGCGAGGTTGTCCACCACGCGCACGCGCTGGCCGTCGCGCAGCAGCCGCTCCACCAGGTGCGAGCCGATGAAGCCCGCCCCGCCGGTCACCACATAGGTTTCAGCCACGAATCCGTCTCCGGCGGTCAGGGCTGCGGGACAGGCCGCTGGAAGCGCCGCCGCACCCACATCATCAGAATAAACAGCGCCGCCAGCAGCAGCAGGCCGAACGCGCCCAGCCGCAGCGCCACGTCCGGCGGGGCGGCGCTGATCAGCAGGCCCAGCGTGCCGAACAGCGCGCAGGCCGCCGCCAGCGTGAACAGCGTCTGCCGCTGGCTGAGGCCGACGCTCATCAGCCGGTGCGAGGTGTGATCCTTGCCCGCCTGCCCTGGCGAACGGCCCTCCAGCAGGCGCGTGAACACCACCAGCGTGATGTCGAACAGCGGCAGCGCCAGCACCAGCGCCGGCCCCAGCCAGTAGACGCTGAGCGGCTGCGTGAACTGGAGCTTGAGCGCCAGCACCGCCAGGATAAAGCCCAGCGGCAGCGCGCCCATGTCGCCCATGAA
>CAZDVL010000205.1:0-4624 GCA_964508745.1 uncultured Anaerolineaceae bacterium | reverse complement strand
TTGTTGAAGCCGTAGTTGGCGAAGAACTCGATGTCGGCGAAAATGCGCTCGGCTGCCTCGGCGTCAACGCCGTTTTCCGGCCCGCGCTCGATGAAGATCGCCTTGTGTTCGAGCAGGTCCTTCTGCTTCTTCTTGGAGACCGCGCGCCGCATCAGGTCGGCCTGGCCCAGCTCATAGCCGAAAAGCTGCCCGGCGATCTGCATGATCTGTTCCTGGTAGACGATGATGCCATACGTCTCGGCCAGAATCGGCACCAGCCTGTCGTGGTGATAGTGCACCGGCTCGCTGCCGTGCAGGCGGGCGTTGTAGCTGGGGATGTAGTCCATCGGGCCGGGCCGGTACAGCGAGATGCCGGCGACGATGTTCTCGAACTGCTTCGGGCGCATCCCGCGCAGCATCTGCTGCATGCCGCCGCTTTCCATCTGGAACACGCCGACCGTCTCGCCGCGCCCCAGCATCTCGAAGGCGGCGTTCAGCCGCGCCACCTCCGCCGGGTCGTCCGCCACCTGCTCGTGGCGGTAGGGGATGTTGTCCATCGTGTAGACGACACCCTGGTGCTGCGCGATCAGGTCGCAGGCCTTGCGCAGAATCGTGAGCGTGGACAGCCCCAGAAAGTCAATCTTGAGCAGGCCGATTGACTCGCAGGTTTCCATCGGGAACTGCGTCACCGCTTTGATCGAGCTGCTCTCGTCGTCGCCGCGCGTCAGCCGGTGCAGCGGGATGTACTCCACCAGCGGCCTGTCGGCCACGATCACCCCGGCGGCGTGCGTCGAGGCGTGCCGGTTGACGCCCTGGAGCGCCCTGGCCGTGTCAATCACCTGCCTGATCTGCGGGTTGTCGGCGTAGAGGCGCTTCAGGTCGGGGTTGTCCTCGACATACTGCATCAGCGGCTTGGGCTTCGGCTCGGTCGGGATGAGCGCCGCCGCCTGATTCACGTCCGTCAGCGGCACGTCGAGCACGCGGCCCACGTCGCGCACAGCGGCCTTCGCGCCCAGCGTCCCGAACGTGATAATGGCCGCCACCTTGTCCTCGCCGTACTTGCGCGCCGTGTAGTCAATCATCTCGCCGCGGCGGTCGTCCGGGTAGTCCAGGTCAATGTCGGGCATGCTCACGCGGCCGGGGTTGAGGAAGCGCTCGAACAGCAGGTTGTTCTGGATCGGGTCAATGTTGGTGATGCCCAGGCAGTAAGCGGCCAGGCTGCCCGCGCCGGAGCCGCGCACGTTCCACCAGATGTCGGCGTGACGCGCGTACTCGCACAGATCCCACACGATCAGGAAATAGGTGTCAAAGCCCATCTCGTGAATGATCGTCAGCTCGCGCGCAAGCCGCCCGGCCAGCAGGTCGTCGCGGGCCGCCTGCGGGCCGAAACGCCACAGCAGCCCCTTTTCGCACAGGTAGCGCAGGTACGACGCGCTGGTGTGCCCCTCTGGAACCGGGAACAGCGGCAGGTGATAGCCCTCGATGTCCAGGTCCACGTCGCACATCTCCGCGACCAGCCGCGTGTTCGTCAGCGGCGCGCCGCCCAGGATGCCGCCGAAGTCGCGCCACATCTCCGCCTGCGACTTCAGGTGGTAGCTGGCGTCGGACATGCGCAGGCGGTTGCTGTCGCCCTTGAGCGTGCTGGTCTGGATGCACAGCAGCGTGTCGTGCGGGTCGTAATCCTCCGCCAGCACATAATGCACGTCGTTGGTCGCCACCAGCGGCACATCGGCATACGCCTGGTTTTCGACCAGCCAGCCGTTCACCTGGCGCAGCTCGGCGATGTCGTGCTGTTGTAATTCGAGAAAAAAGTTCTCTTTGCCAAACACGTCCTGATACCAGCCGATCAGGCTGCGCGCGTCGTCGTCGCGCCCGGCCATGATCGCGTTGGGTATCTGCGCCGCCAGGCAGCCGCTGGTCGCGATCAGCCCGTCGGCGTGCGCCGCCAGGAAGTCGCGGTCAATGCGCGGGTTGTAATAGTAGCCCTCAAGCTGGGCGGCGCTGGCGATCTTCAGCAGGTTCTGGTAGCCGGCCTGGCTGCGCGCCAGCAGCAGCAGGTGGTACGGCTTGCGGTCCTCGCGCGGGTCGCGGTCGGCCATGCCGCGCCGCGCCAGGTACGCCTCCACGCCGATAATCGGCCTGACGCCGGCGCGCCGGCAGGCGCGGTAAAAGTCAATCACGCCGAACATCGTGCCGTGATCGGTGATCGCCAGCGCGTCCATCTCCAGCGTCTGCGCGCGCTCGACCAGGCTGTCAATGCGGCTCAGGCCGTCCAGCAGCGAAAACTCAGTATGTACGTGCAGGTGTACAAAATCGTTCGATGTCATGGCGCGTGCGGTTCTGTCGGCGGTTTGAACAGCCGCGATTATACCACCTTCGCGCCGCCGGGTAAGGCGTTTGTCCTACGCCTGCCGCCAGTACCGTTTTGCTATCGGCCGCGCCAAAACCTATACGTGCGCGCGGGCGCGTTTGGCATTAGACTGTAAGCTGATCGCCGTGGACGCTGAACTCGCCTATGCCAGAGCTGCCGGAAGTTGAAACTGTTGTGCGCGGGCTGCGCGGCCCGCTGATCGGGCGCACGGTGCGCGCCATGTGGTACGACTGGCCGGGCGTGATCCACAGCCCGGACCCGGCGCACTTCGCCGCGCGCATCGCCGGGCAAACCTTCCGCGCCGTTGACCGGCGCGCCAAGTACATCGTCGCCGCGCTCGACGACGATCTGCTGGTCATTCACCTCAGAATGACCGGCCGCCTCTACGTCCTGCCCGACGACGACGCCTGCGGCTCTGACCGCTGGCTGCGCTTCCGCCTCCAGCTTGACGGCGGCCAGCAGCTTCGCTTTTCCGACGCGCGCAAATTCGGCAAGGTCTACCTGACCGACTCGCTGGCGCGCGTCGCGCCGCAGTTGGGGCCAGAGCCGCTGGCCGACAGCTTCACCGCCGCCAGCCTGGCGGCGCTGCTGGCGGGCCGCCGCCGCGCCATCAAGCCGCTGCTGCTGGAGCAGTCGTTCATCGCCGGCGTGGGCAACATCTACGCCGACGAAGCCCTGTTCCGCGCCGGCATCCACCCGCTGCGCCCGGCGGACAGCCTGACCCCCGCCGAAGCCGGCCGCCTGCACCGCGCGATCCAGGACGCGCTGCGCGCCGGCATCGAACACGAAGGCGCCAGCATGAGCTGGTATCGCAAGCCCGACGGCACGCTGGGCGAGTCGCAGCGGCACTTTTTCGTCTATGGCCGGGAGGGCGAGCCGTGCATCGTCTGCGGCGCGCCCATCCACAAAATCCGGGTGGCGCAGCGCGGGACACACTTCTGCCCGGTCTGCCAGCCTGCCGCGCCCGGCTGAGCCAGCAAGAGCGAGGGGGACACGCGCATGGGCAGCACCTTTTCCGACTTTCTGGGCCAGCTACCGGCGGCGATCTTCGTGCCGTTCTGCGCCTCAGCGCTGCTGCTGGTGGTCGTGATGGCGCTCATCGTGCGCGCGCGCACGCGGCGCAGCGCCGCGCCTGACGGCCCGAAGCCCAAGCGCAAGCACAGCGCCCCCGCCGACACCAGCTATGACCCGGACCTGCCCGACCTGGAGATGCTCATCGGCACGCCCGTCGCTCCGCCGCCGCCCGCCCCGCCAGCCGCCCCCGCGCCGCCGCGGCCGGTTCAGCCGGGCGCGCAGCCGGTGGCGCTGGGCGACGGCAGCACCGTGCAGGCCGTCGAGGTGCTGCGCGTCCTGCGCGATGTTGTCGGCGGCGGCCTCGTCGTGCAGATGGGCGACCGCGCGCACCGCACCCTGGCGGACAGCGGCGCCTTCCGCGCCGACTTCCTGCAGATCATGCGCGAGCTGTCGCCGCTGGTGCGCGGCGAAGCGCCCGACGCGCCCGCCGCGGACGACGCGCCCGAAGCGCCCGCCGCCCTGGGGGCGCTGCTGGCCGTCCGCGAGCCGAAGCCGAGCTACCCGCTGCCGCCCACAGACAGCAGCGGCGAGATGCCCGGCGACCTGCCCCGCCTCGACCAGAGCATCGCGCTGCCGCCCAAAAGCGGCCTGTTCCGCCGCAAAAAACCGGACGCGCCGCCCATCCCCGACCTGAACATCGCCGGGGCTGTCGAAGCGTATGTGCAGCACAAGCTCCAGTTCACGCCCGACCTGGCGGGCCGCAGCATCCACATTCACCCCGCGCCGGGCGGCGGGGTGCTGATCGAAACCGACGGCGCGTTCTACGAAACGGTGGACGCGGTGGACGACGACGATGTGCGCTACTTCCTCAGCACAGCGATCAGGGAGTGGCAGCAGCGCCAGCGCTAGGCAGGCCAGCGGCCCCAGGCCGTCAGGTATAAGGCTCGTCCACCACCGCCAGCGCCGGCCGGCCCTCCGCGTCCAGCGTCAGGCGGCCCGCGCGGCGCTCAGGGTCGTGCACGAACATCAGCAGCGCGCCGGTGTCCAGCGCCCACTGCTGCCAGCGGCGCTTGGTTTCCAGCGTGACCAGCGGCTCGACATCGTAGGCTGTCATCCAGCCCAGCCGCTCGAAATGCACCGCGAACGACGCCAGGTCGCCCACGAACAGCGCCCGCTGCCCCTGGCTTTCGAGCATCACGCTCATGTGGCCGGGCGTGTGCCCCGGCGTGACCACGCCGCGCACCCCCGGCGCGAGTTCGG
>CAZDVL010000204.1:0-4660 GCA_964508745.1 uncultured Anaerolineaceae bacterium | reverse complement strand
GCATCTACAAGGAACATGTCGGCAGCGCCTTCCCGCAGGACCCCTACGAACAGCTCAAGCACGCCGTCGAAGCCGTGTTCAAATCCTGGAACGGCAAGCGCGCGGTTGACTACCGCAACGCCACCGGCATCTCGCACGACCTGGGCACGGCCGTCAACGTGCAGACGATGGTGTTCGGCAACATGGGCAAGGCGTCGGGCACGGGCGTTGCTTTTACCCGCAACCCGTCCACCGGCGAAGATAAGCTCTTTGGCGACTACCTGGTGAACGCGCAGGGCGAGGACGTTGTCGCTGGCATCCGCACCCCCAGCCCGATCGCTGACATGGTGCGCGACTTCCCCGAAGTGTACGAGGAGTTCGCCCAGATCGCCCAGCGGCTGGAAGACCACTACCACGAAATGCAGGACGTGGAGTTCACCATTGAACAGGGCAAGCTGTGGATGCTGCAAACGCGCGACGGCAAACGCACCGCGCGCGCGGCCATCCGCATCGCCGTCGAGATGGCTGATGAAGAAATCATCACGCGCGAGCAGGCCGTTCTGCGCGTGTCGCCTGGCCAGGTAGCCCAACTGCTGCACCCGCAGTTCGACCTGGCGGCGAAGGACGCGGCCAAGGCTGCCGGACGCATGATCGCCACCGGCGTTAACGCCTCGCCCGGCGCGGCGGTTGGCGTCGCCGCCTTCGACGCTGACCTTGCTGAGAAGTGGGGCAAGGCTGGCAAGCATGTCATTATGGTGCGGCCTGAGACCAAGCCTGACGACGTGCACGGCATGCTGGCGGCGAAGGGCATCCTCACCAGCCGCGGCGGCGCCACCAGCCACGCGGCCGTGGTGGCCCGCCAGTTCGGCGTGCCCTGTGTCGCCGGCGCTGAAATGCTTGACATTGACGTGCGCGGCCGCCAGCTTCGCGTGGGCAACACGGTTATCCACGAGGGCGATACGATCTCGATTGACGGCGGCGTAGGCGAAGTGTACGTTGGCGAGATCGACATGGTTGAGCCGGATTTCGCCCGCGAGGCTTATCTGCAGAAGCTGCTCGGCTGGGCCGACCAGTTCCGCCGCCTGAAAGTGTACGCCAACGCCGACTACCCTGCTGACGCGCGCCGCGCCCGTGAGTACGGCGCCCGCGGCATCGGCCTGTGCCGCACTGAGCACATGTTCTTCCAGGATGAGCGGCTTCCTATCGTTCAGACCATGATCCTGGCCGAGCCTAACAGCGAGGAAGAGGCGCGCGAGCTGGAGAAGCTGCTCCCCTTCCAGCACGACGACTTCTACGGCATCTTCCGCGCGATGGAAGGTCTGCCGGTTGTCATCCGCCTGATTGACCCGCCGCTGCACGAGTTCCTGCCTGACCACGAATCGCTGGCGCTGCGCGCGGCTGGCCTGCGCATCATGTCCGACCGCCCGAACGAGCTGGCGCAGATCGAACATCTGATGACCGCGGTTGAGAATCTGCGTGAGGTCAACCCGATGCTTGGTCTGCGCGGCGTGCGGCTGGGCATCATGCGCCCGGCAATCAACGCCACGCAGGCGCGCGCGATCTTCTCGGCCGCCTGCCAGTTGAGCAAGGAAGGCATTGAGGTTCACCCGGAAGTCATGATCCCGGTGACCAGCCACCAGAACGAGATCAAGGTCATTAAGGAATTGATCGACTCGATCGCTGTGGAGGTTATGCAGCAGGAGGGCGTGCAGATCGCCTACAAGGTCGGCACGATGGTTGAGGTCCCGCGCGCGTCAATTACTGCGGATGAGTTCGCTGAGTATGCTGAGTTCTTCTCCTTCGGGACCAATGACCTGACGCAGACCACGTTCGGCATCAGCCGTGACGACGCCGAGGGCAAGTTCCTGCTGGAATACGTGGAGCGCGGCATCCTGCCGGAGAATCCGTTCCAGGTGCTTGACCCCGACGGCGTTGGCTACCTGGTCAAGCTGGGCACAACCAAGGGCCGCCAGGTGCGCCCGGATCTTGAGGTCGGTATCTGCGGCGAGCACGGCGGCGACCCGGCCAGCATCCACTTCTGCCACAGCGCAGGCCTGGATTACGTGAGCTGCTCGCCTTTCCGTATCCCGATCGCCCGGCTTGCTGCGGCGCATGCTCATCTGCTTGAGCAGGGGTTCAAGGCTAAGTAGCAGGTTCGACGCGGGACTGTGTTTGCGGGGCTGGCAGTACTGCCGGCCCCGTTTTTGTTGTATGCTTTCTGGGGTGGCTGTCGTTCTGTTTTGTCTAATGACTACGCGAAATCATCAACCATGACCAACCCTGCTTCGCGCGGCGCGCCTGCCGCGCCCACCGCCCCAGAGGGCAGCGGGACACATCCCACTCTTGTGGACCTGCTGGTTGCCGAGCCGGAGGAACTGGCTGCGCTGCGCGCGCGCGCCAGCGCCCTGCCCTCTCTCACCCTATCCCGGCGCGCACTGTGTGACCTTGAGATGCTGGCCGTGGGGGCCTATTCCCCACTTGACCGCTTCATGGGGCGCGCCGACCTGCAGGCCACGCTGGAAACGATGCGCCTCGCAAACGGCAGCCTGTTTCCGCTGCCGGTGACGCTGCCCACAGCCGCGAGCGAGGGGCTTCACCTGGATCGCGATCTCGCGCTGCGCGACGAGCATAACCGCCTGCTGGCGGTGCTGACCATCGAGGACATCTACGCCTGGAGTCGGGACGAGCTGGCGCAGTTCGCCTGCGGCACGCGCGACGCGGCGCACCCGCTGGTGAGCGAGATGCAGCAGTGGGGGCCGCTGAACCTCACCGGCCGCCTGCGCGTGCTGCAACTGCCGCAGCACCTCGATTTCAAACATCTGCGCCACACGCCGGCCCAGGTGCGCGCGCTGCTGGCCGCGTTCGGGCGCAGCCGCGTAGTGGCCTTTCAGACGCGCAACCCGCTGCACCGCGCCCATGAGGCCATGGTCAAACGGGCTGTCGCCGCTGTGGACGGCACGCTGCTGCTGCACCCGGTCGTCGGCATGACGCGGCCGCACGACATTGACCATTACACCCGCGTTCGCGCCTATGAGGCGCTGGTCAGCCGTTACTTCGACCGCGACCGCGTTGTGCTCTCCCTGCTGCCGCTGGCGATGCGCATGGCCGGCCCGCGCGAGGCCCTGCTCCACGCCCTCATCCGGCGCAACTACGGCGCCACCCACTTCATCGTTGGCCGCGACCACGCCGGCCCCGGCAGCGACTCCGCCGGCCGGCCCTTCTACCCGCCCTACGCCGCGCAGGAGCTGGTCAGCGAGTACGAGCGTGAGCTTGGCATCAGCGTGATGGCGTTTCAGGAGATGGTGTATCTGCCCGACGAAGATCGCTATGAGGAGCAGGATCGCGTGCCGCCCGGCGCGCGCACGCTGCGCATCTCTGGGACGCAGGTGCGGCAGGACTATCTGGCGCGCGGACGTCCGCTGCCCGGCTGGTTCACCCGGCCGGAAGTCGCCCAAATCCTGGCCGAAGCCTACGGCCAGCGCGGCGTGTGCGTCTGGCTGACCGGGCTGAGCGCCGCCGGCAAGTCAACGATCGCCGAGATTCT
Organism: uncultured Anaerolineaceae bacterium; assembly: GCA_964508745.1. Classification (GTDB taxonomy): domain Bacteria; phylum Chloroflexota; class Anaerolineae; order Aggregatilineales; family Phototrophicaceae; genus DAOTWC01. The sequence goes on along the minus strand of CAZDVL010000204.1, from coordinate 1,137 downwards.
GGCCGTGCGTCTGCTGGAACACGGGCGGCAGGTTACGGTGCTCGATGGCGATGTGGCGCGCACACACCTGTCCAGCGGCCTCGGCTTCAGCAAGGCGGACCGCGACACCCACATCCGTCGGTTGGGATTCGTTGCCAGCGAAATCGTGCGCCACGCCGGCATCGTCATCTGCGCCGCGATCAGCCCGTATCAGGCGGTGCGCACCGAAGTGCGGCGCATGCTGGACGGCCGCTTTATCGAGGTTTTCGTGGACACGCCGCTGGCGGTCTGCGAACAGCGCGACCCGAAGGGGCTGTACGCGAAGGCGCGGCGCGGCGAGATCGCCGGTTTCACCGGCATTGACGACCCCTACGAGCCGCCAACAGACCCCGAAATTCGCCTTACGACCGAGAGCGTCACGGCAGAGGAAAGCGCGCAGCAAATCTTCGATTACCTGCTGGCGCAGGGGCACGTCAGGCAGGCGGAAAGCGCCCCAGAATAACCTGCTCGACCCGCTCGATCAGCCCTGGCAGCGCCTGCTGCACCGGCTCGGAGAGCCGTTCCTCGAAGCCGAACGACTCGCTGCGCACGGTGAACAGCAGCATCTGCGGGCAGGCGCCGTACAGCCTGTCGCAGGCCGCCAGCATCTGTTCGGGGCTGAGGTGATGCCCAACGATGCTGGCGGCTGTATTTGTGGCCGCGGCCATGACAACCGGGCGCTGATCAACCACCCCGGCGGGGCTGCCCACGGCGGCGTCAATCAGCACGACAAGCTGCGCCGCGCTCATCTCCGCCGCCATTTCCGGCAGCAGTTGATGCGCCTCCAGCACGGCCGCCGTCTGCGCCGGCAGACGCAGCGCTAAGCCCCGCGCCGCGCACCGCCCGACGCCATCGTCGCCGCGCAGGCAGTTGCCATAGCCAACCACGAGCACCGGAGGCATCAGCGCATCATTTCGTCCAGCACCTCGCCCGTCGCGCTCACCAGCTCCAGGTGCAGCGGCATCTGTCCTACGGCGTGTGTCGAACAGCTCAGGCAGGGGTCGAAGGTGCGGATCACCGCCTCAACCCGGTTCAGCATACCTTCGGTAAGCTGGTCGCTTTTCACAAAGTGCTGCGCCACCTGAAGCACGCCCCGATCCATCGCCAGGTTGTTGTTGC
>CAZDVL010000203.1:3144-4661 GCA_964508745.1 uncultured Anaerolineaceae bacterium | reverse complement strand
TGATCGTCAACATCGCCTCGACCGCCGGCCACCCGCTGCCGCTGCCCAGCGGCGTCGGCTATGTCGCCACCAAAGCCGGCCTGATCGGCCTCACGCGCCAGTCCGCGCAGGAGCTGGCCCCCGCCAACATCCGCGTCAACGCCATCTGCCCCGGCGGCATCGCCGAGACGGACGAACAGGCCGCCGGGCCGCCGCCCGCCAACGCGCTGGGCCGCTGGGGCGCGCCGGACGACGTGGCCGACGTGCTGCTGTTCCTGTGTTCCGACGCCGCCCGCTTCATCACCGGCCAGGCCATCCACGTGGACGGCGGCGCGAGCATGGTGTAGCCCGTGCGCGCGCTGATCTACGGCGGTCTGCTGCTGGCGCTGGCGCTGCTGCCGGCCCGCGCGCGCGCCCAGGACGAGTGCGGCGTCGCGGAGTCTATCGTCTACCCGGTGGACACGGCGGTGTTCCGCCTGGCGCAGGACTTCGCCGCGCCCAGCCCGCGCCACCAGGGGCGCTACCACACCGGCGAGGATTGGGTCCCGCCGCGCGACGAGGTTTACGGCGTCGGCCAGCCGGTGCGCGCCGCCGCCAGCGGGCGCGTCACCTACAGCGCGCCGCTGGGCTGGGGGCGCGACGGCGGCGTGGTCATCATCCAGCACACCTTCCCCGACGGCAGCACCGCCTACACTCAGTACGGGCATATGATGGAAAGCGGCGAGCACCGCTTCCCCGCCGCCTACACCTGCGTGCGCCAGGGCGACGTGATCGGCGCGGTGGGCGACGCGCGCCCCGCGCCGCACCTGCACTTCGAGGTGCGCGCCAGCGGCCCCGACACGCCCGGCCCCGGCTACACCTGGGAGAACCCGCTGGCGGCCGGCTTCCGCCAGCCGGCGCGGCTGATTCGCAACTGGCAGACGTGGGCGCAGCCCTACGCGCTCTGGCGCGTCGAGCTGGCACACGGCCTTGACCTGCCCCCGGCGGAGCTGGACGACCACAGCCTGGTGTACGCCAGCGGCGGGCGCGTCGTCCGCGTCACGCCCGACGGCCGCGCCCTGTGGCGGCTCAGCCCGGAGCGCCCGCTGGCGGCGGCGCTGGTCCACGAGGGCCTGCCGCTGCTGGTTTACGCCGACGGCGGCATGCGGCGGCTCAACCTGGACGGCTCGCTGGGCGAGCGCTGGGAAACGGGCGCGCCGCTGGCCGGGCCGCCGCTGCTGCGCCGCGCCGACCTGACCGTGTTCCCCGCCCCCGACGGCGGCCTGGTCGCCTTCGGCCCGGACCTGCGCGCGCCGCTGTGGCAGGTCGCCGCCGGCCTCACGCCGCCGCTGCGGGCCGGGGCGGGCGTCGGCCTGCTGGCGCTGGTCGCCGCCGACGGCCAGATGCTGACGCTGGACGAGGGCGGCGCCGCGCTCGACAGCGCGCGCCTGCGCCAGCCGGCCAGCCTGGCCGCCGCGCCGGACGGCGCGCTGCTGGTCTACACCGTCAGCGGGCTGTGGACGCTGGACGCCGCCGGGCGCTGGACGCCGCACCCGGCC
>CAZDVL010000203.1:0-3044 GCA_964508745.1 uncultured Anaerolineaceae bacterium | reverse complement strand
GCGTTTACGGCGGCGGCGCGCCGCTGTGGGCCAGCCTGGGCGCGGACGGCGTGCTGCGCCTGGCCGCCGACGATCACCTGCTGGCGCTGGATTGGGCGCGCTTCACCGCCGCCTGCGCCGCGTAAGCCCCGGCGCGCGCCAGTCTGTATTGCGCCCCGGCCCGATTCTCTGTAAAGTATCCGCTGCTGCCTTGATTTTTCTCGGACATCTCTGCCCGGCTCACGCGCGTAAACAGCGGCGCCCGTGTTCTGGCTTGGCGCTGAAGGCTGTCACGCACAATGACAAGGTGATGGTGCTATGCCCTCCACAACCAGCAAAAGGACGATCGGCGTGCTCACCAGCGGCGGCGACGCGCCCGGCATGAACGCTGCGGTGCGCGCTGTGGTGCGCTCCGCCCTCAACCGCGGCGTTGATGTGTACGCCATCTACGAAGGCTATCAGGGGATGGTGGACGGCGGCGAGCGCATCCAGAAGATGAGCTGGGGGTTCGTCGGCGGCATCCTCCAGAAGGGCGGAACGGTCATCGGCACGGCGCGCTGCGCCGAGTTCCGCACGCGCGAGGGGCGGCGCAAGGCGGCGCGCAACCTGCTCCAGCACGGCATTGACAGCCTGGTGGTGATCGGCGGCGACGGCAGCCTGACGGGCGCGGACCTGTTCCGGCGCGAGTGGCCAGAGCTGCTGGCGGAGCTGGTGGAACAGCGGGCGATCAGCCCCGGCGTGCCCCAGCGCCACCCGTACCTGACCGTCGTCGGGCTGGTCGGCTCGATTGACAACGACATGTTCGGCACCGACATGACCATCGGCGCGGACACGGCGCTGCACCGCATCACCGAGGCGATTGACGCCATCGCCAGCACCGCCGCCAGCCACCAGCGCGCCTTTGTCGTGGAGGTCATGGGCCGCCACTGCGGCTACCTGGCGCTGATGGCGTCGCTGGCCGGCAGCGCCAACTGGGTGTTCATCCCCGAAAGCCCGCCTGAAGCCGACGACTGGGAAAGCGAGATGTGCGCCACGCTGCGCGCCGGGCGGATGATGGGCCGCCGCCACAGCATGGTGATCGTGGCCGAGGGCGCGCAGGACAAACACGGCCAGCCGATCACCAGCGCCTACGTCCGGCAGGTGATCGAGGAGCGCCTGGGCGAGGACACGCGCATCACCGTGCTGGGCCACATGCAGCGCGGCGGCGCGCCCAGCGCCTTCGACCGCAACCTGGGCACGCTCACCGGCAGCGCCGCCGTCGAGGAGATTCTCTCCGCCCCGGCCAACGCCGAATCCAAGCTCATCGGTATCCGCGAGAACAGCATCATCCGTTCGTCGCTGATGCAGGCGGTGGAAGAAACGCGCCGCATGGCCGAGGTGATCGCCGCGCAGGATTACGAACAGGCGATGGCGCTGCGCGGCGGCAGCTTCCGCGAGTCGTACCGCATCCTCAAAACGCTGCTGCGCGCCGCGCCGCGCCCGGTGGAGGCCGGCCAGCCGTCGCTGCGCGTGGGGCTGATCCACTGCGGCGGCCCGGCCGCCGGCATGAACACCGCCGCCCGCGCCGCCGTGCGCCTGGGGCTGGACCAGGGCCTGACGATGCTGGCGATTCGCAACGGCTTTGAGGGCCTGCTGGAGAACGAGATCAGCCCGATGGACTGGATGAGCGTCAGCAGTTGGGCGTCGCACGGCGGCGCTGAGCTGGGCACGAGCCGCCTGACGCTGGAAGAAGGCAGCCTGATCGAGGTGGCGCGCCAGCTTGAAACCCACAAGATTCAGGCGCTGCTGATGGTCGGCGGCTGGGTCGGCTACGAGTCCGCCTACATGATGTACAAACAGCGGCAGGCCTTCCGCGAGTTCAACATCCCGATCGTGTGCCTGCCGGCCTCGATCAACAACAACCTGCCCGGCTCGGAATACAGCATCGGCTGCGACACGGCGCTCAACAACATCGTCGAGAACGTGGACAAGATCAAACAGTCGGCGGTGGCCTCGCGCCGCTGCTTTGTGGTGGAGGTCATGGGCCGCTACTGCGGCTACCTGGCGCTGATGAGCGCGCTGGCGACCGGCGCGGAGCGCGTCTACCTGCACGAGGAAGGCATCTCGCTGGCGGACCTGCAGCAGGACCTGGCCAACCTGGTGACCGGCTTCGAAAGGGGCAAGCGCCTGGGCCTGATTATCCGCAACGAACGGGCCGACCCGTTTTATACCACCGAGTTTATCAGCGCGCTGTTTGAAAAAGAGGGCGGCAGCCTGTTCGACGTGCGCCAGACGATCCTGGGCCACGTGCAGCAGGGCGGCGACCCGACGCCGTTCGACCGCATCCAGGCGACGCGCCTGGCGGCCCGCTGCATTGATTTCCTCAGGGAACACGCCCACGACGACCCGCCCCCGGTGTCGTGCATCGGGCTGGTGCAGGGGCGGGTGCGCTTCACCGGGCTGGAGGACTTCCCGGTGCTGATGGACGAGAAACTTCAGCGCCCGCGCGAACAGTGGTGGCTGCGCCTGCGCCCGATCGTGGACGCGATGGCCGCCCAGGACGACCGCTGAGCCTGCGCCGTTCAGGCCGCGCCCCTGGCCTTTTCCACGGGCGCGGCTTCAGGAACGGAGTTCCCGCGTTCGTCAACTATTGTTCATCAGGGAAATTTATGATTTTTTGCACTGACCGCCGCCAGCAGATTGCGTTAAAATAAACATTCGTGGCGCGTGCAGCGCGTGCCTGTAGTTAATCACAATTGCTTAAGCTGGATTGGAGAGGCAAGCAGACATGAAAAAGTTATCTATTCTGTTCCTGGCAGCCATGCTGCTCTCGCTGACATTCGCGCCGGCTGCGGCGCAGAATGTGCCCCCTGGCCTGGAAGACGGCACCCTGACGATCGCCTGGATTCCGAAGGCGCTCAACAACCCCGTGTTCGAGCTGGGCCGCGACGGCTGCTTCGCTGCCGCGCAGGCGCTCACCGAGCAGGGGCCGTACACGGTCGAATGTCTGTACATCGGCTCGGTTTCGTCCGACATGGCGGAGCAGGCGCGCGTGATCGCTGACGCGGTGGCGCAGGGCGTGGACG
>CAZDVL010000202.1:0-4669 GCA_964508745.1 uncultured Anaerolineaceae bacterium | reverse complement strand
AGCGGCATGATGATAAACCGGAACGTCTGCCAGCGATTCGCGCCGTCAATCTGCGACGCCTCGATGTAGTCGGAGGGAATATCCTGAATGCCCGCCAGCAGGATAATCATGAAATAGCCGACGCCCTTCCAGATGGCGACGATCAGCACAGAGGCCATCGCGCTCTGCACGTGCCCGGTCCACTGGAAGGTGGGCAGGCCCACCGCGCCCAGCATCTCGTTAATCAGGCCGTTGCCAGGGTCGAACATAAAGCGCCAGATTACGCCGGCGACTACCATTGACATAGCAACCGGCATGAAATAGACGGTTCGGAAGAAGAAGTTGGCGCGCCCCCGGCGCGTCAGCAGCAGCGCCATGCCCAGGCTGATGAGGTACACTGCCGGCACGTAGCCGACGGTGTAGAGCATTGTGCGCCCCAGCGACGCGCCGAACTTCGGGTCCTTGAGGATAATGTCGTAGTTGCGCAGCCCGATAAACTCTGGCGTGCCTGTGAGCCGCCAGTCGCTGAAGCTGATCGCCAACGCCAGCAGCATTGGCCCAACGACGAAAATCAGCAGCCCCAGCACGTCAGGCAGGAGGAACAGGTAGGCAACAATCGCCTGTTCGCGCTGGTCTCGATTCATGTTCCGCAGCCGCGCCAGCGGCCCGGTGTGCGCTGCAACCTGAGCAGCACCAACCGCAGTTGGCTCAGCAGGTGTCATGAGCTATCCCTGTCGGGTCATATGGGCGTTGTCAGGCGGAGGGCTGCCGCAGACGCAGCAGCCCTCCGGGTGCGAAACAAGCAAAGATCAGCGGGTCAGCAGGAACGAGTCGATCTTGTCGGCAGCCGCGGCCGCAGCGTCAGCGCCGCTGACGCTGTTGAACATGGCGTCCTGAATCGCCTCCCAGACAGCCTGCGCGATCTCCGGCGGGTACGATGGCTCTGGGCGCGCGGTGGGGAAAATCTCGTTCGCAAAGACATCGTGCGGGAACTCTGAGTAGAAGTCCTGGTTGTCCGCAATGACCGACGCGCGCGGCGACAGCTTGGTGTTGTACTCAATGCCCCAGGCCGCTGCGCGGGCGTTGTCCTCTGCGCCGAACATGTTGATGGCGAAGGCGGCAGCCTCGGCCGGGTGCTGCGTGCCAGAGTACACCATGACGGTCCAGCCGCCGTAGACCGTCTTCAGCTCGTCGCCGGCGTCCGGCGCGGGAATCGGCGCGACGCCCAGCTTCTCGACAAATTCGGGGTAAGTGGCGCTCAGCCAGCCGTAAACCCAGTAGCCAGAGACAAACATAGCCGCCTGCTCCGTCGGGAAGCGGTCGTCTGTCGGATCGCTGCCGGTGCTGTTGGGGGCGGCGTAACCTTCACGAACCAGCGTGCCCCACAGGTCCAGCGCGCGCGCCGCTTCCGGCGAGTTGATCGCCGCCGCCGTGAAGTCCTCGTTCATCACATCGCCGCCGGCCATCCACAGGAAGGGATAGAACACGAAGTTCTGGTAGTAGTCGGGGTTGGTGGGGATGAGGATGCCGTAGCGGTCGCTGGTGGTCAGCGTTTCGGCGGCGGCAACGAGTTCGTCCCAGGTGGTGGGCACTGCGACGTCCGCCTCAGCCAGCATTTCCTTGTTATACCACAGCACCACCGGCTCCATCTCGAACGGCAGCGAGTAGATGTTGCCGTTGAGCGTGACCGCGTCCCACGACGCCGGCAGAATGTCCTCTTTGAGATAATCGGGAATGTAATCCTGCAGCGGCAGCGCCAGCCCGCTTTCAGCATAGCGCCGCCAGTCGCCGGGGCTGATGAAGAACACGTCAGGCGCGTCGCCCGTGGCGATCCCGGTTGTCAGGATTTCGCCCGTGTACTGCGCCCAGGGGAACTCCTGACGCTCAACCTGGATGTCGTTGGTCGCGTTCCACTCGTCAATGTACTGAACAAAGAACGGGTCTACAGAATCGGAGTACTCAAACGTCCAGAACCTGAGCACACTGTCCTGCGCAAGGTTGGCGCCCACCGACACGAGGCTTAGAACGACGAGCACAAGAACCAGAACAAGCGAGAAGCGTTTCATGTCTGTCTCCTAAAATGCCGCTCTAAATTAGACGAAAGCTGCTGAAAACCGGGGGTTTGGCCGCCGCTTACCTCCTTATACTGCTTATCTTGCTTGATATGAAACCGATACCACAGTATGCTTTAAGCATACGGTGAATACGCACAGCCGTCAACCACATCGTCGGGGCGGCTGTCAGCCAGAATGTCACAACGTCGCCATGTTGGCATGCGATAACGTTCGGCCGGAGACAACGCTTCCTTAGAGAGGCGGGCAGCACGGCTACAATCCTGATGAAGGAGTTCGTATGGCGCAGGCAACGATCAAAGATGTGGCAGATTATGCGGGCGTTTCGAAAACGACTGTCTCGCGCGTGCTCAACAACCACCCCTACGTCACCGCCGACGTTCGCCAGCGCGTGCAGCAGGCTATGCTGGACCTGGGCTACCAGCCCAACCGGTCCGCGCGCCGGCTGCGCGCCAACTCCAGCGACATCCTGGGGCTGATTATCCCCGACATCCAGAACCCTCTGTTTCAAGCGGTTGTGCGCGGGGTCGAGGACCTGGCCTACGAGCAGCAGATGAATGTGGTGCTCTGCAACACGGACGACATCCCCGAAAAGCAGATGGTCTATCTGCGCGTGATGCAGGCAGAGCGGGCGGCGGGCGTGCTGGTTGTTCCGACGCTGCCCAGCGACGGAGAGGTGCTGCGGCCGGTGCAGCAGGCCGGAACCCCGATCGTGCTGCTCGACCGCGACGTGGACCAGTTCGAGGCCGACCTGGTGCGGACGGACAATGTGCGCGGGGCTTACGCTGCGGTCTGGCACCTCACGACGCTGGGTTACCAACGCATCGCTATCATCGCCGGTTCCCAGTACCTCACCCCCGGCCACGAACGGCTGCGCGGGTACAAAGAGGCGCTGAAAAAAGCGGCGCTGACCCTGGATCCCACGCTGATCAGAGAGGGCAACTTCAGGGTCGAAAGCGGCTACACGCTGACGCGCGAGCTGCTGGCGGCGGCTGAGCCGCCGGACGCCATTTTTGTCTCCAACAACCTGATGACCCTGGGGGCGCTGCGGGCGCTGCACGAGCTGAGCATCCGAATTCCTGAGGATGTCGCCCTGGTGGGGTTCGACGACATGCCCTGGGCCGGCGACCTGTACCCGCCGCTGACGACGGTCGCGCAGCCTGGCTATGAGCTGGGCGAGACGGCGGTTGAGCTGCTGCTGCGCCGCATCGCCCAGCCGGCGCTGCCATTTCGCCAGATCACGCTGCCGCCTCAACTGATCGTGCGGCAGTCATGCGGCGCCCTGCGCCTCCGAAGGTGAACGCCCGTGCAGCACCCCGCCGTATAACCGCTGCCGAAATCGTGATAGAATGTATGAGCTAATCTGGGGGCACGGTTATGGCAGCCTCATGGACGCCCGCCTGCCCCATCGGCCTGTTTTCATACGGGGGGTGATGATGAGCCAGAACGCTGTGACGCGCCTTTATCTGATGCTGGTGGGGTCCATGCCGCAGTACCAGATTCCGATTGTGTGCTATCTGGTGCAAACGGGCGACGGCAGGAATATGCTGATTGACAGCGGCCTGCCGGAGCTTATGCCCGAAGGCGAAACGGAGTTCGAGAACGGGCGGGACGTTATCGAGCAGTTGGCGAGTATTGGCCTGCAGCCGGACGACATTGACACCGTCATTTCGACGCATTACGACCTCGACCACGCCGGCAGGCACGCGGCGTTCACAAAGGCGCAGTATGTGGTTCAGCGTGCGCACCATCTGGACGCGGCGAGCAACCCGCGCTTTGCAGCCACCCGGCCCCAATGGGATCAGCCGATAGAGCGCATCCGGCTGGTGGACGGAGACACAGAGCTGCTGCCGGGGCTGGAGCTGATTGAGACGAGCGGGCATGTGCGAGGGCATCAATCGGTGCTGGTGCGGCTGCCCAAAACGGGGGCGATCCTGCTGCCGATTGACGCTGTGCCTTTCGGCGAGGGCTTCACCCGTGACGCGCAGGACGACGGCAGCCCGGACGCCGAAGCGATCCGCGCCAGCACGAACAAGCTGCTCGACCTGGTCGAACGGGAGCAGATCGGGCTGGTGATTTTCGGCCACGACCCGGAGCAGTGGGAAACGCTCAACAAAGCGCCCGCGTTTTATGAGTGAGGCAGCGGGGCAAGTTCAAACAATTTAAGCAGCGACGCCAGCACAGGGATACGCCGGAACCGCAACTGCGCCAACCGCACGTTGCTTTTCCGGGCCGCCGTGCTCAGCGGCGTTTTTCACGATTCATGGCAGCCACCTGCCCCACACCCCCCAACCTGAAATGCCCCCAAATAGGCCCAGATTGTTGACACTCGCATAATTATTGAATACACTGTTTCCAAAGATACAGCCTGTTGTTTCCATTAAGGGCCTTTTCTGTGAGCGATCAGGTGGTTATTGCCAGCGATCTTGGCTCTGGCGGGTGCAAGACGATCATCGCCAGCGCCGACGGCCGCACGCTGGCCGCCGCACAGCAGGAATACGCCACCGCTTATCCGCGCGCCGGCTGGGCCGAACAGAACCCCGACGACTGGTACGCCGCCTTCTGCGCGACAGCGCGCGCCGTGCTGCACACAAGCGGGATTGAACCGGCGCGCGTGG
>CAZDVL010000201.1:0-4675 GCA_964508745.1 uncultured Anaerolineaceae bacterium | reverse complement strand
GCCGCGCTTGAGCAGCATCGGGTTGGCGCCGGCGGCCACGTTCTTCAGGCCTTCGGTGACAATCGCCTGGGCCAGCACGGTGGCGGTGGTGGTGCCGTCGCCGGCGATGTCGTTGGTCTTGGTGGCGGCTTCCTTCAGAAGCTGCGCGCCCATGTTCTCAAACGGGTCTTCGAGTTCGATCTCTTTGGCAACGGTCACGCCGTCGTGGGTGATGGTCGGCGCGCCGAATTTTTTGTCGAGCGCCACGTTGCGGCCCTTGGGGCCAAGCGTGGTGGCAACGGCGTCGGCCACCTTGTCCACGCCGCGCTTCAGGCTGGCGCGGGCGGCTTCGTCGAAGATCAGTTGTTTAGCCATAGTGGGTTATCCTCCAGATTAGGGTCGTGTGCGGTTGGTCGGGGTGGGCGGTCTTACTCAACGATACCGAGGATGTCGCCTTCCTTCATGATGAGCAGTTTTTTGCCGTCAATCTTGATTTCCGTGCCGGCGTATTTGGCGAACAGCACGCGGTCGCCCGCCTTCACGTCCATCGGGATGCGCTCGCCGTCCTCGTCGCGGCGGCCTTCGCCCACTGCCAGCACGTTGCCCTGCTGCGGCTTTTCCTTCGCGGTTTCCGGCAGCACAAGCTGGCCGCCGGCAAACGTGTCTTCTTGTTCAACCGGCTCGATCAGAACGCGGTCACCCAGGGGGCGCAGATTAATAGCCATAGGTTTTGTTCCTCCGTCTCACAGAATGGGCATGGATGCACAGGCGCGCACAGCGCTTTGTGGGTACATGGTTAGCACTCTCGCGCGAGAGTGCCAGTTCAACCGTCCTCAATATAGCAGAAGGCGGCCCAAGCGTCAAGATTTTCTAGCAAACTTTTTACACGAGTGCTAACTGGCACGCCCAAAGGCGGGCTTTCCGGCGCGCCCGCCTCGGCAGCGGGCGAATAAGCGCCGGTGTGGTAAACTGGTGGCGACGGACGCACGAGGGAGACGGCGCGCGTGAACAGCACCCGCCTGCCAACCACCTGGCAGGAAGATTACGCCATGCTGATGCCGGCGCAGCCCGGCAAGGACGAGCGCTCGCGCCTGGGCTATTTCCTCGACTGGCTGGCGCTGATGGGCCGGGCCTGGTATCAGCCCGACCTGGGGGCCTACCGCGACTACCTGCTGAGCGACAAGCCCAACCGGCGCGGCGGGCGCGGCCTGGCCCCGGCCACCGTGCGCGCGCACCTGGCGACGGTGCGCGGGCGCTACGCCGCCATCCTGCGCGACAACCGCGTGCGCCGCGCGCTCTACGAGATGGCCCCGCCCGGCTGCGGCCCGGCCGACCGCAAGGCCTTCGTGGACGAGGCGCTGCTGCGGCTGCAGAACGCCGTCCACCCGGCGGCGGCGGCGGTCGCTGTGGTGGCGCAGCGCGACGCCGCCGACGCCGAGCATCTGCGGCTGACGCCGGCCCAGGTGCGCGCGCTGCTGCGCGGCCCAGGGCTGGACACGCTGGCCGGGGCGCGCGACACGGCCATCTTCGCGCTGATGGCCTGCACCGGCATCCGCGAGGCCGAGCTGTGCGCGCTCGACGTGCCCGACCTGCGCACCCACCTGGGCGGCGAGCTGGCGCTGCGCGTGCGCGCCGGCAAGGGCCAGCAGCAGCGGCTGGTCCCTTACGGCCCGCTGGACTGGTGCCTGGCGTATGTCGAGCGCTGGCTGGCGGCGGCGCAGATCAGCGAAGGCGCGGTGTTTCGCGGGCTGTACCGGGGCGGCAGAACGGTGCGCCGCGCCCGGCTGAGCACGCGCGCCGTCAACGACATTTTCAACCGCTGGCCGCTGGAACTGGACGGCGCGCCGCGCGCGGTCAGGCCGCACGACCTGCGCCGCACCTACGCCCGCCGCGCCTACGAACACGGCATGGACCTGGAGCGCATCCGCCAGAACCTGGGCCACGCCAGCGTGCAGACGACGCAGGGTTATGTGGGCACGCTGGACGCGGGCCAGCGCCGCCCACCCGCGATGTTCGCAGCGCCCTACCCGCCCGCACAGCACGACGCAGAGGGGTTTCCCGGTGAACACGATCCAGCATAAAGTCAACATTGTGCGGCCTGTCACAGACATCTTTCGCTTTGTGGCCGACTTCAGCAACGCGCCGCAGTGGCAGCCGGCGTCGGTGGACCTGCGCCGCGCCGGGCAGATCCGCCTGGGCGATATGGTCGTGGGCACGCGCCAGATTATGGGCCGCACCATGCACGTCAACGCCGACGTGATCGAGTTCGTGCCCAACCAGCTCATCATCTACAACGGCGTGCTCGGCGGCTACTACTTCCGCACCACCTACAAATTCACGTTCGCCGGCAGCGGCACCGACGTGACCGAAACCACCGAGATTCGCATCCCCTGGTGGAACTTCTTCCTGCGCCCGTTCATCGTCGGCCCGCTGAACGGGCAGATCAAAACCAGCCTGGAGAACCTCAAACAGGTGCTGGAGGCGCGCAACCGGGCGTGAAACTCGAACTCAACCGCTGGCTGCTGCTGCTGACGCTGGGGGCGCTGGGCCTGCGCCTGGGGCTGGCGCTGCTGGTGCCGCACCCCGGCATCGGCGACCCGAATCACTATTACAACCTGGGGCGCGGGCTGGCCGCCGGGCGCGGCTTCACCATTGATTACATCTGGCAGTATAACGACCCGCCCGCCGACATCAGCCACCCCGACGACCACTGGATGCCGCTGGCCGGCGTGCTGGCGGCGGGCGGGCTGGCGCTGAACGGCGGCGACGGCGTGTTCGCCGCGCTGCTGCCGTTTATCGCGCTGGGGACGCTGCTCGTGCCGCTGGTTTACGCCGCCGCGCGCCAGCTCGGCGTCGGCGTGGGCGGCAGCCTGTTCGCCGCCGCGGCCGCCGCCGTGCTGCCAGAGCTGGTGCTCAACTCGCTGCGCACCGACACGACCATCCCCAACGCCGTGCTGATCACGGTCGCGGTGCTGCTGTTCAACCGGGCGCTGCGCACCGGCGGCTGGGCGGCCTTCGCCGGCAGCGGCCTGGCCGCCGGGCTGGCCTACCTGACGCGCAGCGATTCGATTCTGCTGCTGCCGGCGCTGGCCGGGGCGCTGCTGCTGCGCTGGCGCTGGGCCGGCCTGCCGCGCCAGCGCTGGGCCGGGGCGCTGCTGCTGCTGCTGGTGGCGCTGCTGGCCGTCACGCCCTGGCTGCTGCGCAACCTGCAAACGCTCGGCTACCCCACCGCGCGCGAGACGCAGTACATGTACTTCTTCACCGACCAGCGCGACCACTACGCCTACGGCCAGACGTTCACGCTGGACACCATGCTCGCGCGCCAGACCCCCGCGCAGTTGATCGGCAAGCGCCTGTTCGAGCTGGCCGCCGGGGCCAAGCTGATGTACACCGCGCTCGACGTGTTCCTGCCGGTCGCGCTGATCGGCGGGCTGGCGCTGCTGGTCGCCGCGCGCGACCGCCAGCGCCTGCTGACGCTGAGTCCGGCGCTGCTGCTGCTGCTGGCCGGCTGGCTGTTCTACGCGCTGCTGGTCCCGTACAAGGCGCAAAGCGGCAGCTTCAAGAAGGTCTATCTGTCGGTCGTGCCGCTACTGCTGCCGCTGGCCGGCTGCGCGCTGGAACGCGCGATCAGCGACCGGCGGCTGCGGCTGGGCGCGGCGCTGATCGCGCTGGCGCTCACCGCCGCCAACGCCGTCGAGCTGGTGCGGGCCGACGCCGCCTTCACCGCGCGCTACCGCGACTATATCGCGCAGGTGAGCGCGGCGGCGCGCGCCCTGCCCGACACCAACGGCGACGGCGAGATTGTGCTGATGGCGCAGGACCCGTTCATGTTCAACTCCTTCGGCCTGCGCGCCGTCATGCTGCCGCTGGCTGACCGCGCCGGCGTGCTGGAGGCCGCCCGCCGCTACCGCGTGGACTATCTGATGATGCCGCCAGACCGCCCCGCGCTCGACCCGCTGTACACCGGCGACGAGCGCGACCCGCGTTTTGTGCTGGCACAGGCGATTCGCGGCACAAACGCCGCCCTGTACAGGTTCGATTTCGATGCCGACGCTAACGACTGAGCTGCCCCCGATCACAAGCGGCCACCGGCGCGCGCTGTGGCTGATCCTGGCGCTGGCGCTGCTGCTGCGCCTGGTGTACGCGCTGCCGCAGGATCGCAGCGCGCCCTACACCGACCCCGGCGGCGACAGCGGCTGGTTTCTGGCCAACGGCTACGCGCTTGTCACCGGCTTCGACGACGGCTATCTGACGCGGCTGGACGGCGAGCCGTTCCCGATTCTGCTCAAAAACCTGCCGACGCCGCCGCTGTATCTGCTCTTTGTCGGCGTCTGGCAGGCGCTGCTGCCGCCGGAAACCGCGCTGCTGACCATCCGCCTCGTGCAGGCCGCGCTGGGCGCGCTGACGTGTTATTTCGCCTTCCGGCTGGCGCGCGCCGCCGCCGGCGACAGCCGCGCCGGGCTGATCGCAGCGGGGGCGCTGGCTGTGTCCCCGGCGTTCATCGTGGAGTCGGCCATTATTGCCACCGAGACGCTCTACATCGCGCTGGTGGCGGGCGCGCTGGCGCTGTATGTCGAACGGCACGCCCGCCCCGCCGCGCTGGCGGCGGTGGGCGCGCTGCTGGGGCTGGCGACGCTCACACGGGCGGTGCTGCTGCTGTTTCCGCTGGCGCTGCTGCTGCATCTGCTGCTGGCCG
>CAZDVL010000200.1:0-4691 GCA_964508745.1 uncultured Anaerolineaceae bacterium | reverse complement strand
TGTATTTACGGTCGTAGTCCTCGGCGTCGAGGCCGTCCATGATGAAGCCCATCGTCGTTCCTTCCTCAGCTCAGGGTTAACAGTCGGCGGCGGCCTCAGTCGCCGGCCAGCGCCTCCGGCTGCTGCAAGGGCGGCAGCGCGGCGTCGTAGCGGGCGAAGATGCGCCGGTACTCAGGCGAGGTGCGCAGCAGGTCCTCGTGCGTCCCGTTGGCGATCAAACGGCCCTGGTCCAGCACAAGGATATGGTCAGCCCAGCGAATCTGCGACAGGCGGTGGGTGATGAGCAGCGTGGTGCGCCCCTGCTGCGCCCGGCGGATAGCCTTCTGAATCTCGTCCTCGGTGGCGCTGTCAATCGCGCTGGTGGAGTCGTCCAGAATGAGGATGCGCGGGTCGCTGAGGAAGGCGCGCGCCAGGGCCAGGCGCTGGCGCTGGCCGCCGGAAAGCGTGACGCCGCGCTCGCCCACTTTCGTCTCGTAGCCGTCCGCGAAGGACAGAATGAAATCGTGGGCCTGCGCCTCGCGCGCCGCCTGCTCGATCTGTTCTACCGTCGCGCCCGGCGCGCCGAAGGCGATGTTCTCCGCCACTGTGCGCGAGAACAGGAACACGTCCTGCTCGATGGTGCTGATCTGCGAGCGCAGCGCCGTCAGGCTCCAGGCGCGCACGTCCACGCCGTCAATCAGGATGCGCCCGCCGGTTACGTCGTAGGTGCGGTTGAGCAGCTCGGTGAGCGTGCTCTTGCCGCTGCCCGTCTGGCCGACGATGGCGACGGTTTCGCCGGGGCGCACGTGGAAGCTGAGGTTCTCCAGCACCGTGCCGTCCTCATAGCCGAAGCTGACATCCTCAAAGACAATGTCGCCGGTGATGGGCGCGGCGTGGCCGGCGGCGTTCTCGTCCAGGTCGGCCTCGGCGCTGATAATGTGCAGGATGCGCTCGCCGCTGGCGATGCCAAGCTGCACCAGCGCGAACGAAAAGATCGAGATGAACACCGGGAAGCGCATCACCGCCACCAGCGCCATCACGCTGATGATGGCGGGGATGGTGATGCGGCCCTGCTGGTAGGCCAGCATGGCGTGCAGGAACGTCAGCGCCAGCGCGAGGCCGTAGTAGAGCATCGGCAGGTAGCGCGCCTCGATGCGCCCCTGCTGAACAAAATAGTCGCGGTAGCGGCGGGCGTTGTCGTAGAACTTGCGCCGTTCGAACGGTTCCTGCGCGCTGGCCTTGACGATCTCGATGCCGCTGATGGTCTCCTCCAGGCCGGCGTTCATCGTGCCGAAGGCGTCGCGCTGGTTACGCACCACCGGGTTGAGCTTGCGCGTGTAGCCGCGCACCGTGACGATGTAGACCGCCACGAACAGCAGCGGGACCAGCAGCAGCTCGGCGTTGATGCCGGCGATGTAGATCATCGGCACGCTGAGGCCCAGGATCATCTCGCCGATGAACAGCACGCCGGGGTTCATCATGCCGTTCATCTGCTTGGTGTCGTCGGTGGCGCGGGCCATGATGTCGCCCACGCGCTGCCGGTCGTGAAATGTCTGGCTCTTGGCCAGCAGGCTGGTGTACAGTTCCTCGCGCGCGTCGCGCTCCAGCCGCTGCGCCACCGTCTCCAGCGACAGGTTGCCGATGAGGGCGGCGGAGCTGTCCAGCAGCAGCACGCCCAGGATCGTCAGCGCCACCAGCAGCAGGCCGTTCTCAGCCGTCGGGGCCATAATTTCCTCGGCAGCGCGCCCGATCAGCACGCGCGAAAACGAGAATGAAAACCACGCCGTGATGTAGCAGGCCACCGTCAGCAGGAACAGGAAGCGGTAGCGCAGCACATGCGAGATGATCCAGCGCACCGGCCCGGAGTGGTTGTAGCGGTAGGCGTCCCGAACGACGAACTCACCTTTGTTGACAGACACGTTCACTCTCCCAATCAGGATGTTCGTGGGGGTTGAAAGGCGGATTGCAATTATATCACAGCGGAAACAGATTCATTAAACAGCAGGTTTGAACTCTTGTCAACCATTGTGACCCCTTATGAATGGTGGTTAGCGGCGGCGCAGGTTCTTCGGTTTCTGGCGCTGATCCTCACCCCAGACGCGAAAGGTGTGGTCCTCCAGGCCGGCGGCGCTGCGCCGCGCCAGGGCGCGAACGCCGAAAGCGGTCACGATGGTGACCAGCAGCGCCCCCGCCGCGCTGACCAGCAGCAGCGCCCCCAGATTGCCCTCGTCGGCGGGGATCAGGCGCAGCAGCCCCAGCAGCAGCGCCGTAAACGCCGCCAGGAAGCCGACCAGCGCCGCGCCCCACAGGGCAAACGTGTCGGGCATCGGCGTCACCCGCCGCAGCAGCCGGAACAGAAAGTAACCGCCGATGGGCGAGATCACGAAAAAGATCACCAGCGTCGCGGCGACGACCAGCGCCACCTGCCCGGCTATCGCCTGAAAATCGAGTCCCAGCGCTTCGTCCATCGCGTGCCGCCCCTTATAGAACTTGCGTGTGCACCGGTCAGTATACACCAGATTTAGCCCAGATGTGCTAAATCTGGCGCGGCGCCCACCTGTTTTGTCAGAACACCTTTACGGCGGGCGCGCCGCCGAAGCATTAATGCAGCGGCAGGCGTTTGCAGGCATATAATGAAAACTGTACGCACAGCGCAGAAAGTTCGTTTCGGTATGCACCACCGCACACTTGAGATGGGGCCGCGCCTGCTGACCCCCGCGCCGGATTTCGCGCTCTACAACCACGACCACCGCCTGCTGACGCGCCAGCAGATCACCGGGCCGCGCGGCCTGCTGCTGGGCTTCACCGACGACGCCTGGCAGCCCGCCAGCGTGCGCCGCATCCTGTGGCTTCAGCGCCACGCGCAGCGCTTCCAGCGCCTGGGCGTGCACATCGCCCTGCTGCTGTGCGACCGGCCGCAGGCGCTCTACGGCTTCTACATGAGCAGCGCCAGCCCGCTGCTGTTCCCGCTGCTGGCCGACGCCGACCGCCGCGTGCACCAGGCTTACCACATGGATCGCTACTCTGGCCTGGTCCTGGTTGACGCGGAGAGCTGCATCCGCGACAAATGGCTGGTCCCTGACGAGCGCGTCTGGCCGCACGCGCGCGAGCTGGTGCTGTCGTTCGGCGCGCTTTGAGCGCGCGGGCCGGCCGCACGTAAGATTGCCCCTTCCCCGGTCGTCCGTAGTAGTGCGAGAGACGTTCGGGAGCGTGCAGCGTGACACACCAATCGTTGGATAACCTGCTGCGGTTTATCCTGAATACCCACGAAGAACAGCACGACTGTATGGACTGCGAAACCTGCAACCAGCAGTTCGACTGCCTGGCGGAACAGGTGGCGCAGGGCGCGGACCTGCACACGCTGCTGCCGGCGGTCGAGGCGCACCTGGCCTGCTGCGCGGACTGCCGCGAAGAATTTGAGGCGCTGGTGGCCATCATCCGCGCCGAAAACGGCGGCCAGCTTCCGCAGCCCTAAGCATCTGCCGCGTTGACAGGCGCCGCCGTCCGGCGCAGCACAACTCACACACGAGGTTAAAACCAGCATGACGATCAGAAAAGTACGCGCGTTAATTATTGGCTCCGGCCCGGCCGGCATGACCGCCGCCCTGTACACGGCCCGCGCCCAGCTTAAGACGGTGGTGCTCACCGGAAGCCAGCTCGGCGGGCAGATCGCCACGACTTACGAGGTGGAGAACTTCCCCGGCTTCCCTGAGGGCACGCTCGGCCCGGAACTCACCGAGAACATGAAGCTGCAGGCCGAACGCTTCGGCGCTGAGTTCGTGTTCGACTCGGTGACGGACGTGGATTTCGCCGCCGGCACGCCTTTCCGCGTCCAGACCGACGGCGGCGACACCTACCTGGCCGACGCCGTGATCGTCACCATCGGCGCCAACCCGCGCCACCTCGACATCCCCGGCGAGGTCGAATACACCGGGCGCGGCGTGAGCTACTGCGCCACCTGCGACGGCTTCTTCTTCCGCGACAAGGACATCGTGGTGGTCGGCGGCGGCGACTCCGCCATCCAGGAAGCGCTGTTCCTGACCAAGTTCGGGCGCAGCGTGACGGTGGTGCACCGCCGCGACGAGCTGCGCGCCAGCGTCGCCCTGGTTGAGCGGGCCTTCCGGCACGAGAAGATCAGCTTCGTCTGGGACACCGTTGTTGAGGAAGTGCTGGGCGCAGGCGGCCGCGCGACCGGCGTGCGGCTGCGCAACGTCAGGACCGGCGCGGCCAGCGAGCGCGCGGCGGACGGCGTGTTCATCTTCATCGGCTATGACCCCAACAGCGGCGTGTTCAAGGGCCAGCTCGCCACCGACGAAGCGGGCTATGTGCTGGTGGACGACCTCTACCGCACCAGCGTCGAGGGCGTGTGGGCCGCCGGCGAGATCCACGACAGCGTGTTCCGCCAGGCCATCACCGCCGCCGGCGACGGCTGCTCCGCCGCGCTGATGGCGATCAAGTGGGTTGAGGACCGCGAGCACGAGCACCGGCTCCAGCTTCTCGACGAGCCAGACGCGGCCGCCGTCACCAGCGCCGAGTAAGTGCCCGGCGCAGCCATCTACCTGCCCAGCCCCTGAGCGCTAGCACGGGTAGGTATTGACCAGGATGGGCACTGTATGCCAACCCCTATCCCCGGCCCTTCCCCCGTCCCACGGGACTTCCTGCGCCAGCGACCGCAGATAAGTCCCCTCCCTGCATTAGCGGGGAGGGGATTT
>CAZDVL010000199.1:0-4713 GCA_964508745.1 uncultured Anaerolineaceae bacterium | reverse complement strand
TGCTGGCCGGCGGGCTGCTGTTCCTCGCCGGGCTGGGGCTGTTCGCCATGAGCGTCGGCAGCTATGTGAGCCTGCGCCGCGCCTTTGACACCGGGGAGCAGCCAGTATGGTAAAGCAGCGGCGCGCATCCGCCGCGCTGGTCGGGCTGGCGCTGATGCTGGCCGGCGTGGTCACAACCTACAGCGCATTGGGGCAGGACGGCACGGGCGCGCCGGCCGCGCCGGAAGCGACCGAGGCCGCTGTGGAGCTACCTACCCTCACTTTTACGCCGACGTTCACGCCGACGTTTACGCCCACCTTCACGCTCACGCCGCCGCCGACGGAAACGCCTGTGCCGCCGCCCACCGTGATCGAGACGACGCCGACCGTCGAGCCGCCGCCCGTAATCGAGGCGACACCGACCACCGAGCCGCCGCCTGCCGCGCAGATAGCCGGGATAGTCGCGCCCGCCGCCAGCGGCTACCAGGTGGTGCTGACTCAGCCCGACGGCGCGCAGCTCAGCGCGGCCCTGGATGAAACTGGCGCGTTCGTTTTCGACGGCCTGCCGCCCGGCAGCTACGTGATCGAGGCCGCCGGGCCGCGCCGGCTGGCGCAGCGCGCGGCGGTTACGCTGGCGGCGGGGCAGCGCGTCGAGCTGCCGCCGCTCACGCTGCAAACCGGTGACACCAACAGCGACGGCGTGATTGACGTGCGCGACGCGGCGCTGGTGGCCGCCAACTTCAACGGCCCGGCGCTGGTCGAGGAAGCCGACCTTAACGGCGATGGCTGGGTGGACATTCACGATCTGTCGCTGATTGGCGCGCGCTTCGGCCTGAGCAGCCCGCTGCCCTGGAACTGAGCCTGATAACTCCACTTTGACATTCCGCTGGCAGAGCCTTAAAATCAGTCTGGCAGCAAAACCCGGTCAGGGGCGCATCCCGCCCCTGGCCGCACTCTGTTTCCACAATAGAACTGGCACAGGTAACTGGGGCTGCGGCGCGCGGTTGGCGTGCCGCGCGCCTTGATCGTCAAATTGAATGCCTATAGAAAGGGGAAAAGCGCCCGCGCTGGCGGCGCGCTGAGCATGTCTTATGAAAGAATATACAACTGAACAACTGAGGAATATTGCGCTGGTGGGCCACCAGAGCGCCGGTAAAACATCCCTTGTAGAAGCCCTGCTCTACAATACCGGCGCCATTAACCGTCTGGGCAGGGTGGAAGAAAAAACCACCGTCTCTGACTGGGACGAGGACGAGAAAGAGCGCGGCCTGTCGCTGTCAACCTCGCTCATCCCGGTCGAGTTCAACGACCACAAAATCAACATCCTCGACACGCCCGGCTACACCGATTTCCAGGGCGAAGTCAAGAACGCTATTCGCGTGGCGGACTCGGTGCTGGTGGTTGTAGACGCGGTCGCCGGGGTGGAGGTGGGCACGGAGCTGGCATGGGAATATGCCAAAAGCTACCAGCAGCCGATCATCGTCACGATCAACAAAATGGACCGCGACAACGCCGACTTCGACCGCACGATGGCCAGCCTGCGCGAGCGCTTCCCCGGTTACAAGTTCATCCCGGTGATGCTGCCCGTTGGCCAGCAGGCCGATTTCAAGGGCGTCGTCAACCTGCTCACGATGAAGGCGTATTACGGCGCGGGCGCTGAGCGCTCAGACCTGCCTGCCGACATGGCCGAAGCCGCTGAGGAAGCCCGGATGGTGCTGACCGAAGCCGCCGCCGAAGCGGACGACCAGCTCATCGAAAAGTATTTTGAGGAAGGCGCGCTGTCGAACGAGGAAATTCGCGACGGCATGCGCAAGGCCGCCCGCAGCCACGAGCTGAACACCGTGCCCGTGTTCATCACGTCGGGCACGAAGAACATCGGCACCGTGCCGCTGCTGGAGGCGCTGGTCGCCTATGCGTCGCCGCCTTCGGTGCGCCGGGTACAGGTGGTCCAGCCCGACGGCGAAACCACTTATCTGCTGCCGCCGCAAACCGACAGCGGCCCGCTGGCGGCCTACGTGTTCAAGTCCATCAACGACCGCTTTGTTGGCGCGCTGTCGTTCTTCCGCATCTTCTCCGGCAGCATTCAGGCGGACCAGCGCTACTACAACGTCACGCGGCAGACCGAGGAACGCCTGGGCAACCTGTTCATCATGCGCGGCAAGGAACAGATCAACGTGGGCGCGCTGCACGCCGGCGACATGGGCGTGGCCGCCAAGCTGAGCGTGACCCGCACCGGCGACACGCTCGCCACGCGCGCCAACCCGCTCGAAGTGTCGCGGCCTGAGTTCCCGGCCCCGCTGTACCTGGTGGCCGTCACGCCGCGCACGCAGGCCGACGGCACCAAGATGGGGACGATCCTCACCAGCCTGGCCGAGGCCGACCCGACGCTGCGCTGGCGCCAGGACCCGGACACACGCCAGACGATTATCGAAGGCATGGGCGAGGCGCACGTGAACCTGACCATCAGCCGCGCCGAGAAGTTCGGCGTCGGGCTGGACACGCACATGCCGAAAGTGCCCTACAAGGAAACCATCCTGCGCAGCGCCGAAGTCACCTACCGCCACAAGAAGCAGTCCGGCGGGGCGGGCCAGTTCGCCGAGATCAGCCTGCGGCTGGAGCCGAACCCCGGCGAAGGCTACGCCTACGTCACCGCCATCGTCGGCGGCGTGATCTCCGGGTCGTTCCTGCCCTCAATTGACAAGGGCATCCAGTCGGTGCTGCCGGAAGGCGTGATCTCCGGCTTCCCGGTCATTGACGTGAAAGCCACCGTGTTCGACGGCAAGGAACACCCGGTTGACTCCAAGGACATCGCCTTCCAGATCGCCGGTCGCGAAGGCTTCAAAGAGGCCTTCCAGAAAGCCGGGCCGGTGCTGCTGGAGCCGATCATGAACCTGCGCGTCGTCGTGCCAGAGGCCATGATGGGCGACATCATGGGCGACCTCAACTCGCGGCGCGGGCGCGTGCAGGGCATGGACACAGAAGTCGGCCGCAGCGTGGTCAACGCGCAGGTTCCGCTGGCGGAGATGCTGCGTTATGGCAACGACCTGCGCTCCATGTCCGGCGGGCGCGGCATCTACACGATGGCCTTCAGCCATTACGAACAGGTCCCGGCCCACCTGACACAGGCCGTCATTGACGCCAACAAAGCCAAAGCCGAGGCCTGAGGCGGCGCGCACAGCTCAGCTAACCACGCAGCAGCGCCCCGGTGAGACGCCGGGGCGCTGCCTGTTTACCAGTCTGTCACAGAACGTTACAGGTTGTCGGTCGCGACATCCGTCACCACAATGGCGACTTCGTCCGCTGTGCTCTCGCCCACCCCGGCGATCTCCAGCACGCGCCGGCGGTCCACCACCTCTTTCACCAGCAGTTCCTGCGCCAGCGCGTCGAGCTTGTCGTGGTTGTCCTTCAGCAGGTGCAGCGTCCGCTTGTAAGCGTCCTCGACCAGCCGCTTGATTTCGGAGTCAATGATGGCGGCGGTGTCCTCGCTGTAATGGCGTTCCTGCGCCAGCGAGTAGCCCAGGAACGGCTGCGTTTCTTCGTCGCCGAAGTTCAGCGGGCCGATCACTTCGCTCATGCCGAACTGCTTGACCATCCGCCGCGCCAGCTCCGTCACGCGCTGCAGGTCGCTGCTGGCCCCGGTTGTGATCTCGCCCAGCGCAGTTTCCTCCGCCGCGCGCCCGCCCAGCAGCACCAGCATGCGCGCTTCCAGGTAGCCGCGCGAGTAATTGCGCCGGTCGTCGTCAGGGAGCTGCGCCGTGACGCCCAGCGCCTGCCCGCGCGGCACAATCGTCACCTTGAACACGGGGTCGGCGTTGGGCGTGAGCGCCGCCACCAGCGCGTGGCCGGCCTCGTGGTAGGCCACGACGCGGCGCTCGTGCTCGTTGGCCAGCGGCGGGCTTTTCAGGCCAAGCACGATGCGCTCGAAAGCCTCAAAGAAGCTGGCCATGCCGATGCGCTTCTGGCCGGTGCGCGCCGCGTTGAGCGCGGCCTCGTTGGCCAGGTTGGCCAGGTCCGCGCCGGAAAAGCCGATGGTGGCGCGCGACAGCTCCACCAGGTCCACATCCTCGGCCAGCGGCTTGCCGCGCGTGTGAATTTTGAGGATGTCGGCGCGCCCGCTGCGGTCCGGCAGGCTCATCGTCACCTGGCGGTCGAAGCGGCCGGGGCGCAGCAGCGCCGGGTCCAGCACGTCGGCGCGGTTGGTGGCCGCCATGACGATCACCGTCTCCGACTGGTCGAAGCCGTCCATTTCCGACAGCATCTGGTTGAGCGTCTGCTCGCGCTCGTCGTGCCCGCCGCCCAGGCCAGCGCCGCGCCGGCGGCCGACAGCGTCAATTTCGTCAATAAAGACGATGCTGGGGGCGTTCTCTTTGGCGCGCTTGAACAGGTCGCGCACGCGCGACGCGCCCACGCCCACGAACATTTCGACAAACTCGGACGCGGCCAGGCTGAAAAAGGCGACCTTCGCCTCGCCGGCCACCGCGCGCGCGATCAGCGTCTTGCCCGTGCCGGGCGGGCCGATCAGCAGCACGCCGCGCGGGATGCGCGCGCCCAGCGCCACATACTTATCCGGCTCCCTGAGGAAGTCCACGATCTCAACCAGCTCGGCTTTGGCGGCGTCCTGCCCGGCCACGTCAGTGAAGGTGATCTGCGGGCGCTCGGCGTCATACTGGCGCGCCTGCGTGCGCCCGAAGCCGAACACGTTGCCCATCTGCCCCTGCGACCGGCGCGCCGACC
>CAZDVL010000198.1:0-4727 GCA_964508745.1 uncultured Anaerolineaceae bacterium | reverse complement strand
GCGCAGCACGCGCCAGGAGGTTGTGGGTTTGGTAACAAATAACATGGTCCTGCCCCACAAGGTGCAGGGCGACGCGACATCGCGCAATTACGGGCGTTTCATCATCAGCCCGCTGGAAAGCGGTTTTGGCCTGACGCTGGGCACGGCCCTGCGCCGCGTGCTGCTGTCATCGCTCCCCGGCGCGTCCATCACCAGCATTCGCGTGTCCGATGTGCATCACGAATTTTCCGCGATCCCCGGCGTGCGCGAAGATATGACCCAGTTGATCCTGCAGGTCAAACAGCTTCGCCTGCGCCTTTTCAGCGGCGAGACCGCCCGCCTGCGCCTGGAACACCGCGGCGAGGGCACAGTCACGGCGGCCGATATTATCTGCCCGCCAGAGGTCGAAATCGTCAACACCGACCTCTACCTGTTCACGGTTGACGCCCCCGACACGCACCTTGAGATCGAATTTGAGGTGCGCGCCGGCCGCGGCTACAGCTCAGCCGAGGACCGGGGCCGCCTGCCCATCGGCGAGCTGCCCGTGGACGCGATCTTCAGCCCCATCCGCCGCGTCAACTTCGACGTTGAGCGCGCGCGCGTGGGCCAGCGCACCAATTACGACAAGCTGGTGATCGAGATCTGGACCGACGGCACCGTGCGCCCGGAAGACGCGCTCAGCCAGGCGGCGCAGATTCTCATCAAGCACCTGACCGTGGTCGGCGGCATCCAGGACCTGTCCTTCTCTGACCTGTCGCTGGACGCGCCCGAACCGGTGGACGAGATCGCCAGCGGCAAAAAGCGCGAGCTGTATGAAAAGCCGATTGAGGAACTGGACCTGAGCGTGCGCGTCTTTAACTCGCTCAAGCGCACCGGCATCACCACCATCGGCGACGTGCTCGATATGCTCGACCGGGGCGCAGACGCCATGCTGGCGATCCGCAACTTCGGCGAAAAGTCGCTCGACGAGCTGGTGGAAAAGCTGCAGGCCAAGGGCTACCTCAGCAACGACACAGAAATTCCTGAACTCAGTGGTGGTGAGTAACAATGAGACATCGCGTAAAAGGTAAAAAACTGGGCCGCAATGGCAGCCAGCGCAAAGCCCTGGAGCTGAACCTCACCCGGGCGCTGCTGGAACATGAGCATATCCAGACCACGCAGGCCAAGGCCGTCTTTGTGCGCGGCCACATCGAACGGCTGATCACGATCGCCAAGCGCGGCCTGGCGCACGACGACCCGAACCGCGCCGTCCACGCGCGGCGCATCGCCGCCAGCCGGCTGCGCAACGACCGCGAAATGGTGAGCAAGCTGTTCGACGACCTGGCGCCGCGCTATGCCGAGCGCGCCGGCGGCTACACCCGCGTGATCAAGCTGGGGCCGCGCAAGGGCGACCGCGCCGAAATGGTGCTGCTGGAGCTGGTAGACCGGCCGCAGTAGCAGCCGCCCGGCCATGACGCGCTACCGCGCCACGCTGGCCTACGACGGAAGCGCTTACCAGGGTTTCCAGCGGCAGGCCGGCAGCACGCCCACCATCCAGCTCGCGCTGGAGCAGGCGCTTGAGCGTGTCACCGGCCAGGCCGTCACCGTGAACGGCGCCGGGCGCACCGACAGCGGCGTGCACGCCGCCGGCCAGGTGATCGCCTTCGACGTGGCCTGGCGCCACCGCGACGCGGACCTGCTGCGGGCGCTGAACGCGGTGCTGCCGGGCGACATCGCCCTGCAGGACATCGCGCAGCAGCCGGGCTTTCACCCGCGTTTCGACGCGCTGGCGCGGCTGTACACCTACGACGTGCTCAACGTCCCGCAGCGCCAGCCCCTGCTGCGCTGCCGGGCCTGGCACGTGTGGGCGCCGCTGGACGTGAACGCGCTGAACGCGGCGGCGGCGCTGCTCGTTGGCGAGCACGATTTCGCCACCTTCGGCCAGCCGCCCCAGGGCACCAGCACGGTGCGCGCGGTGCTGCGGTCGGAATGGGCCGCGCAGCCGGCCAGCGGCGGCGCGCTGCTCACCTACAGCGTCGAGGCCAACGCCTTCCTGCAGCACATGGTGCGGCGGCTGGCAGGGACGCTGGTGGAGGTCGGGCGCGGCGCGCTGACGGTGGCGCAGTTCGAGGCGGCGTTTCGCGCGGCGGACCTGGCGCAGGCCGGGCCGCTGGCCCCGCCGCACGGGCTGGTGCTGGCGGCGGTGCGCTACCGCTGACGCAAAACTGTATCTTGATCGGGCGCGGTTTGCCCGTACAATTAGGCCATTACGTTCACAGCGGGCACTGAGACGCCCGCCGGAGGGTTTACCGTGAAATACAAGACGTTCGTCACCAAAGCAGCCGACATCGAGCGCGAGTGGTGGATCGTGGACGCGAAAGGCAAGACTCTCGGGCGTCTCGCTACGCAGATCGCCACGATTTTGCGCGGCAAGAACAAGCCCACCTTCGCGCCCAACATTGACGTTGGCGATTACGTCATCGTCATCAACGCCGCAGAGATCGTCGTCACTGGCAACCGGCTGGACGACAAGAAATACTACCGCCACTCCGGCTACAACGGCGGCCTGACCGCGGTCACCCTGCGCGACCAGCTTCAGCGCCGCCCAGAGCGCGTGATCCAGACGGCGGTCAAGGGGATGCTGCCCAAGAACGCCCTGGGGCGCGACATGTACAGCAAGCTCAAAGTGTACGCGGGCGACACACACCCCCACGCGGCACAGCAGCCCAAAGTGTTAGAGCTTTAGGAAGAAGGACTAGCGGATGTCTGCTCAGTATTACGAAGGTATTGGCCGGCGCAAGGCCGCCTCAGCGCGCGTGCGGCTGTTTCCCGGCGGAACCGGCAACATGGTTATCAATGGCAAGGACGCCGCTGAGTACCTGCCGCGCTTCGGCGATGTCGAAGTCATGCTGGAGCCGCTGCGCGCCATCGGCCAGGATCGGCACTACAACATCAGCGTACACGTCAGCGGCGGCGGCATCAGCGGCCAGCGCGACGCCATCCAGCTGGGCATCGCCCGCGCGCTGCTCAAGATTGACCCGGACTTCAAGCCGTCGCTGAAGCAGGGCAAATACCTGACGCGCGACGCGCGCGTGAAGGAACGCAAGAAACCGGGCCTCAAGCGCGCGCGCAAGGCCCCGACCTACACCAAGCGTTAAAACGCCCACGGTTTCCAGGGCTTATAAAAAAGGCAAGACGGCAGCCGCCGCCTTGCCTTTTTACGTTCACCTGCCCGCCCTGCACTACTCCAGCAGGCGCTCCCACTCCGCCATAACCGCCGCCAGCTCAGCCTCGGCGCGCGTGTAGGCCGCGCCCAGGTCGCTGACGCGCGCCGCGTCGCCGGCGGCGCTGGCGCTGGCGATGTCGTCGTGAAGCTGCGCCAGCTCAGCTTCCAGCGCGTGGATGCGGCCCTCGACCGCGGCCACGCGCTTCTCATACTGGTACGGCGTCAGGCCGTGGCGGCGGGCGGCGGGCGCGGACGGTCGGCGCCCGCTGTCGGCCCCGGCGGCGGCCCGCGCCGCCTCTTCCTGTTCCTCAAGCCGGCGGCTTTCGCGCGCGGCCACATAGTCGCTGTACGTGCCTTCGAACACCTCCAGGCGGCCCGGCTCCGCCGCCCAGATCTGCGACGCCAGCGCGTCAATCAGGTAGCGGTCGTGGCTCACCAGCAAAATCGTGCCGTCGAAGTCGTCCAGCACCGCCTGTAGAATTTCCTGGCTGTCAATGTCGAGGTGGTTGGTCGGCTCGTCCAGCAGCAGGAAATTGGCCCCGCTCAGCGCCAGCTTCGCCAGCGCCACGCGCCCGCGCTCGCCGCCCGACAGCGTGCCGACCGGGCGGAACACGTCGTCGCCGGTGAACAGGAACAGCGCCAGATAGCTGCGCGCCTCGCTGATGGGCATCCCCTTGACGGACAGAATCTCGTCCATGACGCTGTTGGCCGGGTCGAGGCGCTCGTGCGCCTGGGCGAAATAGCCCGGCCTGACCGCCGCGCCGAAGCGCGCCTCGCCCGCCAGCGGGGCCAGCTCGCCCATCACGGTCCTGAGGAACGTGCTCTTGCCGACGCCGTTGGGGCCAATCAGCGCGGCCACCTGCCCCCGGTAGAGGGTGATGTCCGGCACCTGGAACAGCGGCGCGGGCGCGTCGTCATAGCCGACGGCCAGCCCGCGCGTGATCAGCACGCGGTCGCCGCTGCGCACGGTGCGCCCCAGCCGCATGTACATATTGCGCTTCTTGTGCGGGCGGTCAATCACGCGCCCGTTGCGGCGCATCGTCTCCAGCCGCTTGAGCCGCCCCTTGGCCTGCGCCGTGAGCTGGCCGGCCATGTTGCGGCGGATAAACTCTTCCTCTTTGGCGATAAATGCCTGCTGCGCCTCGTACTCTTTGAGCAGGCGCTCGTGGCGGTCCTCGCGCTGGCGCACATAGTGGCTGTAGTTGCCCCGGTAAACCTCCAGCCGGCCAAAGTCCAGCTCCCACACCACCTGGGCGAAGGCGTCCATAAAATAGCGGTCGTGGCTGACGGCCAGCACCGCGCCCGGAAACGTCCTGAGGAAGCCTTCCAGCCACTCCACCGCCTGAATGTCGAGGTGGTTGGTCGGCTCGTCCAGCACCAGCAGGTCGGGCGAGTCGAGCAGCAGGCGCGCCAGCAGCGCGCGCGTCGTCTGCCCGCCGGAAAGCTGGCGCAGCGGGCGGCCATAGTCATCAGGCGTGAAGCCCAGGCCGTGCAGCACCGTTCTGATGCGCTGCTCGTAGGTGTAGCCGCCGTCGCGCTCGAA
>CAZDVL010000197.1:0-4728 GCA_964508745.1 uncultured Anaerolineaceae bacterium | reverse complement strand
CCGACGGCGTGATCGTCGGCCAGCGCGACATCTACCCCGGCCAGGGCGCGCTGGCCACCTCCGACCTGGAGCCGGGCCGCGCCTGGCGCGATTCGGTCGCGGTGTGGGTTCCGCCCACCGCTTATGCCCCGCTGCCGCTCGATGTCGTCGTCGGCTGGTATCACCTGCCCACCGGCGAGCGCCTCACCCTGCCCGACGGGCGCGAAACCCTGGCCGTCGGCCAGGCAGCGCTCGAACCGCGCGCCAGCGCCCTCAGCGTGCCCAACCCGCTTGGCGTCAACTTCGGCGGCCTGGTCGAACTGGCCGGCTATACGCTCTCTGACCTCACGCCCGCCGCCGGCGACACTGTCGCGCTGACGCTCTACTGGCGCGGCCTGGCGCCAATCGCCGACGACTACAAAGTGTTCGCCCACATCCTTGACCCGCTCACGCTGACCAAGCACGCTTCCTCTGACGGTATGCCCGCCCAGTGGAGCGCGCCCACCTCGACCTGGACGCCCGGCGCGCTTGTTGAGGATGTCCACAACCTGACGATCAGCCCGGACGCGCCGCCCGGCATTTATGAGCTTGAGGTCGGGCTTTACCGTGAAGCGCCCGACGGCACGTTCCCACGCCTGCGCATTTTCACCCCTGACGGTGGGCAGGCCAGCGATTTCATCCACCTGACCCGTGTGCGTATTCTGCCGGCGGAGGCTGGTTCATGACGACACGCAGACAAGATGCCGCCGCCGCGCTGCTGCTCATCGCGCTCTGGCTGCTGTTCTTCTGGCGCCTGTTCACCCCCATTCCCGGCGACCAGGCGGCGCTCAAACGGGGCGATTTCTCCGGCCAGTTTGTCGCCTTCGGCGGCTACCAGTACGCGCGCTTCAGCGCCGGTGAGGTGCCGCTGTGGAACCCCTACAACAACGGCGGCCTGCCCTTCATCGCCGACCCGCAGGCGGCGGTCTTTTACCCGCCGCGCCTGCTGACCATCGCCCTGTCGCACCTGTCCGGCGCTGGCTGGACGTACAACGCGCTCCAGCTTGAGATGGCCGCGCACGTGCTGGCCTACAGCCTGCTGCTGTACACGCTCGTGCGCCGCATGACCCTCGGCCAGCCAGGAAGCGTCTTTGGCGGGCTGGTCGCGGCGCTGGTGGCCGCTTACGGCGGCTACCTCGCCGGCTACCCGCCGCTTCAGCTTGCCGTGCTGGAGGCGGGCATCTGGCTGCCGCTGGCGCTGCTGGGCGTGCTGGAGGCCACCCGCGCCGCCCCGCTGCGCTGGCCCTGGCTGGCGCTCGCCGGGCTGGCGCTGGGCCTGTCGTGGCTGGCGGGCCACCCGCAGACCAGCTACTTCCTCACCTGTCTGCTGGCCGCCTACTGCGCCTATCGCGTCTACCGGCTGCGCCTGCGCTGGCTGTATGCCGCCGCTGGCATCGCGCTGTTCGGCGCGGTCGCGCTCGGCGCGGCGGCGGTCACGCTGCTGCCCGGCCTGGAGTACCTGCCGCTGACCGCCCGCGTGGACTACACGTTCGACGCCAAAGGCAACGGCTTCCCCTTCCGCGACGTGGCGCAGGCCGTCGTCCCCGGCGTGCTGAGCGTGTTCTCGCCGCTGTACGCGGGCATCGTCGGGCTGGCGCTGGCCGCTGTCGCCGTGTGGCGGCGGCTGCCGGAGAGCGTTTTCTGGGCGGCGGCGGCGCTGGTCGCCCTGGGCCTGAGCTTCGGCGCGGGCAGCGCCCTCTACCCCGCGCTCTACAACCTGCTGCCCGGCCTGCGCTATTTTCGCGGCCAGGAGCGCGCCGCCTATGTCGTCGCGGGCAGCGTGGCGCTGCTGGCCGGCCTGGGCGCGGCCCACATCGCCGGCTGGGACCGGCTGAAGGATTTCAAGGCCACGCGCCGCATCCAGCAGGCCCTGGCGATTCTGCTGGTGGTGTGCGCGGCCAGCGCCCTGCTCACGCTGCTGGCGTGGTTCGGCGGCGGCGCGCAGTACGAACCCTACCTCAACGCGCTGGTGTTCAGCGCGCTGATCGCCGGGCTGGCGCTGCTGGCCCTGCCCTACGCCCTCGCCCACCCTGTGCCGCCGCGCCTGGGGCTGCTGCTGGCGCTGCTGGTGTTCGAGCTGTTCACCGTCAATATGGACGCTGACAGCGTCTATGACCCCGTTCCGGCGACACAGCAGCTTTCGATGCAGCCGCCGCCGCTGGTCGCGCAGGCGCTGGCCGACCCCGACACGCCCTTCCGCGTGGACGGCTTCCGCGGCCTGACCGACAACTACGGCAGCCTCTACCGTCTGGCGGACATGCGCGGCATCAGCCCGCTGTTCCTCGACGGCCCCTTTCAGCTTATCGAGCCGGAGAAGCACAACCCGACGGCCTGGGAGCTGTTCGCGGTGCGCTACGTCTACTCCGACTGGGAGCAGCTTCCGGCCGAGTCCGGCGTGATCGGGCGCGGCGAGGATCGCTACGGCCCGGTCAACCTGCACCAGCTCGCGGACCCGCGCCCGTTCGCGCACCTGGTTTACCGCGCCGAGGTGGTGGACAGCGACGCCTTCGCCCGCGCGCTGCTGGCGGACCCAAACTTCGACCCGCGCGCCGCCGCCATCCTGCACACGCCGCCCGGCCTGGAGCTGCCCGACACCGCGCCGGCGGGCCACACCGCGCAGGTAACGGCCTTCGCGCCGGAGGCGTTCACGGTCGCCGTCAGCACGCCCCAGAACGCGATCCTCACGCTGGCGCACCCCGACTACCCCGGCTGGCAGGCGCGCATAGACGGCGCGCCCGCCCCCCTGCTGCGCGCGTATGGCGGCCTGGTGGCGCTGGCGCTGCCCGCCGGCGACCACACCGTCAGCCTGGCCTACGAGCCGCGCTCATATGCCATCGGCGCGGCAGTCAGCCTTGTGACCTGGGGCGCGCTGGGTATACTGGGCGCTGCGCTGGCGGTCAGGCGGGGAAGGCGGCGTCATGTACAGCAGTAACCAACTGCAAAACTGGTATGTCAGCCGCAGCGCTGCGGCGCGCGCCGCGCTGATCGGCCTCGCCATCGGCGTCAGCGCCGGGCTGATCGGCCTGCTGCTGGCGGCCTTCGGGCCGCTGATCGCCGCTGGCGTGGTGCTTGGCGGGCTGGCGGCGCTCTACATCATGACCGATGTCTCCGCCGCGCTCTACGCCGTCGTCGCCATTATCGCGCTGCTGCCGTTCGGCACGCTGCCGGTCAAGATCGGCTTCACGCCCACCCTGCTCGACGCAGCGATGGGCGCGTTCCTGGTTGTGTACCTGTTCCAGTGGATGACGGGCCGCCGCAGCCGCCTGCGCCTGACGCCCGTCCACGCGCTGATCGGCCTGTACATCTTCTGGCTGTTGCTGAGCTTCGCGTTCGGCCTGCGCTACGCCCCGCCAACCGCGGCCAAGCTGCGCCAGTTCGCCGAAACGCTGCTGAGCATCGGCATGGTTTTCGTGCTGGTGGACCTGCTGCGCGATGTCCGCGCCCTGCGCCGGCTGCTGCTGGTGCTGCTGCTGGTGATCGGCATGCAGGCGCTGCTGACGCTGGTGCTCTACGTCCTGCCCAGCGACAGCACCGAGCGCCTGCTCGTCCGGCTGGCGCGCCTGGGCTACCCTGACGGCGGCGTCATCCGCTACATCGAGGACAACCCCGCGCTCAGCGAACGCGCGATCGGCACCTGGGTGGACCCAAACGCCCTCGGCGGGATGCTGGCCGTCTCGGCCACGCTGGCCGCCTCGCAGCTTTTCGCCAGCCGTCCGGTGCTGCGCTCGCGCCTGCTGGCCGTCGTCCTCATGGCGCTCACCGGGTCGGCGCTGTTCCTCACCTTCTCGCGCGCCTCCATCCTGGCCTTCGCCGCCGGCGTCGGCGTGATGGTGTTCGCGCGCTACCGCCGCTACCTGCCGCTGCTGTTCGCCGCCGCGCTGCTGCTGCTGCTGCTGCCGCAGGCTCAGGTCTTTGTTGACCGCTTCGTGCAGGCTTTCACCGGCGCTGACCTGGCGACGCAAATGCGCCTGGGCGAGTATACCGACTCGCTGCGGCTCATCAGCCGCTACCCGGTGTTCGGCGTTGGCTTCACCGGCACGCCAGAGCGCGACCTGTACACCGACGTTGCCAGCACGTACCTCATCATGGCCAACCAGATCGGGCTGGTCGGGCTGGGCCTCTTTCTGCTGACCAACGCCAGCGTCTTCGTCTACGGCCTGCGCGCCTGGCCCAGCGCCCGCCGCATGCCCGACCTCGACGCGCTCCACCTCGGCCTGCACGCCGCGCTGCTGGCCGCCCTGGTCAACGCCGTGGCCGATCTCTACTTCTTCCGGCTCGACTTCCAGGCGTCCATCAGCCTGTTCTGGTTCATCGTGGCGCTGTGCCTGGCCAGCTCACGCCTGGCGTATGACCACGCCCTGGCCGATCCCGTGTCGCCCCATTAACGCGCGCCGCCTTGAATTTCGCCCCTTAACGGATTATACTCGCCGCATAAGTCTCCAGAGTTTCAGGAACATTTCTACACCATGCAGCGAGAGCGAATCGCCGACGACATCTATGTGTTCACCAGCGACCTGTACGCCCAGGTGACGGCCAGCGTGGTCCTCACCACTGTCGGGGCGGTCATCATTGACACACTGGTCTATCCGCAGGAAACGCTGCACATGAAGCGCTTTATCGAGCAGCGCCTGGGCGCGGAAATCGCCTATGTCATCAACACCCACTTTCACGCCGACCACACGACCGGCACCTGCCTGTTCCCCGGCGCGC
>CAZDVL010000196.1:3138-4761 GCA_964508745.1 uncultured Anaerolineaceae bacterium | reverse complement strand
CGCAACGGCGCGGGCAAGTCCACGCTGCTGCGCTGCATCGCCGGCTGGACCGAGGCCACCGACGGCGACGTGCAGGTCGTGGGTCAGTCCATCAAGCAGAACGAACGCCTGGTGCGCGAGCACGTCGTGCTGCTGCCTGATACGCCGTCGTTCTACGACGAGCTGACCGCCTGGGAACACCTCCAGTTTGTGGCGCAGGCCAACGGCTGGCGCGACTGGGAGGACGAAGGCGAGGACCTGCTGCGGCGCTACGGCCTGCTGCCCAACAAGGACGCCTTCCCCTTCGCCTTCTCGCGCGGGATGCGCTACAAGCTGGCGCTGTGCATGGCGCTGCTGATCGAGCCGGCGGTGCTGCTGATGGACGAGCCGCTCGGCCCGCTGGACCCTGTCTCTGCCGACGAGCTGTGGGAGGAGATGGGCCGCCACCGCGCCGAGGGCATGACGATCATCCTCAGCAGCCACCAGCTTCCGCAGGAGGCCCACCCGGACCGCTACATCATCATGGAGCAGGGCGAGGTGATCGCCGACGGCACGCCAGACGCGCTGCGCCGGCGGTTGAAGCTGGACGGTTCGCTGACGCTGGACGACCTGCTGCGCGCCGCGCTGCGCGCGCGCCGGTCTAAACCGGGCGCGCAGGCCGCCGATGCGTGATCTGCGCGTTTTATTCTGGCTGCGCTGGCGGCAGTTCAAGGACGACGCCGTTTACTGGCTGCGCGTGCTGGGCTATGACCAGCGCGAGAAGGCCCTGACACAGCGCATTTACGTGCTGTACCTGCTGGCCATCGCCGGCTTCTGGGTGGTCGCCATGTGGGCCTTCGCCTACGACAGCGCCGTCGGCCTGGGCCGCGCCCTGCCGCCCGAAGCGACGGCCAACGTGCTGCAGGTGGTCCCGCTGGCGGTGGTCGTGATTCAGGTGCTGGCGCTGATGGGCGCGCTCAGCAGCACCCCGCTCAAGCTGTCCTTCGCCGACATCGCCTACGTCGCGGCGTCGCCGCTGTCGCGCGCGGCGCTGGTGATCCTCAGCTTCGTCCGCCAGACGCTGACGCGCGTCGTGCCCGCGGTGATCGTCGCCGCGCTGGTGGGCGCGGCGCTGGGCGCGGCGGCCGATGTCGCGACGGCGGGCTGGGCCAGCCTGCGCGCCGGGCTGCTGGCGGTCCCGCTGGTGGTGCTGACGTGGGGCGCGGCCTGGGCGCTGGGCCTGCTGCGCCTGACCGACGCGCGCCTGCGGCGGCTGCGCTACCTGTGGCTGACGCCGCCGCTGCTGCTGGCGCTGGCCCACGTCCTGCCCGACGCGGCCCTCTGGCCGGGGCGCGGGCTGGCGCTGGCGGCCTGGGGCGAAAGCCCCTGGTGGCTGTGGCCCTGGCTGCTGGCGCTGGCGCTGGCCGCCGGCGCGGCCGTCGCCTGGCTGGGCAGCCGCGTGAACATGATCTACGCCGTTGACGAGAGCATCGTCCACGCGCGCATCAGCGCGCTGGGGCTGATGGCCTGGCGCCAGCCCGATTTACAGGTGCGCATCCGCCGGCAGGCCGCCACCGCCAGCCGCCGCGCCTTCCTGCGCCTGCCGGCCAACGTGCGCGGCGCGTGGACGCTGATGGCGCGCGCGGCGCTGTCGTACATTCGCCA
>CAZDVL010000196.1:0-3038 GCA_964508745.1 uncultured Anaerolineaceae bacterium | reverse complement strand
CGTGTGGCTGCTGCAGGGCTTCCCGCCGGCGCAGATGGCGCTGGGCGTGCTGGCGATTCCGCTGCTGGCCGTGCTGCTGGCGCTGTGCGGCGCGGTGGCGCTGACGACCAACCGCGTGCTGCAAACGCGGCTGCTGGCGACCGCCGCCAGCTTCGGCCCGGCGATGATCGCCGCGACGCAGTTGGGCGCGCTGGCCGGGCTGCTGGTGGCGGGGTTCGCGGCGCTGGTGCTGGCCGGGCTGGTGGCGCAGCGGGCGTGAACGCCGGCACAGCTTAACCGTAGGGCAAGCGCCGGCTGATCGCGCTGGCGCGGGCGGCGCGGCCTTGCTACGATGGCGCGCGCTGCAACCGGGAAATGAGTCACGGGGGTAATGTCTGATGCGTAACGCTGTCCGCTCCACCTTCGCTCTGCTGGCGCTGGCCGCCGCGCTGGCCGCTGTGCTGCCCGCCGCCGCCGACGAGCTGGCCTTCGACCCGACCGTGTGCGCGGCCTTCACCGGCGGCGTGGAACTGAGCGCGGAATGCCTGGCGATGATGGAAGCCTACCCGCGCCCGCTGGTGGACGAGATCGCCGCCGACGGCATCACGCTGTCGCAGTACAGCTTCTGGCGCGTCGGGCCAGACCCGATCAACACCTACGACGGCCCCGGCGGCGGCGTCAGTGGGCAGATTCCGCAGGGCTTCAACTTCGTGCGCGCCGTTGACCTGAGCGTGGACGGCTGGATGCAGATCGAGGGCGGCCGCTGGATTCAGCGCAGCGACGCCCGCTACACCGAACCGTCCTACTTCCGCGGCGTGACGCTGCCCAACGGCCTGGAACACCCCTTCGCCTGGGTGCTGGACCTGAGCCGCATCTTCGTCTCGGAATACCCCGGCGGGCCGCGCTCGCAGGCCAGCGGGCGCTGGATTGACCGCTACGAGCGCGTCAACATCTTCGCCACCGCTTATGACGAGGAAGGCTGGCGCTGGTATCAGATCGGCCCGAACCAGTGGGTGGACCAGCGTTTCGTCGCCAAGCCGCTGCCGGTTGAACGGCCAGAGGGCGTCAGCGGGCGCTGGGTCGCCATTGACCTCTACGAGCAGACGCTGGTCGCCTATGAGGACGACACGCCGGTTTTCGCCACGCTGATTTCCAGCGGGCTGCAGCGCTCGGAAACGGAAGAGGGCCTGTTCACCATCTGGGCGCGGCTGGAGCGCGACGGCATGTCCGGCGCGACCGGCGCGCCCAACGCCTACGCGCTGCAAAGCGTCCCCTGGGTGATGTATTTCGACGGCGACGCCAGCCTGCACGGGACGTACTGGCACAACCTGTTCGGCTACCGCCAGAGCCGCGGCTGCGTCAACGTCTCCATCAGCGACGCGCGCTGGCTCTATACCTGGTTTCTGGGCGCTGAGCCGGACGAAGACGGCCAGATCACCAATTTTGTCTACGTCTACAGCAGCGGCGAATACGGCAAGACCGCGACCGGCATTTAACGCCGCCCGCTAACTCGTGCCGCCGGTGCCCAGCCCCCATTCGGGGACCGGCGGCGCGCCCCCCTCAAACAGCCAGGCGTCGAAGAAGTCGGTTAAGTCCTCGCCGCTGATGTCCTCAGCGGCGGCGATAAAGTCGGCGGTGCTGGCGCTGCCATAGCTGAAGCGGTCATAGTACGCCCGCAGAATCGCGAAAAAGGCCTCGTCGCCCACGCGCAGCCGCAGCGCGTGCAGCGTCCACGCGCCCTGCGCGTACACGCCCTGGCCGAACAACTGCTGCGGGCCGGGGTCGCCGGGCGTGTAGCCGCGCCCCTGGATGGCGCGGTAGCTGTCGCGCATGGTCTGTTCAAAGGCGTCCTCGCCGTGCGCATAACCGATCCACAGCGCGGCGGCGTAGGTGGCGAAGCCCTCGTTGAGCCAGATGTCCTGCCAGTTGTAGGGGCTGACGCTGTTGCCGAACCACTGGTGCGCCAGTTCGTGCGCGACCACTTCCTCTGTCAAGGCCCAGCGCGTGGCGGCGGGCAGCGCGCGCGGCACGATCTCCGCGCCGAACAGCGTCAGCGTCTGCGTCTCCAGCGCGAAGAACAGCGGCGTGTCGGCCACGACCACGCCGTAAGCCTCGAACGGGTACGGGCCGAACAGCTCGCTGAAATAGGCGATCATCTCGCCGGTGCGCTCGAACACCGGCGGCGCGGCCTCCGCCAGGCGGGCCGGGAAATAGCTGCGCAGCGGCAGGCCGTCGGGGCCGTCCGCGGTTTCAACGACAAAGTCGCCGATGTTGACCGTCGCCAGGTAGCTCGCCAGCGGGTGGTCGGTCTGCCAGACATAGGTCACGCGCTCGCCCTGGTCCACCGTTTCCTGCAGCAGCCCGTTGGCCGCCACCACGAACGGCCTGGGCACGGTGATGCGGAAGGTGTAGGCGGCCTTGTCGCGCGGGTGATCGTTGGCCGGGAACCAGCGCGCCGCGCCCGCCGGCTCGCTGGCGACATAGACGCCGCCGTCGTAGCGCGTCCAGCCGGCGGCGAAGCTGCGGCCCGGCGGCAGGTCCGCGTTGGGCACGCCCTGGTAACGGACCACCACCGTGAACGGCGCGCCGGCGGGCAGCGGCTGCGCCGGCGTGATCGTCAGCTCGCGGCCCGCGCGCGCGAAGCGGGCGGGCTGGCCGTTGACCTGCACGGATTCAATCGCAAAGCCGATGAAATCCAGGTTGAAGGCGCTCAGGTCGTCCACGGCGGCGGCCTCAATCGTGACCGCCCCGGCGACCGCCTCCAGCGCGGAATCCACGTCCAGGTCAATCGTGTAGCGCGCCACGTCGTAGCCGCTGTTGCCCAGGCCGGGAAAGTACGGGTCGCCGGCGCTGTCAGCGCCGGGGCTTTGGGCCGCCGCGCCGCCGGTCACCAACAGCAGCAGCAGCGCGATGATCGTATACTTTGCGTTCATAAAGCGCCTGTCTTTCGTCCGATTGAAAACGGTCGTTCCTCAGGTACAATGGCCGGGCGAGTCAGCGAGCAGGACCAGCACACACATGCGCATCGAACGACCACCCCGCCGCAGCCGTACTATACC
>CAZDVL010000195.1:0-4797 GCA_964508745.1 uncultured Anaerolineaceae bacterium | reverse complement strand
TCAGCGCGCCCTTAATGCCGCGTACACCTGCTCCAACTGCGCGGCGACCGCGTCCCAGGTGAAGCGCTGGCGCGCGAGCGCCCGGCCCGCCGCCGCCATTGACGCCCGCCGCGCTGTGTCTGGCAGCAGCGCGCGCAGCGCCGCCGCCAGCGGCGCGCCCGCCGGCGGAACCTCCAGGGCGGCGCCGGCCTGCGCCGCTTCCGGCAGGCCGCACCCTGGCGAGAGGATCAGCGGCACGCCCGCCGCCAGCGCCTCCAGGGCGGCCATCGGCAGGCCCTCGCCGACCGCCGGCAGCGCCAGCAGGTCGGCGGCGGCCAGCGCGCCCAGCCGTTCCGCGCCGTCCAGGTGGCCGGTGAGGGTGATGCGCGGGTCGTTCAGCGCGGCGATCTGCGCCGCCTCGCCTTCGTCCGGCCCGGCGAACACCAGCCGCGCGCCCGGCACGTCCGCCGCGCGGAACGCCTCCGCCAGCAGGCGCGGCCCCTTGCGCGCGTGCAGCCGCCCCAGGAACAGCGCCAGCGGCCCGCCGCCCAGCGCCCAGCGGGCGCGAAAGGCCGCGCCGCCGGGCAGGTCGGCGTAGTCGTCCGGGTCAATGCCGTTGGGGACGACCGGGAACAGCGCGATGTCCGCCGCGCCGAAGGCCGCCCACAGCGCGCGCGCCTCGGCGGCTTCCTGCGCCGTCAGCCCGATCACCGCGCCGAAGCGGCGCGCCAGCGCCGGGCTGAACACGCGATCCCACCCGCTTTTCAGCGCGCTGCGCCCGGTGGCGCGGGCCAGCGTGCCGTGCGCCGACAGCGCCAGCGGCACGCCCCGGCGCGCCGCCTCAGGGGCCGCCAGCAGGTTCTCGACCGTGCGAAACTCATGACAGTGCAGCACGTCCGCGTCCGCCAGCAGCGGCCCCAGCGCCGCCCGCAGCCGCGCCGGCGTGGACAAATTCAGCCGGGCGCGCAGGGCCGGGGCGCGGTTGGGCAGGCGCAGCACGCGCACGCCGTCGCGCATTTCCTCGGCTGGCGCGGCGCGGTCCCCGGCGCGGTCGAGCGCGTCGGTGGTCAGCACGGTGACGGCGTGGCCCCGGCGCGCCAGCGCGCGGCACATGCCCTCGGCGGAGCGCACCACCCCGCCGAAAGCGTAGGCGGGCGCGTAATAAGGCACAATGTGGACAATTCGCACCGCTCGCGCTCCCTGATAGCCGCCGCCCGACACCGGATTTGCGCTACAATATACTACAAGTCGTCAGGTGTCTGTTAACGGTGCAAGCTCGCGTGAATGACCACAGGCTGAATATCTGGCGGATGCAGACCCAGGCCGACACGCCGGGGTTAATCGAGGCGCTGGGCGCTGCCGACCCGGCCGTGCGCCGCGCCGCCGCCGCCGCGCTGCGCACCCTGGGCGCGACGGCCGCCATCCCCGCCCTGCGCGCCGCCGTTGACAGCGAGAAGGACCTGAACACGCGCCTCGACCTGGCCGCCGCCCTGCGGCACCTGACGCAGGAGCGCGCCGAGCAGGAGCGCGCCAGCGCGGAGGCCGTCAGCCAACTGACGGCGCTGCTGCGCAGCGGCCAGCCCGCGCGCATCATTGAGGCCGCGGAGGCGCTGGGCCGGCTGCAAAACCGGCTGGCGGTGGGGCCGCTGGTGGCGGCCTTTAACGATGCGCGGCTGCCGGCGCGCGCCCGGCTGGCGGCGGCCCGCGCGCTGCTGGCGATGAACAGCGCCCCGGCGGTGGTCACGCTGCTGGCCGCGCTTGACAGCGACGACTGGCACATCCAGCGCAACGCGCTGGCGGTGCTGGGCCACCTGCGCGCCGACTGGGCCGTTGACGCCGTCGCCGGCCGCCTGGAGGCCGCGAACGAAACCGTGCGGCGCACGGCGCGCGCCGCGCTGCGGCGCATCGGCACGCCGGAGGCGCTGGCCGCGCTGGCCGCCGCCAGCAGCGACGGCGCGCGCGCCGCCTACAGGCTCGCCAGCGCCACCACCAGCACGTTCCCGGCGCTGGATGTTTCGCAGGACGCGCCGGACGCGCCGGACGCGGCTGACCCCGCGCCGCCCGATCCCGATTCTGCCTGAGCCACCCGGCGGCCCGGCGCGCGTTCTACCTTGATTAATCCGCCGCTTTGCCGCTACAGTAAGCGCGAGGATGACAATTACGACCAGCTTACGGACCGCCGAATGAGCTTACGATGACTGAGACCGTTGTTCATGAACCCGCCGCGCCGCCCAGGAGCGCCTTTACCGACCGGCTGCCCTATCCCGGCGAGTTCTTTCGCCGGCTGCTGCGCCTGCCCATCTGGCTGTACCGGCTGGGACTGGGGCCGCTGCTGGAGGGTGTGCACCTGATGGTGCTGACCACCGTTGGCCGCACGTCGGGCCTGCCGCGCCACACCGCCATCGAGTACCGCCTGCACGGCAGCAAAACCTACGTCATTTCGGCCTGGGGCGAGCGCCCTCACTGGTATCAGAACCTGCTGGCCCGCCCGGTCGTGGGCGTGGCGCAGGGCGGGCGGCGCTTCGCAGCGCGCGCCACGGTGATCTACGACCCCGGCGAGGCGACCCGCGTGCTGTACCTGTTTCGCAAGCGCGCGCCCGCCATCTACGACGCGCTGCTGGCGCGCCTCAGCAGCGAGGAAACGGTCAGCGCGCGCACCGTCCCCACGATCACCGACCACTTTGTCATCGTGCGGCTGGACCCCGCGCCCGACACCGGCGGGCCGGAGCCGGTCCAGGCCGACTGGCGCGGCGCGGGAATCGCGCTGGCCGCCGGCGCGGCCGGCCTGCTGGTCGCCGCGGCGCTGCTGCGCCTGCTGCGCAGCAAACGCGCCTGAAGCCATGACCGACACCGCGCAGCTTCAGCGCCGGCTGCGGCTGGCGCTCCAGAGCGGCGACTATCAGACCGCGCTTGACTGTCTGCGCCAGGCGGCGGACCTGGCGCGCCAGGCGGGGGACGCCGCCGCCGAGGGCCGCCACCTGGGCAACCTCGCGCTGCTGTACCACCGGCTGCGCCTGCCGGTCGAGGCGCTGGCCTGCCTGGAGCAGGCGCTGCCGCTGGTGCGCGCCGGCGGCGATCACCTCGCTGAAAGCGGGCTGCTGGGCAACATGGGCAACATCCTGCGCGAG
The DNA here is from genome assembly GCA_964508745.1 of uncultured Anaerolineaceae bacterium. Lineage (GTDB taxonomy): Bacteria > Chloroflexota > Anaerolineae > Aggregatilineales > Phototrophicaceae > DAOTWC01. Next base: position 1,690 of record CAZDVL010000195.1, on the reverse strand, counting down.
GTGGGCCGCCACGCCGAGGCGATCACCTACCTGGAGCGGGCGCTGCTGCTGGCGCAGGAAATGGGCGACCTGCGCGGGCGCGGCATCTGGCTGGGCAACCTGGGGCTGGTCTACGACAACCTGGGCGAGCACGCGCAGGCCGCCGACTATCACGCGCAGTCCGTGGCGATCGCCCGCCAGCTTCGCGACCAGCGCGGGCTGGCGCAGCGCCTGGGCAACCTGGGCGACAACTGCTGCGCCCGCGCCGACTACGCCGCCGCCTGCGCCGCGTATGCCGAGTCCGCCGCCGTCTGCGAGGCGATCAACGACCGCCAGGGCGCGCTCGAACGGCGGGCGGGCATGGCCAGGGCGCTGACGCTGGCGCGCGGCAAAGCCGCCGATTAATCCCCCGCACGCGCTGGAGAGCGCGCGCACCCCAAAGCAGCGCCGCATCCCCCTGTTAGGCTGCATTTAGGCCGAAAGCTTACGGTATTTTCACCGCAGGCGTGAGCAGCCGTGAAAAATGTGAGCGCCTGATGAGAAAGATGACCGCTGCGTGGGAAGTTCGTTATACTCAAAACTAACCTCATGCAGCTATAAGCTGGTTTATTAACGGGGCGGGGGCACCGTGTACAGACACAGGCGCGCAGGGCGTTCTTCAGGTCTCATGTTCGTGGCGCTGTTGGGCGCGGTCGCGGGCGTGATGTTCCTGGCGCGCGACGGCTGGACGCCCGCCGGGGCCGGCAGCGCGCCCGCTGGCGCGGCGCTGCCGCCGCCGCCGCAGGCCCCGGCCGCCATGCCCACGCTCGATCCTTTCGCCCAGTCGCGCCCGGTGGCGCGCGAGATCACCAGCGGCGCGACGCTGTTCGCGCCGACCGCCGGCATCAGCACCGCGGTCATTCAGTCGTACCTGGACGGCACAAGCTGGGACGTGCGCGAGCTGGGCACGTTCGTCGGCCACCTGCAGGGCACGGCCTGGCTGAACCAGCCCGGCAACATCGTGCTGGCGGGGCATGTCGAGCTGGCGGACGGGCGGCAGGGCGTGTTCGCCAGCATCGGCCAGCTCAGCGTGGGCGACCCCATCATCCTCACGCAGGACGGCGAACAGCGCATCTACGCGGTGCGGGAACTGCGCGAGGTGAACCCTGACGACATGTCGGTGCTCTACCCGACCAGCGGCGAGCAGCTCACGCTGATTACCTGTTCCAACTACGACTTTCTGCGCGACATCTACCACGAACGGCTGGTTGTGGTCGCTGTGCGGGCGGCGTAGCGCCTCAGTCCTGAAACAGATTCAGCATGTAATCCACCGACAGGCCCTGCTCGGCGAGGTAGCCGCGCAGCTTGCGCCGGGCGTCGTGCAGCAGCTTGTAGAGCGCGTTGCGGTTGGTGCCCATCTGTTCCGCCACCACCTCTAACGGCACGCCGCGCAGCGCGACCGCCTCCAGCGCCTGGTACTGGCGCTCGGTGAGGGCCGCGCGCAGCGCCGCGCCGATCTTCAGCATGACATCGGCGCGCTCGGCGGCGTGTTCCGGGCCGGGCGGGGCGGCGGAGGTGGCGCTGACGGCTGTCACAGGCAGCAGGTCGCCGTCGGCGGTGATGTTGTCCAGGCTGAAATCGCGGTAGCGGGCGCGGCGCAGGTCGCTGATGGCCACGCGCACGGCGATTTTGGTGGCCCAGGTGGTGAAGCGGCTGTCGCCGCGAAAGCTGT
>CAZDVL010000194.1:0-4817 GCA_964508745.1 uncultured Anaerolineaceae bacterium | reverse complement strand
GGGGCCTGTCGCGGATGCTGCACCGGGGCGTGTCGGCGCGGCATTTTCACCTCAGCTTCAGCGATTTCTGGCTGCGCCTGGGCGAGACGCTGCGCGCCACCGCCGGGCAGCGCTGCGTGGTCAGCGTCTACTGGCCCGGCGTGGACGCGCTGGCCCACGCCTACGGCGCCGACACGCCCTACACGCGCGCAGAGGTCCGCCAGCAGGTCGAAAACCTGACGCGCGCCCTCCAGGATGAAACCGTCCGCGACGGGCGCACGCTGCTGTTTTTCCTGGCCGACCACGGCCACCACGACGTGCCGCAGTTGGTGGATTTCCGCCGCCACCCCCAGGCCGGGCCGGTGCGCGCGGCGCTGCGCTTCGGCATGTCCGGCGAGGGCCGCCTGCCGTACCTCAACCTGCTGCCCGACCGGCGCGACGCGGCATTGGACGCGCTCAGCCGCAGCTTCGCCGACGACCTCGCCTGGGTCGATTCGCGGGCGGCGGCGGCGGCCGGGCTGTTCGGGCCAGAGCCGGCCTACACGGAGGCGCTGCACCGCCTGGGCGACGCTGTGATCATCCCGCGGTTGGGCCGCCTGGTGATTGACTCCGGCCCGGAGGCGGCGGTCAGCGCGCACGGCGGCCTCACGGACTGGGAAATGCTGGTGCCGTTCATCTGGAAGCGGCTGTGAGCGCGGCGCGCCAGGCGCTGCCGGACTATTTCCGCGCGCTGCTGCTGACGGTGGTGGGGCAGGCGTTCGCGGCGGCCGGCTACCAGCTTGAGCTGCGCCCGGCGCAGTGGGCGGGCGGCCTGTTTCGCTTCGCTGCGGACCTGGGCGGCGGCGTCAGCGGCGCGGTCGCCTTCCAACTGCTGGCGTACACCGATACCCAGTGGTCGGCGGGTAGCCCGTCGCGCTTTCGCGTCACGCTCAGCCGCCGCGCCGCGCCCGGCGCGCGCCTGCCCGCCGCCGAGCGCACGCTCAGCCAGTTGGTCGTCGCCGATTTCGGCGTCGCCATTCTGCCGTCCGCTGACCACTGGTGGACGTTCAGCGGGACAGAGCAGCTTGGCCGCGCGCTGGCCGAGGCCGGCCACCTGGTCGTCGGCTACGGGCTGCCCTGGCTGGCCGGCGAGCTTGAGCCGCCGCCGGCCTAGCGTGGGCTGATCGTTGTTGACAGGCCGCGGCCCGCGCGTGATACAATCCGCCGCATGACAAAACGAACCTGGACACGTTACACGCTGCTGGCGCTGGCCGCGCTGGCGCTGCTGAGCGCCTGCACGCTTGAACAGCCGCAGGTGATTTTTGTGACGGCCACGCCGGCGGGGACTGCCACGCCGACGCTGCCGCCGTCGCCCACGCCGCCGCCGACCGTCCCGCCGACGCCGACCACGCCGCCGGAAACGCTGCTGCGCGACGCCGACCGCGCCCTGCTGGACGGCTATTACGAGCGCGCCGTCGGCCTGTACGACACTGTGCTGGCGCAGGGCGCGCCGCCGGACGCCGCCGCTGCCGCCTTTGGCCTGGGCCAGGCCGCCCTGCGCGCCGGGCTGTTCGCGGAGGCCGCCGCGGGGTTCAGCGCCTTTGTCGAGGCTTACCCGGACGACGCGCGCCGCCCCCAGGCGCTGTTTCTGCGCGGCGACGCCTACCTGGGCCAGTCGCGCTGGCAGGAAGCCATCGCCGACTTCGAGCAGTATCTCGCGCTGCGCCCCGGCCTGATTGACAGCTATGCGCATGAGCGCATCGGCGACGCGCGGCTGGCGCTGGGGCAGGCGGCTGAGGCGCTGACCAGCTATGGGCAGGCGCTGGCGGCCAGCCGCACGCTCGTCCCGCAGCTTGCGCTGCGCGAGAAGGTGGCGCAGGTCTACCTCACCGCCGGGCAGTCCGCCGACGCCGTCGCCCAGTACGACGCCATCCTGGAGGCCGCGCGCAACGATCCGTATCGCGCCAGCATGGAATTCGCCGCCGCCCAGGCTGAGCTGACCGCCGCCGACCAGAGCGCCGGGCTGGACCGGCTTGAGCGCCTGGTCACGGCGTATCCGGGCAGCCCGCAGGCGTACCAGGCGCTGGCGCTGCTGCGCGAGCATGGCCGCGAGCCGGACGGTTACACGGTCGGGCGCGTCAGCTACCTGTACGGCGACTACGAAGCGGCCATCGAAGCGTTCAACGACTGGTCCACCACGCGCGAGCTGGCCGCCATCCCCGCCGAGATGCACCTGCTGCTGGGCCGCGCCTACCGCGAGCTGGGCAACGCCGCCGCCGCCGTGACCGCCTTCCAGACGGTGATTGACCAGCACCCGCAGGACCCGGCGTTCGGCGAGGCGCTGCTGGAGCAGGGCCGCACGCGCTTCCTGCTGGACGACATCCCCGGCGCGATTGAGCGCTACCTGTTCATCGCCGACAACTACGGCTATCTGCCGGCCACCGCCGCCGAGGCGCTGTGGCGCGCCGGCTATCTCTACGGGACCAACGACGACCCGCTGCGGTCGCGCCAGGTGTTCGAACGGCTGGCGGGCGAGTACCCTGATTCAACCCAGGCGCGCAGCGGGCTGTTCATCGCCGCTTCCGCCGCCTATACCCTGGCGGACTACGCCCGCGCCGAGCAGTTGTTCGCGCGGCTGGCGGCGACCGCCAGCGGCAGCGATCAGGCGTCGGCGTACCTGTGGGTGGGGCGGCTGGCGCAGCGCCGGGGCGACAGCGCCACCGCGCAGCAGGCCCTCAACCTGGCGGTGAGCGCCGCGCCGGACAGCTATTTCGCCGCCCGCGCCCGCGACCTGATGGCGGGCACGCCGCCGTTCGCGCCGCCCGCCGCCTACCGCTTCCAGTTCGACGACGCGACGGAGCTGGCCGCCGCCGAGGACTGGCTGCGGGGGACGTTTGGCATCGAGCAGGAGGGCGTGCTGTGGCCGCTGTCCGCCGCGTTGGAGGCCGACCCGCGCCTGGTGCGCGGGCGCGAGCTGTGGGCCGTCGGCGCTTACGCCGAGGCTGAAACCGAGTTCAGCGACCTGCTGCAGGCCTACAAAGCGGACGGGCTGGCGTCGTACCAGCTCGCGATTTTCCTGCGCGCCATCGCCGCCTACCAGCTTTCGATTGTGGGCGCGGCCAACCTGCTGCAGACGGCGGGCGTCGCCACGCTGGACGCGCCGTCGTGGATCGCCCGGCTGCGCTACCCGGCCTACTACCGCGATGTGGTGCTGGCCGCCGCCGAAAAGTACAGCCTTGACCCGCTGCTGCTGTTCTCGCTGGTGCGCCTGGAGAGCCTGTTCGACACCACCGCCACCGCCGCCGCCGGCGAAAAAGGGCTGACGCAGGTGATCCCCAGCACGGCGGAGTACATCGCCGGCCAGCTTCAGTGGGCGGGCTACCAGCACAGCGACCTGCACCGCCCCTACGCCGGCGTCGAGTTTGGCGCCTTCTACCTGGCGGAACAGATGCGACGGTTCGCCGGCAGCGCGATCGCGGCGCTGGCGGGCTATAACGCCGGGCCGGGGCGGGCCGCGAGCTGGCTGGAGCTGGCGGGCGGCGACCCGGACCTGTTCATGTCGGTGATCACGATTGACAGCACGCGCGGCTATGTCGAGCGCGTCTACGGCTTCTATAATATCTATCGCGCGCTTTACGGCGCGGCCTGAGCGGGGCAAAAAGAAAGCGCGCCGCCCGGCGCGCTGCTCTGTGCTGATTGTGTGCGGCTTATGCTTCCAGGCTGTCCTGGCCCAGCATAGAGCGCACTTTCGCCACCAGGTCGTGGTGCAGAATCGGCTTGGGCAGGTAGTCGTTGGCGCCGGCCTCGATGCCGCGCATAATGCTTTCGGCGTCGCCGCGCGCGGAAAGGATCAGCACCGGCGTGTGGTCGGTGTCGTCGCGCTCGCGGATGACGCGGCACAGGTCAATGCCGTTCATCCCCGGCATCATCACGTCGAGGATGATGAGGTCAGGCGTGCTCTGGTCGAGGGTGACAAGCGCGGAGCGTGCGTCTTTGGCCTTCAGAACGCCGAAACCGCCGCGCTCCAGCATGATGCCAATGAGCGTAAGCGCGCCGATTTCGTCGTCCACCACCAGGATGTGCTTCTTCATGCAACCCTCCGAAGGAAAAGTAGGCCGCTGCCTGTGCTGTGCGCTCTCTCGTGCTGGCAGCCCCTGCAAGCGCAGGAAATGACCGGCAAGGATTAAGATAGTCTGCACGCTCGTTATAAGTTCCAGTGTACCATCACTTGCGAGGGCGGTGCAACCAAGTATTTATTCATTCTTCGTTCTGGGCGGGCGGCGCCCACCCGCCAAAACCCCCGGAAATTGGGGGCTGGGGGCCGGCACAGCGCACCGTTTGGTCATGTTTTGCGTAATACTTTAGGAGGATGGAGCAACTGACCCGAAAGGTTAAGGCAACATGGGGGCAACTACAGCTATCGCTGTCGAGCACATTTCCAAGAGCTACGGCAGCTTCCGCGCCGTTGACGACCTGACGTTTGAGGTCTTTGGCGGCGAAATTTTTGCGCTGCTCGGCCCGAACGGCTCCGGCAAGACCACCACGATCCGCATGGTGCTGGACATTCTCAGGCCGGACACGGGGCGCATCAGCGTGCTGGGCGGGCCGCTGACCGACCAGGCGAAGAACCACATCGGCTACCTGCCGGAGGAGCGCGGCCTCTACCGGGGCGTGCCGGTGCTGGACGTGATGGTGTACCTGGGCGCGCTCAAGGGGATGCCGACCGGCGCGGCGCGCCGCCGCAGCCTGGAGCTGCTGGAGCAGTTCGAGCTGGCCGAGTACGCCCACAAGAAGGTGAGCGAGCTGAGCAAGGGTATGCAGCAGAAGGTGCAGTTCGCGGTGACGGTGCTGCACCAGCC
>CAZDVL010000193.1:0-4859 GCA_964508745.1 uncultured Anaerolineaceae bacterium | reverse complement strand
TTCGGCCAGCCCATGAGCCACGGCTGCGTCAACCTGCCGCCCGACGAGGCCAAGTGGTTCTACGATTTCGCCGCGCTCGGCACGCCGGTCACCGTCCAGTACTGATCTCCGTCACGGGTTCAAAAAGCCCGCCTGTCTGCGCGACGGGCGGGCTTTTTTGTTTCCGGGAAGCTCACAGCCGGGCCGGTCAGTCCCCGGCCAGGCCCAGGGCGGCGGCGCTGGCCTTCATCGCGTCCAGCACGACCTGAATGTGCTCGTCCAGCGGCACGCCCAGGCGCGCGGCAGCGTCCTCAATCTCTGCGCGATGCACCGGCGCGGCAAAGGCGCGGTCCTTCCACTTCTTCTTCACCGACTTCAGCTCAACGTCCAGAATGCTGTGCGACGGCCGCACCAGCGCCACCGCGACCAGGAAGCCGGTCAGCTCGTCCACCGCGACCAGCGCCTTTTGCAGCGGCGTGGTCGGCGTCACGCCGGTGACTTCCTCAGCGTGCGCCAGAATCGCCTGGATCACGTCCTCTGGCGCGCCGCGCTCGCGCAGGATGCGCGACCCCACCAGCGGGTGGCCCTCGGCGCTGATGTCCGGGTAGCGCTCGTAATCAAAGTCGTGCAGCAGCCCGGCGATGCCCCACTCGTCCGGGTCGCCGCCGAAACGCGGCGCGTAGGCTCGCAGCGCAGACTCGACCGCCAGCATATGCCGGCGCAGCGACTCGCTGGCCGTGTACTCGCTGACAATCGCCCACGCCTGTTCGCGGTCAAACGCCACGTCCGCACCTCATTCAAACGTAAAAATACTGATGACCAGCGGTTCGCCGATCAGAATCTGGCCGGGGGTGCGCAGCTCCCACGTGCCCGCGCGCAGGCCGCCGGTCTGGGGTGTCCGTCCGGCAAACGTGATCGTCACCTCGCTGCCGGGGTTCACCCGTTCGCGCAGGAAGATACGCTGCGCGTCGAAGTCCTCGCCCTCGATAAACACCAGCGACGTGTTGCGCTCCCAGGGGCAGGTCCCCGTGTTCAGCAGTTGAATCTCGCGCTTATACGGGCTGTTAGCGCGGAAGTAGTCGCCATCAGCCGGCGTCTGCTCGATAATGGCGTAGTCAAAATCGCAGGCCGCGATCGTCGCCGTCTGAATCTCCAGCGCGATCGTCGCCTGAATCAGCGTCTGCGTCAGGTCCGGCGTCGGCGTCAGCGTGACCGTCGGCGTCAGCGTGATCGTCGGCGTGCTGGTCGGCGTCGGCGTGCGCGTGGGGGTCTGCGTGGCCGTCGGCGACGGCGTGGCCGTCGCGGTTGGCGTCAGCGTCGGCGTCAGCGTCTCCGTCGGCGTCAGCGTCTCTGTCGGCGTCAGCGTCGGCGTTTCCGTCGCCGTCGCCGTCGCCGTCGCGGTCGGCGTCTCTGTCGCCGTCGGCGTCGCCGTCGGCGTCGCGGTGTGGTCGGGCGTCACGGTGGGCGTTTCCGTCAGCGTCGCGCTGGGCGTCGGTGTCGCCACCAGGCCGGCCAGCAGCGGCAGATTGCCGCTGGCCGCCAGCACATAGCCGCCCACCAGAATCAAACCGGCGGCCACCCCGCCCGCCAGCCACAGCGGAACCCGCGGGCCGCGGCGCGGGCCGCCCGGCCCAGCCGCCCCGCCGTCGGCGTGGCGCGCCAGCGTCATCGTGTCCTGTTCAGCGTCCGGGCCGGGCGGCGCGGACGCGCCCTGGTAGGCGGCCAGGTACGCCGCCTGGCCGCCGGCGGCCTGTTCGATCTGCTCCAGGTCGGCAATCAGGTCGGCGGCCGTCTGGTAGCGGTCGTCGGGGTTCTTCGCCATCAGCCGGGCAATCACCGCGTCAATGGCTTCCGGGTAGTCGGGGTTGAAAGCGCGGGCCTGCGGAATCGGGTCGTTCAGGTGTTTGAGGATGACGGCCAGCGGCGCTTCCGCCTCAAACGGAATCTGGCCGGTCAGCAGCTGATAGAGGATCACGCCCAGCGAATAAAGGTCGGAACGCTCGTCGCCGGGTTCGCCCAGGCCCTGTTCCGGGGCCATATAGGCGGGCGTCCCCACCATCCCGCCGCTGTTGGTGAACTGCGCGCCGGTCACGATCTTGGCGATGCCGAAGTCCGTCAGCACGACGCGGCTGTCGTGGTCCAGCATCAGGTTGGCGGGCTTAACGTCGCGGTGAATCATGCTGCGGCTGTGGGCATAGGCCAGCGCCGAGGCCGCCTCGCGCACCACGCGCACCGTCTCGACAAACGGGATCACCCTGCCGCTGCCGGCCAACCCTGTCAGCCGTTCCTTGAGCGTCGGCCCGTCAATCAGCTCCATGACCATGTAGTAGCTCTCGCTCTCCACATCGTAGTCAAAGTCGTAGACCTGGACAATGTGGGCGTGCTTGAGCCGCGCGACATTCTGCGCCTCGCGCAGGAAGCGCTCTTTGAATTCAGGATCGTCAGCCAGGAAGGCGTGCAGCACCTTGATCGCCACATAGCGGTCGAGGTTAGCGTGATAGGCCCGGTAGACCTCCGCCATGCCGCCGCGCCCCAGGCGTTCGACAATCTCGTATTTTCCCAGTTTCCGGTTCGCCACGGGTACGATAAAAGCCTTAAGGTGAAGTGTAAGGTCAGGCTGGCACGGAACCCCGCGCGCACATCCCCAGTATACTCTAGATCACTCTGTGGCTCAATTAACCATCAGACAGGGCGGCCCACAGCCGCCGCGCCGCCCTGCCCTGCTTGCGGTTCGGCGTCAGCCGCCGGCGCTGATGCCCTGGATGCCGCCCTTCGTCATCGCGTAGGCGTCGAGCGCCTTGTCAAGCTCCGCCTCGTCCATGTAGCCCTGCTCCAGCACGATCTCGCGGATGCTGCGGCCCTCGGCCAGCGCCCTCTTCGCCACCTCAGCGCCCTTCAGGTAGCCGATAATCGGGTTCAGCGCCGTCACCAGAATCGGGTTCAGCGCCAGCCAGCTCTCCGCCTTTTCGCGGTTGATGATGAGGCCGACCACACATTTCTCGGTGAAGGCGTTCACCGAGCCGATCATCACCTGCATCATCTCGAACAGGTTGTGCGCGATGATCGGCATCATCACATTCAGCTCAAGCTGGCCGGCCTGCGCCCCCAGCAGCACCGTCAGGTCGCCGCCCATCACGTGGAACATCGCCATGTTCAGCATCTCGGCCAGCGCCGGGTTGACCTTGCCGGGCATGATTGACGAGCCGGGCTGCACCGTCGGGCAGGTAATCTCCGCCAGGCCGGTCGTCGGCCCGCTGGACAGCAGCCGGATGTCGTTGGCGATGCGCGTCAGGTCCTGCGCCGCCGTCCGCAGCGCGCTGGAGAAGAAGGTCGCGTCCTGCATCGACTGCATCGACTCGAACAGGTCGTCGCTCTCGTAAAGTGTGATCCCGGTCAGCAGCGTGATTTTCTTCACCATGCGCCCGTGATACTCCGGGTGCGCGTTGAGGCCTGTGCCGTTGGCCGTGCCGCCGATGCCCAGCCGGCGCAGCCCTTCCGCCGCCATCCTGATCTTCTCGACGTTGCGCTCCAGCGATTTAGCGTAGGCGCCAAATTCCTGCCCCATGCGGATCGGCACGGCGTCCTGCAGGTGCGTGCGCCCGCTTTTCACCACGTCGTCGGCCTCAACGGCCTTGGCGCGGAACGCGGCGGCGCAGGTTTCCAGCGCGGCGATCAGCTCGTCCAGCCGCCACAGCACGCCCAGGCGGATCGCGGTCGGAATCGTGTCGTTGGTGCTCTGCGCCATGTTGACGTGGTCGTTCGGGTTCACCGGCTTGCTGGCGTCGTCCAGCTTGTAGCCCAGAAGCTCGCTGGCGCGGTTGGCGATCACCTCGTTGACGTTCATGTTGTGGCTGGTCCCCGCCCCAGCCTGGAACGGGTCCACCACGAACTGGTCGTTGTACCTGCCGGCCAGCACCTCGTCGGCGGCGGCGATGATCGCGTCGGCCAGCCGCGCGTCCAGCAGGCCCAGGTCCTTGTGCACCTCGGCCGCCGCCCGCTTGACGATCGCCATGCCCCAGATGAACGCCGGGTACGGGCGCATCCCGCTGACGGGGAAGTTCTGCACCGCGCGCTGCGTCTGGGCGGCGTAGTACGCGCCGGCCGGAACCTGAACCGCGCCCAATGAGTCTTTTTCAATACGGTAGTCGGACATTCGTCACTCGCTCCTTTAGATACGTCGCAAAACAGGCGCTCTGCGCAATAATCCGTAACGGAAAACAAAAAGGCGCTACGATTGTAACGCCTTTTCGCGCTTTATGAAATTACGAGCGCCACAGGACTCAGCCCACCGCTGCGGCGTAGCGCCGCGAGACCTCGCCCCAGTTGACCACGTTCCACCACGCCTTGATGTAATCCGGGCGGCGGTTCTGGTAGTTCAGGTAGTAGGCGTGCTCCCACACATCCAGCCCCAGGATCGGCGTCTTGCCCTCCATCAGCGGCGTGTCCTGGTTCGGCGTCGAGGTGACGTACACGCTGCCGTCCTTCTCCGCCACCAGCCACGCCCAGCCAGAGCCAAACCGGGTAGCGGCCGCCTTGCCGAACTCTTCCTTGAACGCATCCACGCTGCCGAACTTCTTCTCGATGGCGGCTTTCAGCGCGGCGCTGAGGTCGCCGCTGCCGCCGGGGGTCATGATCGTCCAGAACAGGCTGTGGTTGGCGTAGCCGCCGCCGTTGTTGCGCACCGCGCCGCGGATCGTCTCCGGCACGCTGTTCAGGTCGGCCAGCAGCGCCTCGATCGTCTTGCCCTGCAAATCGGCGTGGCCTTCCAGCGCGCCGTTCAGGTTGTTCGTGTAGCCGCCGTGATGCTTGTTGTGGTGAATTTCCATTGTGCGCGCGTCAATATGCGGTTCCAGCGCGTCGAACGCATACGGAAGCGGGGG
>CAZDVL010000192.1:0-4909 GCA_964508745.1 uncultured Anaerolineaceae bacterium | reverse complement strand
TGATGATGAAAAAAGCGGGTAATGAGATTCGAACTCACGACACCCTGCTTGGGAATTTTGTTGCCGGCCCCGGTCATGCACCGGGGCTTTCGTCTTGTATGACCTTCCAGCGCTTTTTGATTTCCCCAGCCTCTTTATCGCCCTTTGCGAACGAGTCAACCCAGAACCGCCCATGATCCCCAGGGCGGCCAAAGCGCGGCTTTTCGGGCGTGTAAGTCTTGAAGTGCCCCCGCACGATATGGTGGGGCATGAATCGCTCAACCTTGTTGCCAGAGGCTGGGTAGCGCCTGCTAAAGCCCTTAATGCCCAGTTCGTAGTATTTGGTCAGAGGCACGCCGTACTTACGTTCGTGCTTTCGGGAAAGCGCAGCAGAAGGTCGCTGCTCAATAAGCTCGATGTTGCGGTAGTTGAGGAAGGCCAGAGTATAGAGTAAGACAGAACCAATTGCCAAGATGTTATCGTCTGACGGAAGCCATGTTTTTAAGTATCCATCAGAATCCAGCTCTATGGATTGTTCACCTTCATCAAAGAGTTGTGTACCATCCCAGCTAAAGTACATCGCGTGAAGCAAGTATTGGTTTAATGACGAAGGATCATCTGTGGGTTTTGTATAACCGACAGCAGCACCGATAGTGTTGTTGCGAATGCGTGCTTCCCATAGGAAACCATTAAATGGAGGTACAAGAGGTGTACTAGAGATTGTCAAAAGATAATCCACATCGCTTTTATCTATATGTTCCCAAATCTGATCAGCAACGATTACTGGGCGCTCAACCCAACGCACGCCTCCATCCATCATAGAGAATATTACATCCGCCAGTCGCTTTTTCATGCCGTTACCCTCCACACATAATAGACCGTCCACTGGCCCAGCCGGTGTTCGCCCACCTGCTCAAGCGCCAGCGACGCCAGAAAATCGCGCTCGGCCTGTTGCGAGTGCGGAATGTCAATTTGCAGGATACAGGCGCTCGCCGGCAGTGGGGTAGAGCCGTACCCGAACTTGCCAATATCCTCAGGCCGGATTGAGCGCCCGTTGTCCCAGGCCCCCGGCCAGACAGTCACCAGCATCTCAGAGTTTTCAGAGACGATGAACGCTGCGTTGATTGATGTTGCGTAGGCCTGGGTAGCGCCTGGGCAGGCGTCGGCCAGCCAGGCACGATAGTCCGGGCGCGATTGGGGCAGCCAGTACGTGTACAGCCCAACCAGCGCCAGCGCCAGCGTTGGGGCAAACACCAGCCGCGCGCGCGGGGTCTTCACCAGCAGGTAGGCCCAGGGGATTGTGAGCAGCAGCGCGCAGGGCAGCATGTGCCGCCAGATATAGGTGGGCCGCCAGATCACGGACAGCACGATCTCGATCACCGGCACTGCGAACATCGCCGCCAGCAGCAGCAGTCCGCGCCCGGTGAACAGCAGGTACGGGTGCATCCTCACCAACGCCAGCAGCGTGATTGCTGCCACAACCACGATCGTGAGGCCAGCGAAATCGCCCTGATTGCCGATGGTCATGGTTGTGATAGGCCAGAAGACCATACCCGCGTTGATGTATGCCCAGTGGTCCTGGGCCACGTTGGCGGCCTGGGCAAACATAAACGGAATCCAGAGCGCACCGACTGCGCCGCCGACCAGCACCGCCCTCAGCCAGCGCCGGTTCCAGTTCATTGTCAGCGCGGCCAGGCCGAACACGCCGGCGTAGAAAATCCCGGCGTTGTGAATCCAGACGATGGACGCCAGCCAGACGGTGAAGCGGCCTGGCCGGTCCTGGAGAATGGCGAGCATCATCGCCAGCACCAGGTTGACCATCAGCGCGTAGGACCGCAGCTCAGTGCTGTAGTAAATGTGGGCCGGCATCAGCGCCCAGAGCAGGGCGGTCATGTTGGCAACGTTATCGCCCAGGCCCAGCGCCTTGACCAGCCGGTGCACCAGGACAATGCCCCACAGCCCAACCAGCAGCGACGTGACGCGCAGCAGGGCAGGGCTGTCCAGAAACGCCAGCGGTTTGAGCAGCAGGTAGTAGAGCGGCGGGTGCACGTCGGCCATGATTGCCGGCCAGAAATTCGCGCCCGGCAGGTTGATGAGCCGGCTGGTGAACGTCTCGTCAAACCAGAGCGAGCCGAATATTGCCGGTATTCGCAGCAGCGCCGCCAGCCCCACGATGTAGGGCAGGGGGTTGACCAGGCTGATTCTGATACGTGTCGCCAGCGCTGCGCCAGCGGCGAGCAGCCCCGCCAGCGGGTTGATGACCGCCGCCGCCAGCGGGACGGCTGCCGGGGCGCTCCATTTGAACACGCTCCTGGCCCAGCCGCGCCGGTCGGCCAGATAGATCGCTATCGCCGTGCCGCTCCAGACCATGAGCAGCATGTACAGGTAGCCCAGGTCGTTGAGGCGCATCAGCTCAAGAGCTTCACCAAATGTTGGCATACAACCCCCAGAGCGCCACAAGCAGCAGGGCGAACATCAGGGATTCGCTGAATGACCCGGTTCTCATGCGCAGCGGGGCAGGGACCAGGTGCAGCGACCTGCTGCTCAGCGGCCAGAGTACCGGCAATCCCTGCCGGGTAAGCATATCGGCGACCAGGTGGCTGCCGTAGCCCGCCGCGACCGCCATTGCGAGCGGCCCCGGCGCGATGGCCCAGGTCGCAGCCGCTACCAGGGCCAGCGCCAGCAGTGTGTGGGTGATCCCCCGGTGTGAGAGCCAGCCCAGGCCGACGTGCCCGACAATCCCCAGCCGCTGGCGCAGTGTGCCATGAGGGTGATCTATATCAGGCAGCAGGGCGGCCAGCGCGCCAGCGCCCGCCAGCGCCAGCGGGTAGGGCGCGTTGAGCGCGTCTGCCGCCGCCAGTCCCGCGCAGGCCCCGAAAATGAGGTGGGTAGGGGCGAGCACTACATCACCACTTCTTCCACGCCCGATTATCGCCGCGCTTCTTTTTGCCCCTGCGCCGGATGCTCTTTTTCAGCTTTTTCAGTTCCATGTTGATGCCCATTACCCTAACACCTCTCTTTCTCTCTGCTCAATACGCGACACACGCCCGTTGACCTGGCGCGTCTGGGCGGCGCGGGCGGCGCGCCCAACGCGCACTGTCTCGACGAAATCACTGCTGGCCCGGCCCAGGCCGAAAGCCAGACAGAAGGTGAACAGCGGGCCGGCGACGAACAGCGCCAGCATCAGCGGGCCGGCTGACATTGACGCGATGCCCGCCACAAACGAGACGATCATCACCACAAACAGCACCGCCGCCAGGATGAACATTGTCCGGGTCATGATATGCTCTCCAGTTTCGCGCGCGCGCCCGGCAGATGGTCTATCAGGTACGTGCCGTCGCTCACCAGCGTTTGGGCCGTCAGGTTGAGGAATTTCACGCGGGACTCCGGCGTAGTTCGCTCACGGTACATTTTGAGCGTCGCTTTTTTGCCGGTACTTGCCTTGTAGAGCGTACTAAACTGCAAATAGGTGAGCGTGCAGGCCATAAACAGCAGCACGTCGTTGTCGCTCTCGAATTCCGCTGTTTTGCCGCCCGGCAGTTTCACTGTGCTTGCCATAGTTCCTCCTAGTCAGACTCGACAGTCAAAATCCCCACCTCAGCAGATTTCGGCCAGGTTTCCACCAGATTCTCGGATATGTAGTCTTGGGAAACTGGAAAACTGGAAAACTGCCCAACTGGTTCCTCAACCGGCTCATCAACTGGCACAAGAAACTTGACATTGCCTGGCCTGACCTCAATGCGATAGGGCCGACCCTCAAATTCCACCTCCCTCAGCGCCCAGACCCGCTCGACCAGGCTGTAGACCTGCGCGCGCGAGATCGTGCCGTCCGTGATCTGGTCATAGAGTGGCTTGCCCGCCAGCTTGCCGTTCATGTGCTTGATGGAGAACTCAATCACGCGCTCAACGGTCCATTCCTGGTGCACCCGGCGCTGCGCGGCGCCCTCTGGCACGTCAAGCGGCGGCGGCGCGTCCTGGGCCAGCGCCACTTTGAGCGCCTGGGCCAGGTTATCGTCGCTGATAAATGGCGTCTGGACCTGAATCGGGTCAGGGCCAAGCTGGAACACCATACGCCCAGGCACGGCTGCCAGGTTAGCGGCCAGGTTGTTGCCCAGAATTGTCACGGAGTCGGCAGAGGAGGGCATACGGCCACTGAGCCGCACGGCCAGGTTGACCTTGATCGCGCCCTCGATGGCCCGCACATCCGGTCGCTGGGTACAGAGGAAGACGTGCACGCCGACAGCGCGCCCCATGCGGGTCAGTTCCCGCAGGCTGGCGAGAATCTGCTTGGTGGTGTCGCCGTGATCCATGATGCTGGCCACTTCGTCAAAAACGATCACCACGCGCGGCGTGTAGTCGCGCGGGCGGCGTGTCTGGTACTCAACCAGACTCTTGGCGATTCCTCTGGCGCGGCGGAAACGGTCATACATGAGCGCCTCCATCTCGCGCAGCGCCTCTGCTACGCCGCCCACGCTGTCAATGATCTTTCCGTGCAGGTGAGGAATTCCCTGATAGAAATCGAATTCGAGGCCGCCCTTGAGGTCAATAAGCACCAGGCGGAGGTCCTGGGGCGTGTGCATGGAAATCAGGGTGCCCAGGCTGGCGTTGATGAAGTTACTTTTACCGCCGCCCGTTAAACCACCGACCAGCCAGTGCGGATAGTCGGCCAGATTGCACCATTGAACCTGCCGGTGCAAACCAACACCAACGCAGATCGGGAAAGCGTTGTGCTGCTTGTGCGGGTAGTACTCCATCACATTGTCGAACCGGACAAAATTCATCAGGCCGTCTGCGGCGTCCAGCCGGTGCACCACGATCCAGGCCCCGTTGGCGCTCCAGCTCCCAGTGACCTGGCGCTGGCAGGTGATGGTCAGTTCGTCGAGCGTTTCCGGGTTCAGGATGTCACTGGCAATGCGGACGCCCTGGGGCA
>CAZDVL010000191.1:2690-4916 GCA_964508745.1 uncultured Anaerolineaceae bacterium | reverse complement strand
CGCCGTCCGGCGACCACTGCGGGCGGTGCGCGCTGGCGGTGATGTCGGTGAGCAGACGCGCGCTGCGGCTGTCAATGTCGAGCGCGCGCAGGTGATAGATGCCGTCGTCGAGCGTCACGAACGCCAGCCGCCGCGCGTCCGGCGACCAGGCCAGCGTCATCACCTGGCCGGCCATATCGTGCAGCGGCGCGGTCACGCCGCGCTCAAAGTCGTGCAGGTAGATCGCGCCCCGGCTGCCGGCGGACGCATAAAACGCGAGCTGGGCGCCGCCGGGCAGTGCCGCGCCCGCCGCCAGCGCCAGCGCGGTCAGCGCCAGCGTGAACGCCAGCAGCGCCGCGCCCAGCCCCGCCGCCAGCCGTGTGTGCATTTCCCCTCTCCGCTTTTGAGCGCGGGCCACGCCAGCGGCGCGCCCGCTGGCGTTCGCCGGCGCGGGTGCGCCTTAGTAGGCGGGCAGCAGCAGCGGCTGGCCGTTGATCACTGTGTACCAGTGCGGCAGCCAACCGATGCCGAACAGCTCCGGCTGAATGTCGCGCTTGAGCGGCGAAACCGGATAATCCTGCATGTCGGTGGCAGCCCGCGCCCAGCGGTCGTTCACCTGTTCAAGCTGCTGGCTGAACTGCTGCTCCATGTTCTGTATCTCCGCTTCTATCTCGCGGATTACCACCTGGCTCTCGCGCAGGTTCTCCTTAGTCTGGTTGGTGAGGCGCGCGGCGCGGCTGGAACGCGACAGGGTGAACGTCGTGCGCCCGCGCATCAGGCTGATGAACGCTTCGCCCTTAGTGAACATTTCCTCGCGCTTACGGCCCGCCAATTGGATTTCCTCGGCGCTCATCTCGCGCTCTTTGCGCCGCACACGTTCATCCAGCCTGTTCAGCGCGGTCTCATACTGCCGCGTAACCTTATCCACCTCAAGGTCGCGGGCCTCGCGCGCCTTCTGGGCGCACAGCGCCCAGAACACGCTGGAGTCAGCGTCCGGGTCGCCGTACAGGTTCAGCGTCGGGTTGTACGGCACGGCCAGCCGGATCGTGGCGTACAGCATGTCGGCCAGCTCGCGCTGGAGCGCGGCCAGGCGCCTCCCGTCGGTGAGGCCCGCGGGCACTTCACCGTAGATGGCGCTGTTGGCGCTGGCGGCCTGCATAGCGATGCTGCGCGTGTCCACCGGCGGCGCGACGAAGTCCTCCCAGTGGACAAAGCCGGACCGGTCAACGTCCGGCACACGGTAAGCCCACTGGCGCACGGTGAACAGGCCCGCCTTTTTGTTGTTGAAACGCACTGCGAACTGCGCCAGCAGCAGCGGATAATAGGCCAGCGCCGTCCCGCCGACGGACTGCGCCGCCACCCGCGTCTGCTGCTGCCAGGCCGCCACCGCCTGCTGGCTGGTGACCGCCTCCGGCAGAAAATACTGGCTGATCGTGGACGCCAGCGGCGGCGGCCCGCCCGTGAAGCCGGGCGGCGCCTGATCCTGCCTGGGCGCGCTGACGACCGGCGGCGGCGGGGCGGCCTGTGCGCTGACGCCGGGCAGCGACGGCGACGGTGGGGCCGCCTGTGCGCTGACGCCGGGCAGCGACGGCGGCGGCGGGGCAGCCTGTGCGCTGACGCCGGGCAGTGACGGCGGCGCGGCCTGTGCGCTGACGCCGGGCAGCGACGGCGGCGGCGGCGCGGCCGCCTCAGCCTGCGCGGCAGCGCCGTTCCGCGCCTGCTGCTGCTGGCGCTGCTGCCACATCAACTGGCTCACCTGCTGGCGCGTCAGCGGGCCGCGCAGGTAGCTCATCGCCCAGCGCGTGTGCACCAGCATCGGGCCGCCGTTGTCGTGGACGTTGTGCATGAGAAAGACGCGCGGCTCAATGTCGGCCACCAGCCGGCTGACATCGTCCAGGTTCAGGTTGTTGTCCACTGTCGCCAGCGATTCCAGCCCGCTCATGACGCGGCGTTTGTCGTTTTCCGACTGAAGCCGCCCAATAAACCACGTCCCGGCGTTTGACAGGCCCTTGTAGTCCAGGTCGCCGGGGTTCTGCGTCGCCAGGATGAGGCCCAGGCCGTAAGCGCGCGCCTGTTTGATCAGGCGCAGCAGCGGGTCTTTCGTCGGCGGGTTGCGCGGGTAAGGCGGAAAGTAGCCGTACATCTCGTCAATGTAAAACAGCGCGCGCAGGCTGGTGGTGCCGCTGAGCGTGCGCAGCCAGCTCAGGATGTTTTCGGCCAGCAGCGTGATCACAAACTGGCGCTCCG
>CAZDVL010000191.1:0-2590 GCA_964508745.1 uncultured Anaerolineaceae bacterium | reverse complement strand
AGCTGAAGCCAGCGCAGGCGGTCCGGCACGATGCTCCAGCCCGCCAGCCCCTCGCGCCAGCGGTGCGCCACATCGGCGGCGTAGCTGGGCACGTCCAGCCCGGCGCGGCGGGCGTCGTCCACATTCACCCAGGGTTCGAAATCTTCCGGGCGCAGATCAGGGAAGGTCAGCAGCAGGTTGGTGATGTCGCCTTTGGGGTCAACGATAATCGTCGGTATTTTGTCGAGGATCGCCTCTTCCAGCAGCGTGATGCACAGGCCGGTTTTGCCGCTGCCGGTCATGCCGACGACGACCGCGTGCGTGGTCAGGTCGCGCGAGTCGTAATACACCACCTCGTCAGTCAGCCGCTTGCGCGTTGGGTCATAACGCCGTCCCAGGTAGAAGGTTGTGTGCGCCTCAATAAACGGCATGTGCCGCACCTCCACAGGTCAATTACGCTAATTTGTTCTAGCCCTCCACTATACCACAAGACAGGTCAAACGCCAGCGGCCTGCGCGCGTTTTTAACCGCGTCAGGTCGCCGCCGCGGCCAGCGGCGTGCGCGCTTCATCAACCAGCGCGCGGTCGGCGATCCGCCAGACACGTGTCGCGAACCTGTCCACGAAATAGCGGTCGTGGACAACGGCCAGCACGCTGCCCTGAAAGGCGCTCAGCGCCTGTTCGAAGCGCTCGCGGGCCGGCACGTCCAGGTGGTTGACCGGCTCGTCCAGCACCAGCAGGTTGGCGCCGCGCGCCACCAGCAGCGCCAGCATCAGGCAGGCGCGCTCGCCGTAGCTGAGCTGGCTTACCGGCGTGAACACCTCGTCGCCGCCGAACAGAAAGAAGTGCAGAAACGTGCGCGCCTCGGTCTCGGTCATCGGCGCGGCGGTTTGCAGGGCGC
Source organism: uncultured Anaerolineaceae bacterium (assembly GCA_964508745.1). Lineage (GTDB taxonomy): Bacteria > Chloroflexota > Anaerolineae > Aggregatilineales > Phototrophicaceae > DAOTWC01. The sequence continues at coordinate 1,711 of CAZDVL010000191.1, read as the reverse complement.
TCAGGGGCGTGCTGGCGGGGTCCAGCGTTTCCTGCTGCTGCGCCAGATAGCCGATCACCGCGCTGGTGGCGATGCGCACCTGCCCGGCCAGCGGCGGCAGCTCGCCGACGATCGTCCTGAGCAGCGTGCTCTTGCCGTGGCCGTTCGGCCCCAGCACCGCCACGCGCTCGCCGGCCAGCAGCGTCAGGTCCAGGCCGGCCAGCAGCGGCGCGCCAGGGACATAGCCCACGTCCACGCCGCGCAGCGCGATCAGCTCGCGCCCCGCCGGCAGCGCGTCAACCTGGCTCAGGTTGTCCAGGCGCAGCGGCCAGGTGCGCTCTGGTTTGCCGACGCGCTCGTCGCTGGCGATATAGCGGTTCAGGTGCGTCTCTTTGGCCTTGGCCCGCTTGGCGACCTTTTTGGCGTAGCGCCGCTGGCGGTCGTTATTGGTCGCGTTTTCCTTGCGGACGGCGCGCGCCATCGTGCGCTCCATGTCCTGCCGCAGCCGCGCGATCTCCACCTGCTCGTCGCGCCACTGCGCCCACTGTTTATCCCACTCTGAGCGCACCGCCGCCGCGTAATCGCTGTAGCTGCCGGGGAAGGTGCGCGCGCTGTGCGTTCTGCTGTCGAGCGCGACGACGCTGGTCACGACTTCGTCGAGGAAGGTGCGGTCGTGCGACACCACCAGCACGCCGCCGGCGAAAGCGCGCAGCCAGCCCTCCAGCCAGGCGATGCCGCTGATGTCCAGGTGGTTGGTCGGCTCGTCCAGGATGAGCAGCTCAGGCCGCTCCAGCAGCAGCGCCGCCAGCCCCAGGCGCGTTTTCTGTCCGCCAGAGAGCGCCCCCACCGGCGCGTCCAGGCTCAGGCCGGCCAGCTCCAGCCCGGCCAGCACGCGCTCGCCCGCCCCAATGTCCGTCTGCGCGCCCAGCGTCTCCAGCCGTTCGACAGCCTCGCCATAGGCGGCCATCAGCGCATCGAAGCTGTCCGCGCCGGCGCGCCCCAGGGCCAGCGCCAGCCGTTCGGCCTCGGCTTCAGCGGCGCGCAGGGCGGCCATCTGCGGGAACAGCACCTCGCCCAGCGGCGTGTCGTCCGGGACTGTGAGGCCCTGCGGCAGATAGCCCACGCGCAGGCCGCCGGGGCTGAAGCGAACGCTGCCGCTGTCAGCCGGCAGGCAGCCCATGATGATCCTCAGCAGCGTCGTCTTGCCGCTGCCGTTCGGGCCGATCAGCCCCACGCGCTCGTCGGCATTGACCGTGAACGAAACGCCGCGCAGGATCGGCGCGTCAGCGCCGGGAAAACGTTTAGAGATATTCGAGACCGTTAGCATCAGGGTCAGCCTTTCGCTGGCAGCAGCCGGAAGGGAGAATCAAAAGCGCCGCAGGCAGGCCATGCAGCGCAGTGAACGTCCGGGTTAACGATTCAGCGAATCATTCCATGAGGGCGATACGGTCAGCAGCAAGGCAGCCTCTTGACAGGGCTAGCGATTGATGTTGACCCACGTGCGCATGTCACCTGCTTTCCCGCTGTCCAGTAAAGGCCGGGGGAGCGCGTCAAAGCGCCCGCCGCAGCCACATTTATCATAAGGACAAGGGCGCCGCCTGTCAACCGTCCAGAAACGCGGGGGCAATCCGGCCTTGCGACGGACTCGCGAGTATGTTATATTTGCCCCACTTCGCCGAGGTAGCTCAGTTGGTAGAGCACCGCACTGAAAATGCGGGTGTCCCCAGTTCAA
>CAZDVL010000190.1:0-4921 GCA_964508745.1 uncultured Anaerolineaceae bacterium | reverse complement strand
GGCGGGCGAATCATCGGCCAATAAGGCCAGCGCCGAAGCCGCAGCAAGCACAGCCGAAATGACGAATCGGGCACCCTTGATACGTGAGAACATCAACCACGCTCCCGGTTCAACGGCGGCGCGGCTGGCGCCGCCGCCCCTGTGGCTGCTCCGTGCTCGCTACTTCGGCGACATCCTGATCGCCCCGTCCAGCCGGATCACCTCGCCGTTGAGATACGGGTTTTCGACCACCGCCTGCGCCAACCGCGCGTACTCGTCCGGCTGGCCCAAGCGCGACGGGAACGGCACCTGCTGCCCCAGCGACGCCTGCGCCTCCTCCGGCAGGCCGGCCATCATCGGCGTCTCGAAGATGCCCGGCGCGATCGTCACCACGCGGATACCGCTGCGCGCCAGGTCGCGCGCCACCGGTCATCAGTCGGGAGAAGCTTTACTACCGCAGTCAGTTTCATACCGTAAGTGTAGCACATCTGACCCGAAACATCAATGCGTTGAAAGGAGCAAAGGGGCTATCCCTCCCCACGGCTAAAGCCGGGGGTATCTCGCCCCGATTCTGATGAGGTTGAACCGTGCTGTAGCTAAAGAGGGTTGACCATGCAAAAAAACAGTTGCTACTCTCCCTCAAATCCGTGACTCTTGAACTTCAGCGTGCGGCTGTTTTCGTTGATCGTGCGGACAGTCGCATCGTCAAAGCCTGATGAACGTTCGGCGCTGATCTCCAGTGTGATGTCCACCTGTGTGCCGGTCAGGCCGGTAAGGCGCTGGATAAGCTCCTCGACAATCGTCGCCATCTCGCGGTTGACGCGCTGCGGGTCGAGCGAGACCGTGCCGTGATAGCGCGTGATCAGCCTCGGCCTGGGGGGCGCAGATACTGTGCCACCCGGCGTTCCAGGTGGAATCGGCGGTGGCTGATGTGGTTGCTGCTGCCCGTCGAGCTGCTCCTGCGCGACCTCTGGGCGCACGATCACCGCGCTGTCGTCGAAATAGATGGATGTGCCGTGCCCGAACACCAGCCCTTTGTATCCACCCTCCTGCCCGACCATCGTCGCGCAGCCGAAAGGCGCATCGGGGCGCGCCACGCCATCGCTCACCGCTGACAGCAGCACATCTTCGTTGAACAGACGCGGCAGATAGCAGTAGCGAGCGAGATATTCCCAGAGCTGCTTCAATCCCAGATGCGGCTGGTCGCGCCACAGGTAGCGGTCAAGCTCCATGCGGAGGTTGTCCGGCGACCAGCGCTGGATGAGCAGCTCGCTCTGGCGCAGTTTGCGGGCGGCGCGGTCATAAAAACTGTCCTGCCCGCTGATGCGATGCGCCTGATAGTCGATAGGGCCAGTTGGTTCGGGTTGGGCGGGGACGATCAGCCATGAATACGTCTCCTGCAAACGCACCAGAAGCGTTTCTTCCGCGCGTTTGAGCGCGGTAGCAACCTGTTTGCGCTGTTGAGCATCGAGGTTAAGCGGCTCGGCGTCGTCGTCGATGGATTTCCACGCCAGATACTCGCGCAGCGACTGCGCCCACGCCTCAGCGTTGGTCACGTCCGGGGCAATAAACACCAGCATATTGCGATACAGGCGCGGCGAGTTCCCCCGGTTTTCCAGGATTTCTTTGGCAACTTCCTGCGCCTGTGACAGACCGCCGCCGTTGCGCTTGTGCCCATATTCTGGCGCGAGGACGACCACGCGGGCGCGCCACTCGTCGGCGACATCCCCCGAACCCTGCGGCGCGATGTGCGCGGCGGCGAAGTCCTCGCGGCGATAGCGCACGGCCCGCAGGCGGTCAATCGCCTCCTGATACAGCAGATCGGGGCGGATGTTCTGGGCGCGATCCTGCGCCATGCGGTTGACGGTCGGGTGCGTGTCGTACCAGTAGCGGCTGCCGTCGGTGTACAGATAGGTGAGCTGGTTGCTCATCCGGCGCAGCGCGTCGTTGAAAGCAGCAAGCTGTTCGCCAGGCTGCGCTGTTGCCAGGCGCACGCGCACTTCCTCAATGCCGCGCACGCTCTGCCCGGCCACTGACGGCGCGCTGCCGACAAAGATCGCGCGGGCGACGCGGCGGCTAGCGGCGTACTGCCCCAGCGTGGGGATGCTCTTGTCGATCTGGTAGGGTTTGGAATCTTCGCCGTCAATGTCGGCATCCACAATCGCGGGCCAGTTCTCCGGCAGGTAGCGCAGCATTTCGTTGCGCACCGTCGCCGCCCACAGTGGAATCGAAGCGGGCATAATCATCAGCGACTGGTCATTGTCCGTCCACAGGCGATGTATCACCGTCGCCATCAGCCGCAGCACACCGCGTGTGCGCTGGAAGCGATCCAACGTGGACCAGTCCTCATACAGCCGTGCGAACAGTTCCGGGTGAATCGGGTAGGCTTCCTGCATGCGGCGCAGATAATCGCCTTCGGCCACGCCGGGCGGAAACTCGCCGCTGTTGCCCACGTACAGCTCGCGGAAGGCAGACAGCACTGCGTCGCGGGCGGCGTAATCCATCTCCGGCGAGAACAGGCGGCGGCGCACAATCTCAAAGCTCTCTGTCGCGATGACAGGCTTCCACACCGACTCGATGCGCCCGATGGTCTTGGCGAGGATGTCCAGCGCAGCTTTGCCGCCTTCGCCGCCGATTTCGATGTCACTTTCGGGGATGGAGACCAGCAGCATCGAATCGCTGGAGCGCTTGACGGCCTCCGTCAGCGACTGAACGAAGGTCATCACCGCGTCGAACGACCCGGCGGGCAGCCGATCCGGGGCGTTGTAAAGGTTGCGCGCAAAGGCGACCAGCTCATCCACGATGAGCAGCGCCGGGCCAAACGTCTCCAGCAGTTCAAGCAGCGTATCTGAACCCGGACTCACGCCGGCCAGGTCCGCCCTCTCGACCAGGCGATAGCCCTCAACGCCACCAATCTGATAGGCGATGTCGCCCCAGAGCGTGTGCGTGGTGCAATCCTGATACTGGCGCGGTTCAGTGGGGCTGAAGGCGGTGCCGACTATAACCGCACGGTTCGCATTGATCCGATCATCAATATTGCCGACCCGCCTGACGATGTCTTCGCCGCCCGGAATCTCGCTGAAGCCGATCTGCCCGCTCAGCAGATGATAGAGCGCCAGCATACTGTGCGTCTTGCCGCCGCCAAAGCTGGTTTGAAGCTGAACCACCGGATCGCCACCCTGCCCCGTCAGCCGTTTGATGCCCGTCACAAGCAGATCCATCAGGCCCTCGGTGAGGTAGGTGCGGCGGAAGAACTCTTTCGGGTCGCCATATTCGGGGTCGGCTTTGCCCTGCACCACCTGAGCGAGATCGGCGGCGAACTCCGCCTGGATGTAGCGCCCGCTGGCGACATCAGGATGCGGCTTGACGACCAGCCGCCACGGGCGCAGCCCCGGAGAAGTGGTCGCTGGCGCTTCGCTGAGCGGCGCTGTCGTTTTCTTGGAGACTTTCTGTTCGGCTTCATAGCGCAGGCGCAGCAGCTCCTGCGCGATATTCTGGACGATCTGCGCTTCGCCAGGCGCGCTGACCGCCAGCAGCAGACGGGCGGCGGTATCTGCCACGCGATAGGCCTGATCGTTCGTGAACGCCGCCTGGTGCGCCCAGTCGTGACGGGCGGTGAGCAGTTCGCTGGCGTAGGAGCGCTCGCTGTGCCCCAGCTTCGACCGGAACACATCGTTCCACCTGCGGACCATCAGATTCAGCCAGCCCTGCACATCGACCTCACGCAACGCGGTTTCCTCATCCGGCAGATGCGGGGCGGAATAGGCGTTGGTGTTGAGCGTCAGTTCGATCTCTTGCAGATAACGCGAGCCTTTATAGCTGAATTTATACTCGCGCAGGACGAATGGCCCCAGGCCGGCCTTAAGCGCGTCCATAATTTCGCTGACGCGATCACGATTCGATTTCGCCATAACACGATTCCTCTCATATTGGGCGCAATCCATTGCGCCCCTACGGTTCGGTGAATAATGTATCCTGTGCCCATTTCGCCGGGTTGTCGGCGATATAGGCGCGGATGGCGTTCAGCGATTCCTCGCTGCGGACGATGTGTTCGTAATAATTGCGCTGCCAGACCGGGTGGCCGGGCGCGCCCGACAGACGGTTGATGCGGCGGGTGACGGCGGATTTGAATTGCCCAATGATCGCGCCCAATGAATTGGGTTTCGGTCCATTTGGTTGTGTTGGGTGCGTTAGTACGGGCGCCCCATGTACGGGCGCCCTATGTCCGATCGCCCCATGTACGGGCGACCCATGTACGGGCGACCCATGGGTCGCCCGTACCCCAATATCCACAATCACAATAATTCCATGCACATGATTCGGCATCACCACAAATGCATCCAATTCCACCATCGGGAAATGCGCCGGGATTTTATCCCAACACGATTGTACGACCCGCCCCCATGCGTTCAACACCATGTCACCGGCGACAATGTTCCCGAACACACACCGCCGTTCGTGTGCGCAAATGGTCACGAAATAGGCGCCGTGCTGCGTGTAGTCGTAATCTTTCAGGCGGATGGAGCGGCGGTGGCGCTGGTTCATGTGGTTGTCCAATCGATTGCCTGTAGGGCGCAATGCATTGCGCCCCTACGTGTCATCGAATAATCTGGGTTGCTGTGTCGCCTGCCCTGACTCGGCCGCAGCGCGCAGACGTAAGGTTTCCCCGCCGATGCCCGCCCACCTCACCACCAGCGCGTTGTAATCGCGCGCGTGATCTGCCCAGCCCTTGCGCTCGCAGATGCTGTACAGCCGATAGGCGAGATTGCGCGCCTCGGCCGCCATCTCGTGCGGCATCCTGGCCATCAGCAGCGCAGAACCCGTTTCCCCGTGGCTGTTCAGCCGCTCGATCAGGTGATGCGTGGCTTCCCACACGGTCGGGCGCTTGTCCTGCTGCGGATCCCAGTTACCCCTCACCCCCGGCCCCTCTCCCACAGAGGGG
>CAZDVL010000189.1:0-4949 GCA_964508745.1 uncultured Anaerolineaceae bacterium | reverse complement strand
AGGCGGCGCCCGTGCTGGACGCGCAGGCGGCTGAAACGCGCCAGCGCCTGGTAGACGGCGGCGCTGTCGTGCACCATGCGCCGCGTGTCGGGCGACTCGTAGTAGTAGCGGTAGCGCCAGACGCGGTGTTCCTCGGCCAGCGCGTCCACTTCCTCCAGCGTGTGGCGCAGCGCCGCCAGCGTGCGCGCCTGGTTGGCCTTGTCCAGCGCCAGCACCTGCTGCTCCAGCAGATGCAGGCAGGTGGCCGCCTGTGTCAGCCGCTTGCGATACTCGTTGTTGGCCCGCCACAACAGCTCAGCGGGAGCGTTCATCAGGCCGCCTCCGTGCGCGCCGTAACCGATGTTCGCCAGCGGCGCTCACTTGCGGAAGGCGAGAATGGCGTTGCCGGACAGCGCGTAGATCACCTGGCGGTTGTCGTCGGCCACGACGTTGCTCAGGGCGGCGAACTGCGCTTCGTCGAACGCCCGGAAGTTGTTGAAAAAAGTGCCGGCCTGCGACGTTTCGTAGATCGTGCGCGTCTCGCGGCTGGCGAAGTAGATGCTCTGCGAGATCGGGTTGGTGTTGAGGTACATCGCCTCGGCGTCGGTCAGGCCCTGGCCGTCCGGGAAGCCAGCGAAGCCGAACGGCTGCTGTTCGCCGGTGCGAAAGACCGTCACGATGCCCTCGCGGAACAGCAGGAACACGCGCCCGTTGGGGTCAATGGCGAAGTCCACCGCGTTGCCCAGCGCCGGGCGGTTCTGGCCGGTGAAATACTCCAGCGGGCCGCCGGGGTAGGCCCCGCCCGACGGGTCATAGCGCCAGATCTGGTTGGCCCCCGTGTCGAGAATGTACAGCCGCCCCTGCCAGATGTGCGCGCGCACCGGGTTCACCCAGCTCTCGGTCCCCAGCAGGCGCTGCACGCCGCGCGCCAGAAACGTCGGCGAATACTCCACGATCACGCCGCTGCGGTCGAGCGCGATCAGCACGTTGCCCTGGCTGAGGCCGCTGCCGTCGTCGGCCCAGGCGATGTCCACGATGTCGCCCATCGTGAACTGGCTGACGGTGGCCCCGCGCCGCATGTTGATGATCGGCTGGCGCGAGTTCGGCAGCATGCTCAGGCCGTCGCTCGCCAGCGTGACGCGGTACACCTGGTCGTTGTTGTCGTCCAGCACGTACAGGTCCTCGCCGCGCAGGATCACGCGGGTCAGCGCGGCGTTGGGGAAGGCGGCAATGGCCACCGTGTCGCGCCGTTCGATCTCGGAGAGCAGGTCAATCGTTTCCTGGCCCTCGCGCCGCAGCGCCGCCAGCGCCGCGTCACCCGCGCGGATGTTCTCGCAGCGCTCCACCAGCACCAGCACGGCGTTCCAGGCCGCCAGCGTGCCAGTGCGGTCGCTGGAGGCGATCAGGCGGGCGCGCTCGGCCTCGCGGTTGGCGTCGTTGACACACAGCTCAAACTCGCTCTGGCCGGTCCCGCCCAGCCACATCAGCAGCACCAGCACGACCACCACGACCGGCAGCAGCCACGCCAGCCGCGCCATGTTGGCGGGGGAGATGCGGCGGCGGGCGGGCGGCGCGTCCGCGGCGGGCGCGGGTTCGGGCGGCGTCAGCGCGCTGCTGACCGCGCCCAGGCCGTCGGCGGCCCCCAGCGCGGCGGCCCCGGCCCGCCGCTGCGCGCGAAAGCGAAACGTGCTGATGGCCCCGGCCAGCGGCCGGGCGCGCGGCGCGCTTTCCCCGGCGGGCGCCGCCGCCTCTGGCGCGGGCGCGGCCGTCTTGCGCATCGATTCGCCCTCGCGCACCGGCAGCGGGATGGCGGCGTCGGGCGGCACGAACTCCACCGCCAGCAGCGTGAGCTGGCTGACAGGCAGCGCCCTGACGCTGCCCAGCACCTCGCCGATGTGCGCGCCGCGCAGCGCCGGTTGGAGGGCTTCGGGGCTGATGCCCGCCAGCCCGGCGTCGGCCAGCAGCAGGCGCGTGCCGCTGGCGACGCGGTAGCGGTTCAGCTTGACATCCACCACCGGGTGCAGGCCCAGCGGCGCGCTGTCTGCGGCGCCGGCGCCGGGCAGCGCCTCCAGCGTGTTCTCGTGCGCCAGCAGGGCCGCGCAGCGCCCGGCGCGCGCCAGGTACAGGTCGCCGCTGTGCAGCACGGCGCACAGCAGCGCGGCCTCGTGGCGGCGCTTGCCAGACTCGTTGTGTTCGTACAGGTTCTGGTTCAGCGTGGTGAACACCGAGCGAATGCCCGCCGTGACGCCGCCGCCGCTGGAGAAATAGCGCTCGGCGGCGTGCTCGGCCATCTGCTCCAGGAAGCGCGCCGGGGCCGCCAGCTCGCCGACCGGCAGCGCCAGCATGAAGATGGTGTCCATCTCACGGCCGCGCACCGCTTTGCGCGGCGCGACCTCGACCAGCGCGCCCGGCGGGGCGGCGCTGATGGCGTGGCCGTTGACAATGTGCAGATGCCCGACAAGCGCTTCAAAATCCAACAGCGTACCTGCTCTCGTGCGTCCAGTGGCCGTGTGGCAACTATTCTACTCAAATTGGCAGGGGCGACAAGCGCGGCGGCGCGTTTATGACCGGCGGCCCAGTGTCGTTTGCGCGGGCCATGAGTATAATGGGGGTGTGCAGCGACAGTAGCGCAGCGGGGTTGGACGATGAAACGGTTCTCACTGGTGATGTTGATGGCAGGGGCGGCGCTGGCCGCCGCGCTGGGGGCGGTGCGCGCCGGGCCGCTGGCCCAGGACGCGCTGGGCGTCTTTGTGGCCAACGCCCGCGCCGATCTCGAACTGCTGGCGGACGCGGCCCTGGCCCCCGGCCAGCGCCCCGAAGGCTGGACCGGCACGGACGACCCGGCCGCGCCCGCCGCCAGCGCCGACCTCTGGTTCGACACCGAGCTGCTGGCCGCCGCGCTCTACAGCCCGCAGGAACGCCCGGACGGCTGGATCGGCGCGACTTCGACGCGGGCCGACATCCTGGCGCGCAACGTCCGCCACGACCTGGAGCTGCTGGCCGACGGCGTGTACGGCGCGGGGACGCGCCCGCCGACGTGGCGCGGCGGGCCGGCGCTCAACCGCTGTGACCGCACGCTGCAGAACGCCGCCGCGCTGCTGGCGACCGTGACCGGCCGCGCGCTGACGACGCCGGCGGGCACGCCCAACTACTGCCAGTTGGTCGCCGCTGAGGTCAGCGACGTGCCGGCCAACACCGCCGTCAACGAGGACGCGGCCCTGCTGGCCGAGCTGACGCTGGCCGCGCGCGGCGACCTGGAGCGCCTGGCCGACGAAACGCTGGGCCTCTACGAGCGCCCGGTGGGCTACCGCCGCAACACCGACCTGGCGTCGCCGACCTTCGGCGCGGACCTGTTCCTCGACCTGGAGCTGCTGGCCGACGAAACGCTGGGGCGCGCCGCGCGCCCGCCGGCGTGGATCGGCGTGATCGCCAACGACCCGGCCCTGTTCTATCGCAACACGCGCCACGACCTGGAGCTGCTGGCCGACGAAACGCTGGGGCCGGACGCGCGCCCGCGCGGCTGGCAGAACGAGGACCCGCTGGCCCGCTGCGCGCCGCTGGTGCAGAACCTGGTGCTGTTCGTGCAGCAGGCTTACGACCTTGTGCCGGACGTGGCCGCCGACGCCGCCTACTGCGCCAGCGCCGAGGCCGAGGCCAACCGCGCGGCGGAAAACCCGCCCGTGCTGGACGTGGTCGAGGAGGCGGAGGGCGGGCGCTACCTGGCCGAGGCCGAGTACGCCTTCGCTTACCTGGACGTGGCGGCGACCCAGTACATGGGCATCATGCCCGGCGGCACGCGCTTTCGCGCCTGGTATCGCAACTACCTGGCGCCGGAGGGCGAGTCCGACTCGCGCATGATGTTCGTCAGCGGCGACGACTTCGCGCTCTACATTGACCGGCGCTGGACGACGCTGCCTGAGGAGGAGTTCTTCTCGCTGCCCACGCTCGACGGTGTGCGCCCGCTGACGTTCTGCGACGCGCGCTGGTGCAACGGCCCGGCCCCCACGCCCACGCCGACCGGCTCTGGCCCGCTGGAGCTGCTGCTGCTCCAGACGACGCCCGCCGCGCCGCCGCCCAGCGACGGCGAGATCAGCGGCGAGCGCACACAGGTGTCGTGGAACCACGTGCGCGTGACGTACCTGCAGGACAACGCGCAGACGCGCACGGCGCAGGTCGCGCTGGAAATCTGCAACGAGACGGCGCAGATCACCTGCGAGCCGGTGATCCGCGTGTTCGACAACGCGCTGGGCGTGGCCAAGCCGGTGCTGTCGCAGTTCAACGGCCTGAACGTCTACGAGTTCCCCTACGGCTACAACACCAACCTGCTGATCGAGGGGACAACGCTGGTGTCGCCGGACGTGTGGATCAGCGACCCGACGATTCGCTGACGAGTCTTCGCTGCCGGGGGCATGGACGCTCGTTCATGCCCCCGGCGGCGCTTTACCCCCCCCGCCCCGGCAAACCCCGCCTTGAAGCGCACCGGCCCGCTGTGCTACAATGCTGCCGGTTACGGCCAGCGCCGCTGGCTGAAAATCACACGCCCGGACCCGGCCCGGTGTTGTCAGGCCCGGCCTGATTGACGGCAGGGGATGAAGGGCGTGCTCGTACAAACACTGTCTACAGGAGAATAACCGCACTATGCCTTCCTCCGTTTCTATGAAGGGGCTTCTCGAAACGGGCGTCCACTTCGGCCACCGCACGACCAAGTGGAACCCCAAGATGAAGCCGTTTATCTTTGGCGAACGCAACGGCATCCACATCATTGACCTGCAGCAGACCATCGTCAACCTCAATAAGTACTACGACATGATCCGCGACACGGTCGCCGACGGCGGCACGGTGCTGTTCGTCGGCACCAAGCGCCAGGCGCAGGAAACCATCGCGGCCCAGGCCGAGCGCTGCCACATGCCCTACGTCAGCCACCGCTGGCTGGGCGGCACGCTCACCAACTGGCGCACCATCCGCGAGCG
>CAZDVL010000188.1:0-4986 GCA_964508745.1 uncultured Anaerolineaceae bacterium | reverse complement strand
ATCCAGAGCGGCGAGATCGACGTGCTCTCGCGCAACACCACCTGGACGCTGAGCCGCGACACCCTCTGGGGCGTGACCTTCGCGCCCGTCACCTTCTACGACGGCCAGGGCATCGGCACGACCATCGCCAGCGGCGTCGAGACCATCGAGGACCTGGACGGCGGCTCGATCTGCGTCCAGAGCGGGACCACCACCGAGCTGAACCTCACCGACGCCATCACCTCGCGCGGGCTGGCGATCGACATCCAGACCTACCCGGACGCCGACTCCACCTGGACCGCGTTCGAGAGCGGGCGCTGCGACGCCTGGACGACCGACAAGAGCGGCATCGTCGCCTTCCACGCCGGGCGCGCGGCCGACCCCAGCCTGTACAAGATTCTCGACATCACGCTGAGCAAAGAGCCGCTCGCCCCGCTGTCGCCGCAGTCTGACCCGCAGTTCGCCGACATCATCACCTGGACGGTCTTCGGCATGATCCAGGCTGAGGAATTCGGCATCACCAGCCAGAACGTGGACGACTTCCTCGCCAGCGAGAACCCCGAAATCCAGCGCCTGCTGGGCCAGGGCGGCAACGATGCCGGCAACTACCTGGGCATCGCCAACGACTTCATGGTGACGGTGCTCAAGCAGGTGGGCAACTACGGCGAAGTGTACGCCCGCAACCTGGGCGTCGCGCCCTTCAACCTGGGGCGCGGCCTCAACGACCTGTGGACCAACGGCGGCCTGCTCTACGCCCCGCCGTTCCGCTAGAGCCTGCTACGGGTTCGCCGCGCCGTCCGTTGAACTGAGCCTTTTTTACCCTGCCCCTGGCCGTTTACCCGCCAGGGGCAGGCAGCACCTGCGAAAGGAGCGTCAGCAGCGTGCCCACCCATCAGCCCCCCCGCAGCATCATCCCCGCCTTTCTGCGCGATGTGCGCGTGCTTCAGTTTATCGGCCAGGCGCTCTTTGTCATTATTGTGCTGTTCCTGTTTTCACAGTTGGTCGCCACCGTCGGCGGGCGGCTGGAAGCCAACGGCCTCGTCCCCAATTTCGTCTTTTTGCAGAACCGCGCCGGCTTCGGCATCGGCGAATCGCCGGCGTGGTACTCCGGCGACAGCACCTACCTGCAGGCGTTCCAGGTGGGCGTCATGAACACGCTGCGCGTGGTGGTGATGGGGCTGATCCTGTCAACGATTGTGGGCGTGCTGTTCGGCGTCTTTCTGCTCAGCAGCAACTGGCTGGTGCGCACCATCGCCCGCGTCTACGTGGAGGTGCTGCGCAACACGCCGCTGCTGGTGCAGTTGTTCGTCTTCTATTACGTGATCATGTTCGGCCTGCCCACGCTCAACGAGGCGCTGACTATCCCCAGCGAAGGCGTGCTGTTTCTGCCGCTGCGCCTGCTGCTCTACGCGGCGCTGTGGTTCGGCGCGCGGCGGGCGCTGCACCACAACCCGACAGATAACTGGCGGCGCGTGACGGTCCTCACCGGCATCGCGGCGGCGGTGGTCGTCACAGAGGCGGCCTTCTGGCTGGCATCCAACGTGGACGGCTGGCAGAACCTTTACGGCGCGGGCGCGCTGCTCAGGCCGCAGTTCCTCGTTTACGTGGGCGTCAGCCTGCTGCTGCTGGCGCTGGCGGCGCGCGCGCTGCCGGCGCGCTGGCGGCCGCTGGCGCTGGGCGCGGCGGCGGGCCAGCTCAGCGCCGGCCTGCTGTTCTACCTGGGCATCATGCCCAGCGCCGCCCTGCGCTTTGAGGTCTACCCCTGGTTCTACATCAGCATTCGCGGCTTCGTGCTGCCGGAAACGCTGGTCACGGCGCGCTTCCCCCTGTGGATGGCGTTCGTCGGGCTGGGGCTGGTCGTGGCCGGCGCGATCTGGGTCTACGGCGGGCGGCTGCTGGAAACGTCCGGCCGCGCCATCCCCCGCGCGCGCTACGCCCTGCTGGCGGCCGTCGGCTTCGCGCTGGCCGGCTGGCTGCTGGTGAGCGCCGCGCCGCCGCCGCAGGTGGTCCCGCTGAAGCAGGACGGCCAGGTCGTCGCGCTGCCGCTGGAACAGGCCCGCGCCGAGGGCCTGCTGACAGCCGCCGACGAGCAGCTTTACAACACGGCGCCGCTGCTGCTGCTGCTGCCAGAGCGCCAGGGGCTGCGCTTCAAAACCGGCACGGCCGTCTCGCCGGAGTACATGGCGCTGCTGCTGGGGCTGGTCGTGTACACCTCCGCCTTCATCGCGGAGATCGTGCGCGCCGGCATCCTCGCTGTCTCTTACGGGCAGATCGAGGCCGCGCGCGCCCTGGGCCTCAAAACCAACCAGGTGCTGGCCGTCGTGATTCTGCCGCAGGCGCTGCGCGTCATTATCCCGCCGCTGGGCAACCAGTACCTGAACCTGGCGAAAAACTCCAGCCTGGGCCTGGCGATCGCCTTTTCTGACCTGTTCCAGATCACCAGCACGATCATGAACCAGTCGGGCCAGTCCGTCACCGGCATCACCATGGTCATGCTCTCGTACCTGTTCCTGAGCCTGGTGATTTCGGCGGGGATGAACTGGCTGAACGCGCGTTTCCGGCTGGTGACGCGGTAGGGGGAAGCTGACAAGCATATGACCACGCGCGATCCTGAGTCCATCAACCGTGTCTATACCGAGGAACCGGCGAGCACAGCGCCGCCGCTGCTGGTGGTTGGCCCGCTGGCGTGGATTCAGAAAAACCTGTTCCGCTCGTGGTCCGACACGCTGCTGACGCTGGGCGGCATCGCCCTGATTATCTACACCGTGACGACGTTCGTCACCTGGTCGCTGCGCTGGGCCAACTGGTTCGCCATCACCTTCAGCCTGCGCCAGTTCATGGTCGGCCGCTACGAGGTCGCGCAGGAGTGGCGCCTGGCGTGGATGGCGGTCTTTATCGTGTTCGTGCTGGGGCTGGCGGTCGCGGCCTGGGCGCGCGTGCCAACCGCGCTGATGCTGGTCAGCGTGATTATTCTGGCGCTGCTGTTCGTGCTGCCGCCGCTGTTCACGCTGCTGCCGCAGCCGACCGCCTATTACGTCGCCGGCAACGTGCCGATCGCCACCGGCTCGGTCAGCCAGGTCGCCGAGGAACAGGTCGGCTTTGTCGGCCGCGCCGGCGAGACGATCACGCTGCGCGTGGCCGTTGAAACCGGCCTGGACGACGACGCGCTGGCGCAGCTTTCCGGCTTCAGCGACACCAGCGCCAACACGCTGCGCAACGCCGCCGCCAACCGGCTCGGCGCGCTGGCGCGCAAGGCGGCCCTGGAGCGCCTGCTGGCGGGCGACGCCATCACGCCCAACCAGCGCGAACAGTTCACGCGCGAACTGGAACGGCTGGACCCGCCGCCGCCCATCATTGACACGTATGCGCTCAACCAGCGCCCGGTGGACATCGCCATCCTGGACGCGGCGCTGGAGCCGGTGGCGCAGGCCGCGCTGACCGCGCAGTCCGAGCCGTTCGCGGTGACGCTGCCGGCGGATGGCTGGTACGTGCTGCGCAAGACAATCGCGGGGGACGAGCCGGGCGTCACGCTGCTGACGAACATCGGCATTTACCCGATCCTGGAGCTGATGTTCACGCGCCCCAGCCAGACGCTGCCCGACGGCACGGTGGTCGCGCCGCGCCGCGTCAGCCAGTACGTGCGCATGACCGACAGCTTCACCGTTGAGGGCGGGCGGCCCGTCAGCGAGGGCGCAGAGCTGCCCTACGTCAACATCATCGAGAACCAGTACCGCGGCGACCGCAGCCTGAGCGATTACCTGCGCGTGTACCTGGGGCCGTTCCTGAGCGAGATCAACCTGCCGCTGCTGCTGCTGTTCATCAGCGGCGCGGTGGGCTACCTCGCGGCGCGCCTGCTGGATCGGCGCTTCTCGCGCGGCACAAAGCCGCGCCGCACGTCGCAGCGCGCGGCGACGTGGCTGCTGATCGCGGTGCCGCCGGTGATGTTCGTCCTGGTGTTGGGCTTCAGCGGCAGCGCCATCCTGCCGCAGACCGACTCGCGCCTGTGGGGCGGCCTGCTGCTCACGGTGCTGCTGACCGTCGTCGGCATCCTCGGCTCGTTCCCGCTGGGCGTGCTGCTGGCGCTGGGGCGGCGCAGCCACCTGCCGGTGGTGAGCGCTGCCTGCACGCTCTACATCGAGATCGTGCGCGGCGTGCCGCTGATCACTGTGCTGTTCATGTCTATGCTGCTGCTGCCGCTGGTCAACCCGGCGCTGGCCGGGCCGGAAACGGCAGCCTACCGCGCGATGGTCGCGGTGCTGCTGTTCAGCGCGGCGTACCTGGCGGAGAACGTGCGCGGCGGCCTGCAGTCCATCCCGCCCGGCCAGGAGGAGGCGGGCAAGGCGCTGGGGCTGGCCGCCTGGCAGGTGACGCTGTTCATCACGCTGCCGCAGGCGCTGCGCGCCGTGATCCCGGCGCTGGTCGGCCAGTTCATCGCGCTGTTCAAGGACACGTCGCTGGTGGCGATCGTCGGCCTGATTGACCTGACCGGCATCGCGCAGGCGGTCGTGTCGCAAACCGAGTTCCTGGGGACGCGGCGCGAGGTGTTCGTGTTTATCTCCGTCATCTACTTTGTGTTCAGCTACTTCATGGCGCTGGTCAGCCGTCAGATCGAGTGGAGCGGCTCTGGCGCGACGCGGCGCGGGCTGTAGCGGCAAACGCAGGCGCCCGGCACACGTGTGTGCCGGGCGCTGTGCATAAGGAGAGCAGTTACGCAGCCAGCCAGACGGGAGGGGTATAACCCGCCTGACAGCAGCGGTCTGGCATCAGTTAATTTGTGAATACTTTCACAATTAACACTGCCCCCACTTTACCCTTGATCGGCGGCAGGGGTAAGTGCCGTCTGTCACCTGAAACCGGTGACGTTGCGGCTAATCCGCGCTGACGGCCAGCGTGTAACCTGTCTGCTGCGCGAAGCGCGCGGCCGCCTCCGCCAGCGCCTCTGCGGGCGGCAGCTCCGCCACTTTCAGCGCCACCTCGGCGCGGGCCGTGTGGATGCCCGGCCCCTTG
>CAZDVL010000187.1:0-5010 GCA_964508745.1 uncultured Anaerolineaceae bacterium | reverse complement strand
GTGATTTACACTCAGCGCAGTAAGTGTTTGGCCCCATTCCCAGATCGTAGGTGTCCGCGTGAACGCCCGCGGCCAGGGCCGCGCGAATGGCGCTGTCGTCGCGGGGTGTGGGTGTGGGCGTGGCCGCCGGGGCGGCGCCGCAGGCGGCCCCCAGCACGCTGATGACGATAACCAGCAGCAGCAGCCCTACAGCTTGTCGGTCGTTGGTCATGGCCGGGCTTCCTGAGGGAACAACGGACACCAGTAAAGGACAGCGCCTGAAGGATGGCAGGCGCCATTCTGACAGGACACGGTCTGAGCAATAGCGGGGCGGTCTAAGTTGGCCAGGTGGTGGCAGCGCCGGCAGTCCACTTCTGTTTGCAGGTTGTGCGACGGCCACGACGTGAGCGTGTGCGCGAAACGGCGCGTGATGACCGTGTTGTAGTAGCGGGACTCGTCGTCACGTTCATACCACAGCCCCAGCCCGCCGGCGTCGTGGCAGGCCGTGCAGTGAACCTCGGTGTGGTTGGCGTGTTCCACGGCAGCGGGGCCGGTGGTCACGTCGTGGCAGTCGGTGCAGAGGACCTCGCCGCCGTGCGGGTCGTGGCAGTCCATGCACGACCAGCCGCGGTGCGCCTGGTCTGCGCGCACTTCCTCGCTCACCCCAAAGCCGTGGCGGCCTTCGTGACAGTGCGCGCACAGCGCGTCAATTGACTCCACCGGCTCATAGACGCCCAGCCGCTGGTTCCACAGCACAGGCTCGACGCGATACGAGTCGCCAACCGGCTCGTGGCACACCTCACAGCCGATATTGCGCCACTCACCCTCAGCGATCGGCACGCTGCCTTCCAGCAGCGGGCGCGCCTCGCCGGGGATGCGCTTGCAGGATGCGCAGTCCAGCGCGGCGTCGGCGGCCACGGAGGTCGGGTCCCAGTTCAGCGGAGATTTGCAGCGGGCGCAGGTGGTGTCGGCGCCCAGGCCCTCGTCGAAGGTGCTGGCGTGCTTGGATTGTTCCCAGGCGCGCATCGCTTCAGCGACCTCTTCCGGGCTGGCGATGTCGCCCGCGGCCGCGCCAGCGCCGCCTTCCTGCGCCTGAAAGCCCGACACCCAGATGCTGCCCGCCAGCAGCAGAATTCCGGTGACGCACAGGAGCCGGGGCAGTCTCTTTCGCATGAATGACTCCTTCATAAATTAAGTCTACAACGCCACCCTGGTCAACTTTACGCCAATTGTCAAACTCTGCTTGTGATTATTCTCACGAATAGGCCGGCGCGCCACACCAAACGGGCAAGATCAGGTTTTTCCTGACACAAAATGGGCCGTTCGCTGACAGACAGTTGTTATCTTGGGCTATATAGTGAAAAAAATCACATTCTGTGCGTTCATTTTGTCACGTATTTCAGGAGCAAAGAAGGAAGGGAATATGCCAGCTTTTTCTGTTTTCTGTTGTTTCGTGAAGCACAAAGTGTAGAAAGGTCACTCAGTGAGCAAGCAAGGTGACACAAACCTGCTGACACAGTTAAACAGCGCCGCGCTCAACCGTCGTTCGTTCCTCAAATGGTCGACCGCTGCCGGCGCCGCCGCCATGCTCACCAGCAAGGTCTCGCTGGTGAACGGGATTTATCCGCTGGAGACCGCGCTGGCGCAAAGCGAAGTGCAGATCATCCCCACCGGCTGCGCGCACAACTGCGGCGGGCGCTGCGTGCTGAAGGCCCACGTTCAGGACGGCGTGATCACCCGCATCACCACCGACACCGACCGGCCCGAAGACCCCAACGACCCCCGGCTGATCGCCTGTATGCGCGGCCGCGCCTACCGCCGCCGGCTGTATGCGCCTGACCGGCTGCGCACGCCCCTGCGCCGCGTCGGCGAGCGCGGCGGAAGCTTCGAGGAAATCGGCTGGGAAGAGGCGCTGGACACCATCGCCAGCGAACTGATCCGCGTCAAGGAACAGTACGGCAACTCGGCAATCTACACCCACTATTCATCCGGTTCCTACACCGAGATGACCGGGGCCAGCCCGAACCGCCGCCTGCTGAACCTGTTCGGCGGCGTGCTGGGCTACTACAACAGCTACTCGACCGCCTGCACCCAGCCGGCCACGCGGGCCACTTACGGCACGACGCTGACCGGCGGCCACCGCGCCGACTGGCAGAACAGCAAGCTCATCATCCTCTGGGCGTGGAACCCCGCCGAGATGATCCATGGGACCAACACGCCGTACATGCTCAAGCTGGCGCGCCAGGCCGGCGCCAAAACAATCGTGATTGACCCGCGTCTGAGCATGAGCGCGCAGGGCCTGGCCGACGAGTGGATCCCCATTCGCCCCGGCACAGACTGCGCCATGATGGCCGCCATGGCGTATGTCATGATGACCGAAAACCTGCTGGACGAGGATTACATCAACCGCTACGCCGTCGGCTACGACGCCCAGCACATGCCGGAAGGCTATGAAAGCGCTGAGTCGTTCAAAGCCTACATCATGGGCGACAGCGACGGCGTCCCCAAGACGCCGGAGTGGGCGCAGGCCATCACGGCAGTGCCCGCCGCGACCATCGCCCGCATCGCCCGCGAATACGCCACCACCAAGCCCGCCATGCTGTTCCAGGGCTGGGGGCCGCAGCGCCGTTCACACGGCGAGCAGCCGGTGCGCTTCGCCTGTGTGCTGGCAACGCTGACCGGCAACGTCGGCGTCTCCGGCGGCCACGCCTCCGGCGTAGCCTACGCCTATGCCGGCGAGTTCCTGCCGGCGCCGGGCATGCCCATCCCGGCCAACCCGGTTCCGTACTCGTTCCCGGTGCACGCCTGGACGGACGCGGTGCTGCGCGGCAACGAGATGACGCGCAAAGAGGGCGTGCTGGGCCTGGCCGACGACGAGGAGACGCTGCCCAACAGCATCAAATTCCTCTACAACCCCGCCGGCAACGCCCTGGTCAACCAGCACAGCAACATCAACCGCACAACCGAGATTCTAAAAGACACGTCGCTGGCCGAGTTCATCGTTACTGCTGACCACTTCATGACGCCGTCGGCGCGCTACTCGGACATCATCCTGCCGGTCTGCACGTTCATGGAAACGTGGGGCCAGGCCTCTAACTGGGGCTACAGCCCCAGCCGTATCCTGATGCCGAAGGTGGTCGAGCCGCTGTACGACCTGCCGTCGGACTACGCCGTCACCGCGATGCTGGCCGAACGCCTGGGCCTCTACGACGAGTTCACCGACGGCGGCAAGACCGAGGAAGACTGGTACAACAGCTTCATTGACGGCATGATGGCCGACAGCGCCGAGCTTTTCGGCGACCGCGAGTCCTTCATCGCGCGCGGTTCGATGACCGTGCCCTATTCGGACGACATTCCGCTGCCTTTCGCGGACTTCATCGCCGACCCCGAAGCCAACCCGCTGACAACGCCGACCGGCAAGATCGAAATCTTCTCGGTGGCGATGGCCAAACACAACGAGACCATCGGCGACCCGGCTGAATCGCCGCCCATCCCGAAATACGTTCAGGAATGGGAAAGCCCGTTTGGGCCAGAGGCCGAGGAATACCCCCTGCAGGCCATGGGACACCACTACGTGCGGCGCACGCACTCCACCTGGGACAACATCGACTGGATGGAAGATGCGTTTCCGCAGCGCGCGTTCATGAACGCGATTGATGCTGAAGCGCGTGGCATCAAGGACGGCGACATGGTGCGGGTGTGGAACCAGCGCGGCGAGATGCAGATACCGGTGCGGGTGACCGTGCGCATCATGCCCGGCCTGGTGGACATTCCGCAGGGTGGGTGGTACACGCCAGATGGCAGCGGCATTGACCGCCGCGGCGCAGTCAACATGCTCACAACCGAGAGAAACACGCCGTATGCCTTCGGCAACCCGCAGCACAGCATCATGGTGCAGGTAGAGAAAGCCTAGGAGGCACACGATGACACAATACGGATTCTATGTAGACCTGAACGCCTGTATAGGCTGCAAAGCGTGCCAGATTGCCTGTAAGGACCGCGCGGATAACGAGGTGGGCAAGAACTGGCGGCGCGTGATTGACGTTGGCGGCGGCGAGTGGCGGCAGCAGGGCGACGCCTGGGTGCCGGACATCTTCACCTACTCCATCCCCACAGCCTGCCACCACTGCTCCAACCCGCCCTGCCTGCCGGTGTGCCCGACCGCGGCGATCTCCAAGGATGACAACGGCATCGTCAAGATTGATGTTGACCTGTGCATCGGCTGCCACTACTGCGAGTGGGCCTGCCTGTGGGGCGCGCCCGTTTTCTATGAGGAACGCGGGATCGTCGACAAGTGCGACTACTGCAAGGACATCGTGGACGCCGGCGGGGCGCCAGCGTGCGTGGAGGCCTGCCCGATGCGCGCCATGGAATGGGGCGACATCGAGGAGCTGCGGGCGAAACACCCCGCCGCCGTCTTCCCGATCGAGCCGCTGCCTGGGCCAGAGGACTTTGGGCCGAACGCCATCTTCGAACCGCATGCGCTGGCGGCCAACCGCGTCGGCGGCCAGATCCTGAACGCGGAGGAGATATAAGCTGACACAGCGCCCGAACGCCGCCTGGCCCTGTCACGTGACACCTGGGCGGGGCGGCGTTCGGGGCTTTTTTGCCGCAGGACACCCCAGACAGGCGCGCTTGCAGCACCCAACAGCGGCCGACACGGAAAGAACGAAGCGAAAGCGAGGCAGCAATGTGTAAACACACCCGGATCAGCTTCCTGCTGGTGGGCATCCTGCTGATCGCTGCCCTGACCGCCTGCGGCGGCCAGGAAGCCCCCACCAACACCCCCACGCCAACCAACACGCCCGCGCCGACCAACACGCCCGCGCCAACCAACACGCCGGCGCCGACCGTTGACCTGGCCGACCTTCCGCAGGCGGACCTGCAGGCCACCGTCACCGCCGTGGCCGAACTGCTTGAGCAGGCGCACAACCGCTCAGCCGGGGCTTCGTCCGCCGGGGAAGAAAGCGCCGCCGAGCAGGACATCCAGCGCTACGAACGGATGCTGGCCACCCTGACGCCGCTGCTGGA
>CAZDVL010000186.1:0-5012 GCA_964508745.1 uncultured Anaerolineaceae bacterium | reverse complement strand
ATGCGCCGGATGCCGGCGTCGTGCAGCACCTGCGCGACCAGCCCGGCCGGGTTGGTGAAGTTAAAGACCCAGGCGCCGGGCCGGGCGTGGGCCTCAACCAGGCGGGCGTACTCCAGGATGGCGGGGGCGCTGCGCATCGCCATCGCAAAGCCCGCCGCGCCGGTTGTTTCCTGGCCCAGCACGCCGTGCTCGAAACAGATGTGTTCGTCAAGCGCGCGCCCGCTTTCGTAGGCCGGCCTGATGGAGGTGATCGCGTGGTGGGCGTCGCGGATGGCTTCGACGGCGTCCGTCGTTAAGCGGATGTCGAACGGCGCGTTGAGCTGCTGCGCCATGGACTGGCACAGGCCGCCGATCAGCTCCAGCTTCTCCGCCTGAATGTCCATCAGCCACAGCTCGCGCAGGCCAAGCTGGCCGGCGCGCTGAACGAGTGTCGGTATCAGGCGGGGGGTGCGGACGCTGCCGCCGCCAATAATTGCCAGTTTCACAGGCCAACCCTATCGCGTTGTATGCTCTTTTGCGCCGCATTATAACACATGGCGCAGGCGTTCACGTCACCTGCGGCGCGGCGGATTGTTGGGCAGATTATTTGCAAGGCGCTATAATGGGGTTTCGCTTAATCTCACCTGTTTAATCTCACCTGATGAGTGCTGCCATGTATCAGAATATTGAGGTTATTGATTTCCATTCGCATTTCCCGACCAACCGCCCCTGGTTCACGGGCATGGGGCCGGACGCGCACGAGGATTATGTGCGGCGGCGTGGCGCGCGGCGGGCGGCTGTCGTCCGCGAGTATGCGCAGGCCTACAACCGCGAGTGGCGGGCGGCCTGGGGGTTCGAGCCGGCGGAGAACAACCCGCCGGACGACGACACGCAGGCGGCGCGCTGGGCCGCGGAGATCGAACGGTACGGGCTGCGGGCGGTCGGCTTTGTGACCGGCGGCGGGAACGACCACCTCGCGGGCATCGTCGCGCGCTACCCGGACCGCTTTATTGGCTTCGCGCACCACTACCCGTTTGCTGACGGCGCGGCGGACGAACTCAGGCGCGTCGTGCAGGGGGCGGGCTTCAGGGGCTATAAGCTGCTGGCCCCGATGCTTGACCGGCCGATTGAGGACGAGGCCGCCTACCCGGTCTGGGAGGCGTGCGCCGAGCTGAACATCCCGGTGCTGATCCACTTCGGCATCCAGGGCAGCGGCGGCGGCATCGGCTGGCACGAGAACATCAACCCGCTGAAGCTGCACAACGTCGCCAAGGACTTCCCCGACGTGCAGTTCGTGATCCCGCATTTCGGCTGCGCCTGGGTTCGGGAAACGCTGCAACTGTGCTGGGCGTGTCGCAACGTGAACATTGACACCTCCGGCTCGAACCAGTGGGTCAAGTGGGTGGACGGCGACTGGTCGGTGAAGGACCTGTTCCGCAAATACATGGAAACCATCGGGCCGGAGCGCATCATCTTCGGCAGCGATTCCAGCTATTTCCCGCGCGGGTTCGCCATCCGCTACCTGCAGGACCAGATTCGGGACTGCCGTGAGCTGAACCTTGCAGAAGATCACATCCGGCTGATTTTCGCCGGAAACGCGGCGCGCCTGCTCAAAATTGAACTCTGAGCCAGGCAGGGGGGATGTGATAAAGGAGGTGACAGGAGATAAGAAGCCTTAGCGCCCTGTAAACAACTTGCCAGGAATTATGAGTTTCCCAGTTAGGAGAGTTGTAACATGCGTAAGCTCAGCATAATGACCGTTCCGGCCCTGCTGCTGCTCTTTTTCACGCTGATTTTCGGCGCGCAGGCCCAGGATGTGGTCACGATCGAGTACTGGCAGTACACGTTCGAACCGCGCCGGCTGGCGATGGACAAGCTCATCGAGCAGTTTGAAGCTGAAAACCCCGACATTGATGTCGTCCACAACAGCGACATCGCCTACGACAATTTCCGCGATGAAATCGCGGCCTCGGCCCCGGCGGGGGTCGGCCCGGATGTCGTCTCGCTGTTCTACGGCTGGATTCCCGCGTTCGTGGACGCCGGCTACCTGATCCCGCTGCCAGAGGCGGATTTCCCGGCGGACTGGATTGAAAGCACCTTCTCGCCGATGGTTGCCGAATCGAAATTCCAGGATCAGTACTGGGCGATTCCCACAGCGGTGCGCTCGCTGGCGCTGTTCTACAACAAGGACCTGTTCGTGGCCGCCGGGCTGGACCCGGAAGCGCCGCCCGCGACGCTGGAAGAATTCCTGACCATGGCCCAGCAGCTCACGCAGTACGACGGCAACGGCACGGGCATCGAGAACCTGGTCAAGATGGGCTACGCCCCTGAGATGACGGGCCAGGCACACCACTGGTTCCGCGAAGTGCTGACGCGCCAGTTCGGCGGCGTGCCCTACAGCCCGGACAACCGCGAAGTGCTGTGGAACAGCCCGGAGGGCTGCGCGGCGTTCACGTACCTGTCGGACTTTGAAACCACCTATTTCACCGGCAGCAGCGACAACTTCATCTACGAAAACGCGACCGATGCGTTCATCAACGGCGACGCCGCCATGCACATTGACGGCTCGTTCCGCATCGGCACGATTGCGAACAGCAACCCGGACCTCAACTACGGCGTGGCCGAGCTGCCGGCCGGCCCGAACGGCGAGCGGCACACCTTCGGCTCGTACTGGACGCACGGCATCACCCGCCAGGCCGCCGGGGACGAGGCCAAGCTTGAGGCTTCTATCCGCTTCCTGAAATTCATCACCTCACCGGAGGCCGGCACGCTGTGGGTGAACGAGGTGGGCGAGCTTCCGGCGCAGTTAGAGGCCGCCAGCGACCCCGAACTGCTGGCCGACCCCATCCTTGGCCCCTTCGCGGCGGGCCTGGAGTACGCGCACGCCACGTTCTTCGTGGACGAGACGGCGCAGCGCCAGCACCTGATCGACGCCTACGACAGCATCCGGCTGAACGGCACTGACCCCTGTGAGGCGCTGAACGAAGCCGCCGTCGCGGAGCAGGCGCTGCTGGACAGCTTCTGGGCGAACCACTAAGCGCCGGAAGCAGGTTAAACGGGGGGTGGGGTTCTGCCCTGCCCTTCAGCCAGGCCGGGGGTCCCCCGGCCTGGCTGCAAGCAGATTTACAAGCTGCGGATTATGAATCGAGCGTGCCGATGTCTCACATCGCTTCTGGGGGCAAGAACACCGCTGGCGCCGCTGGCCGGTTTCGGATGACGGTTGCGCGGCGCAAGGTCGTGTGGGCCTATCTCTTTCTGGCGATTCCGCTGATTTTTTTCCTGTATATACGCATTTATCCGACGCTTTTTGCCTTTCAGATGAGCTTCTACCGCTGGAACCCGCTCGCCCAGGAACAGCCGTATGTCGGCCTGCAAAATTACCAGCGGCTGTTTACCGAGCTGGGCACAGCGAACTCGGTCACGCAGGCGGCGTTCGCCAACACAGCGCGCTATGTCGCGCTGGGCATGCCGCTCCAGCTTGTGCTGGGCCTGCTGATCGCGCTCATGCTCAACGAGATCCGGCGGCTGAGCAACCTGTACAGGGTCATCTTTTTTCTGCCGTTTGTCACCTCCACCATCGCGATCTCGTGGGTGTTCCGCTGGCTGTACCAGCCGCGCATCGGCCTGATCAACGTGCTGCTGCAGGCGTTTTCGCTGCCGCAGCAGCCCTTTCTGCGCAGCCCGGACCAGGCGCTTTACTCGATTCTGGCGGTGGTGGTCTGGCAGGGGCTGGGGTTCGTGGTCATCATCTTCCTGGCCGGCGTCAAGAATATCCCGCGCGTCTACTATGAGGCGGCCGAGGTGGACGGGGCCAGCCGCTGGCAGACGTTCTGGGGCATCACCTTTCCGCTGCTCAACCCCAGCATCGTCTACCTGGTGGTGCTGCAATCCATCGCCTTTTTGCGCATGTTCGCCGAGGTGCTGGCGATGTCGCAGCAGGGCGACGGCGGGCCGCTGAACTCGACAACGACGGTGGTGCTGCGGGTTTACCGTGAGGCGTTCCAGCGCCTTGACATGGGCTACGCCTCCGCGCTCACGGTGACGCTGTTCGTGATCATCCTGGTCATTACGGTGGTGCAGTTACGCCTGACCACCCGTGCTGTAGAAATCTGAGGGGGCGGGCACAATGAGCGTTGTTCAGCAAGCGGAAAAGACAAGCCCGGATCAGGCGCCGGCGAGGCCCGCCCGCGGCAGAACCGCCGGTTGGTCCTACAAGCTGTTTTCCTACCTGTGCCTGACGCTGGTGGCGGTCACGATGGTTGTCCCCTTCATGTGGATGGTTTCAACGTCGCTCAAGGACGCGACCGAGATCCGCCGCCCCAACTTTTTCCCCGAAAACCCGATCGTCGAAAATTACAGAGAGGTGCTGCTGGGCACGGCGCTGCCGCGCTGGTATCTCAACTCGATCATCGTCGCGGTGATCAGCACGGTGAGCGTCGCCTTTTTCGACTCGCTGGCCGGCTTCGTGTTCGCCAAGTACCAGTTCCCAGGCAAGCGCATCATCTTCGTGCTGTTCCTCAGCTCGCTGATGGTCCCAACGGAGATGCTGGTGATTCCCTGGTATATCATGGCCGTCCACCCGCCGATCGGGCCGACCTGGGTGGACACCTACTGGGGTATCATGTTCCCCGGCATGATTACGGCGGCGGGCATTTTCCTGATGCGCCAGTTCATGCAGGGCGTGCCCAACGAGCTGCTTGACGCCGGCCGCATTGACGGGGTGAGCGAGTTCGGCCTGTTCTGGCGCATCGGCGTGCCGCTGAGCCTGCCCGCCATCGGCGCGCTGTGCATATTTAACTTTCTGGGCAACTGGAACGCCTTTATCTGGCCGCTGATCGCCACGTCCAACCGCATGATGATGACCCTGCCCGTCGGGTTGCAGTTTTTCTCCAGCGAATCGGGCGCAAACTGGCACCTGATTATGACCGGCGCGACGCTTTCGATTGTGCCGCTGCTGGCCATCGTCATTTTCTTCCAGCGCTACATCATCGAAGGCATCACCCTGACGGGGATCAAGGGCTGAGGCGGCCGGC
>CAZDVL010000185.1:0-5023 GCA_964508745.1 uncultured Anaerolineaceae bacterium | reverse complement strand
TGAGCCGCCACGATTTCGGCTGGATGTTCAGCGCCAGCCACGAGGCGGCCGTCTGTGTCGCCGGCGCGGTCGGCGCGGCGCTGCACCTCGAACCGGACCCGGCACGGCTGGCGGAGGTTGTGGCGCGCGGCCTGTGGGCGCTGGACGGCGGCCCGCAGCAGTTCGCCCCGTGCGGCTGGGCGCGCGGGCTGGGCGCGTGGGCGCTGCTGGCGCACCTGCTGGCCGCGCGCACCGGCGGGCGCGTTGACCCGCTGGCGGACTCCGCCGGGCTGGCCCGGCTGCCGCTGCTGGCCCGGCTCAGCCCCGGCGTGTACGCCGGCTGCCCGCCCGCCGACGGGCCTGCCGCGCCGCTGTTGAGCTGGCTGGCGCAGCGTTTCGACCAGCCCGATCTTGCGCGGCTGGCGTGGGAACAGCGCGCCGCCCTGGCCAACGGGCTGCCCTGGGCGCTGCGCAGCCTGCTGTGGCGGCCCGGCGCGGCGTCCGCTGCGCCGCCTGAGCTGCCCGCGCGCGACTGGGATCAGCGCTTCGCCTGGATGACGGCGCGCTTCGCCCCCTCCGACCCCGGCGCGCTGGCGCTGGCGGTGCTGGGCGGCTGCGGCGCGGCGGTCTGCTTTGGCGGCGACCTGCTCATCGCCGACGTGCCGCCCCCGCTGGCGGGCGGCCAGCCCGCGCAGCCGGACGCGGCGGCCGTCCCGCTGGAGCGGCAGTTCAACCCCACGTTTGATTTCATGAGCCTGGAGCTGAAAAATGCCTACCCGCCAGAGGCCGGGCTGCTGTCGCTGCGGCGCGTGGCCGCGCTGCACCGCACGCCGCCGCACGGCTGGGTCGAGCTGGCGGACGGCGTGCTGTTCGACGACGCGCCGCGCACCCTGACGACGGCGCTGGTCGCGCGCGGCGGGGCGGCGCTCGCCCCTGGCGTGGCGGTGCTCGACGGCCGGCGCGGCGCGCTGCGCGTCGAATACGACCCGGAACAGGTCAGCGCGCGCCTGGAGCCGGGCGCCGGCCTCAGCCGGGTGGAGTTCGCGTTTCGCGAGCCGCGCCGCAGCGGGGCGATCCGCCTGAAGATCGAGCCGGTGCTGTAACACAGCCGCCGGCCGGGCCGCATTACGGCGCTGGCGGGGGCGCCGCCACCTCGAACGCGCCTGCGCGCGCGCACAACAGCGCGTCCGCCGCGGCGTCGGCTGTCAGCGCCACGCCCAGCGTCCAGTCGTACCAGCCGGGGCCGGGCAGCGCGCTCACCGGCAGCTCGAACAGCGCCGTCTGGCCGCCGGGGAACTGCACGCCCTGGTTGGCGCCGGTCCCGCGCTGCACCGCGCTGAAACGCACCACCGGCCCGGCGGCCTCCAGCGCCACCGCGATCGGAATCACGCCGTCAGCGGCGAAACGCGCGCCCGCAGGAAGCTCATAAAGCAGCGTAAAACCGGCGCACAGTTCGGCGGCGCTGAGCGTGGCCGTCGGCGCGGGCGGGCGCGTCAGCGTCG
This sequence comes from uncultured Anaerolineaceae bacterium, assembly GCA_964508745.1. GTDB lineage: Bacteria > Chloroflexota > Anaerolineae > Aggregatilineales > Phototrophicaceae > DAOTWC01. The sequence goes on along the minus strand of CAZDVL010000185.1, from coordinate 3,542 downwards.
GCGCGGCCGTGGGTGGAACAGCGGTGGCAGTGGGCGCTGGCGTCCAGGTGGGGGGCAGCGTGGCGGCGATGACTGGCGTCGGCGTGGCGGCGGGCGGGCTGGCCGCGCCGCAGGCCGCCAGCGCGAACGCAGCAGCGGCCAGCGCCGCTGTCAGGCAGGCCGACAAATTCAAGGTTGTGTCTGGCTAAAAATCAGGGTTGAAACGGCCGGCGGCGGCCCTACACCCGGTCGCCCAGGCGGCGTTCGGTCCCGCTCAGCAGCCGCTGGATGTTCTCGCGGAAGCGGTAGAGCATGAGCGCCAGCGCCAGCAGCGCGTACAGCCCGTACTCCCACGCCAGCACATGCTGGCTGGAAAGCACGACGACCCACGCCGTCGCCAGGCTCAGCATCACCAGCACCGTCAGCGAGACGTAGCGCGTCAGCAGCAGAATCGCCCCGCCCACCAGGCTGACCGCCAGCACCACGTGCGGCGCGATCAGCGCCAGCGCGGCGAAGGCGATGGACGCGCCTTTGCCCCCGCGCAACCGCCCGGTGAGCCGGACGACAAACACCGACCAGTTGTGGCCGACGATGGCCGCCAGCGCGGCCGCCGCCGTCGCCGCCGCCAGGTCGTGCGGCAGCAGCATCCGCGCCAGCACGATCGCCACGATGCCCTTGCTCATGTCGAGCAGCCACACCAGGATGCCCCAGCGCAGGTTGAGCGCGCGGGCGACGTTGGTCGCGCCCATGTTGCCGCTGCCAACCTCGAAAATGTTAACGCCGTGCGCCCGGCAGATGAGGTGCGCCGTCGGGATCGCGCCGATCAGATAGCTGGCCGCAACTAATACCGCCCACAGCAGGAGGTCTGTATTCATGGTCACGTGTGGTCCCCGCGCATCTGGCCTACTGGCGAACGAAAATTTTTTACAGCGCTTTAACAGTATAGCTTTAGAACCCCCGCCAGCGCGCAAAGTGACGCGCTTGCTCACACGCTTCTCATGAAATTGGCGCTGGGCGCCAAAAACAGCCGGGACAAAACGCCGGCAGAATGCTAGAATACCCGCCATGCTGCGCCGAATTGTGTTGATCTGCCTGCTGCTCGCGGGCCATGCCGCCGCCGCGCGCGCCCAGGACGGCGGTGACCTGCTGGGCCGGGTCAACGGCCTGCGCGCCTCGTTGGGCCTGCCGGCTTACCGCGTCAACGCCGCGCTGACGGCCGCCGCGCAAAGCCAGGCGGAGTGGATGGCCAGCTCTGGCACGATCTCGCACCAGCGCCCTGACGGCAGCGGGCCGCGCACACGCGCCGTCGCCGCCGGCTATCCATCCACCGACGTGAGCGAGAATATCTACGGCGGAACCAACGCCGGCCCCGACTCGGCGTGGGTTTTCTGGGTCAACTCACCCATCCACTACAACGGCATGACGAACGCGCGCTATCAGGAAATCGGCATCGGCGCGGCGCGCGGCGAGCTGGCGACCTTTGTGCTGGTGTTCGGCGGCCCCGGCGGGCCAGCGCCAGCGGCGGCGGGCGGCGGCGGCGGATCCAGCGCGCCGCAGGCCCCGCCCTCTTACGTGGTGGGCCAGGACGCTTTCGGCAACATCATGCACGAGGTCCAGCCCGGCGACACGCTGGGCGACATCGCGCTGATCTACGGCTACACCTGGGACGACATCGCTTACATGAAACAGCTCAACGGCCTCGACGACAACCGCACGCTGGAGATCGGCTCGATCTTCCTGGTCCCGCCGCACGACGGCACCTTCACGCCCACGCCCGGCGGCGCAGCGCCCACCGCCACCGCGCCGGCCGTCGCTGCGGCGCAGACGGCCACGCCGCCGCCAACCGCCAGCCCCAGCCCCACCGCGCCGCCAACCCGCCTCGCCATCGCCACCGCCGCCGCCATGCCGGAGGTGATCGCGCTGGCTCCGCCCGCGACGCCGGACAGCACCGGCACGCCGGTCGCGCTGGCCGCCGCGGCAGGCGCCGCCCCGCCGCTGGCCACCACCAGCGGCGGCAGCATCACGCGCAGCAGCGCGGCGTCGCCGGCGCTGATCGCGGCGCTGCTGCTGCAGGTCGGCCTGCTGGCCGCCGCCGGGGTGGAGTTTTCCCGGCGCTGGCGGCGGCGGCGCTGACGATGCGCCGCCACCTGCGCGCGCTGGTCGTGACGCTGCGCCGGGCGCTGCGCGGCGAGCCGCCGCCCCACGCGGACCTGTATGCCTGGCTGGACGGCACGCTGGCGCTGGTGGCCGCGGTCGAGAGGGCGGCGGCCGCCGCCGGCCTGCCAACCGACGCCGTGCGCGTGCGCGTGGACGGGCGCGACGACAGCATGGCGCTCACCCTCAGCGTGATCGCCTACCACGCCCGCACCGAATACCCCTACGTGCTGCGCCACGCCAGCCCCCACGCGCTCATGATGATTCAGGCCAGCAACTTCAACGACCAGTACCGCGCTGAACGCCTGCTGGACGCCCCCGACAGCGCGCCCGTGCGCGGGCCGCTGGCCGCGCTGCACCGGCATCTGGGCGCTTTTCCTGCACAAAATTCACATTCTGAGCGCGCCGAATGAACGCCGTGAAGAATTTATGAAAATTGTCGCGGAACTGTAAAAACAAGCTTTTATCTATTGACTGCCAATTCTAAATTGTGGTATCTTGTAATCAAGCCGGAGACGGTGAGATCATTCACTAATTATCTAAGGGAGTTCTCATCATGCTGTACATGCCTCGTGAAGAAGGTCAGGGTCTGGTCGAATACGCGCTCATCCTGGTTCTGGTCGCCGTCGTGGTGATCGTCATCCTGGCGCTGCTCGGCCCGGCAATCGGCGGCATTTTCTCGAACCTCATCAACAGCCTCTAAATCGGTTCCGTAACAGCCACCGGGGGCGGCCCAATGGGCCGCCCCTCTTTTTTTGTCTCCCCTGGGGTATAATCGCCGCGCCTGACCGGGAGGCTGAGCGTTCTTGACCGTTCCCACATCCCCCAACAGCCATCCAACCGCCGCCGCGCTGCTGGCCGGCCTCGATTCACGGCCAACCGACGCCCCGCACCTGACCGCGCTGGCGCAGTTCTACCTGGAGGCCGCGACCAGCGACGCCGACCGCGCCGCGCTGCGCGACGCTGCCGCCGCGCGCCCGGCGCTGTGCGCCGCCTTCGAGCGCTTCTACCGTGAGGACACGCCTGAGCGCGACCCGCTGCGCTACTTTGTCCTCAGCCTGGCGATGATCGCGCTGACCGACGGGCAGCCCAGCCCGCGCCGCGCCCGCGCCGCGCTGGCGGACCTGGCGCGCTTCGCCCGCGATCACGGCCTTGACCCGCAGCCGTACCTGGCCGAGGTCGAGAGCATCGCCGGGCCGCGCGGCGCCCGCCTGTTCCGGGCCGCGCAGCGCGCGCCGGGCCGCCGTTTCGCCCTGCTGCTGCACGCCCTGCTGCTGATTTTACTGGTTGGCGGCGCGCTGCTGCTGGAGGCGGCCCTACCGGACCCGCTGCGCGCCGTCGCGCTGGCGCTGCTGCTGGTCGCGGTCGGCGGCGGCCAGCTCTACCTGCTTTACCGCCGCTATGGCTGA
>CAZDVL010000184.1:2779-5044 GCA_964508745.1 uncultured Anaerolineaceae bacterium | reverse complement strand
TGGTGCGGCGCATTATCGGCTACTTCCGGCCCCAGGCCGGGCGCATGGCCGCCGTGTCGGTGGCGATTCTGCTCACGTCGCTGATGAGCACCGCGCTGCCGGTGTTTATCTCCAGCGGCCTGGATCAGCTTCAGCAGGAAGCCAGCACGCAGGTGCTGCTGCGGCTGGCGGCTGGCGTGGCCGTCCTGGGTCTGCTGAGCTGGGGCTTCAACGCGGTGCGCCAGTGGATGTCGGCGGTTGCGATCGGCAACGTGACGCTCAGGCTGCGCGAGGACGCTTTCGACGCGGTGCTGGCGCGCGACCTGTCGTTCTACGATGCGTTTCCGTCCGGCAAGATCGTCAGCCGCGTGACATCGGACACGCAGGCGTTCTCGCAGGTGGTGACGCTGGCGACCGACCTCTTAAGCCAACTGCTGCTGGTGGTGCTGCTGCTGGGCTACCTGTTCAGCGTGAGCGCGCCGCTGGCGCTGCTGCTGGTGCTGCTGTCGCCGCTGATTATTGTCACGGCGCTGGCCTTCCGCAAGCTCGCGCGCAGCACCGTCACACAGTCGCGCCGGGTGAACGCGGTCGTCAGCAGCCACATCCAGGAAACCGTGAGCGGCATCCGCGTCGCCAAGACGTTCCGCCAGGAACAGGCCATCTACGACGAGTTTCTGGAGGTCAACGCGCGCTCGTACCGCATCAACCTGCGCACCGGCTACACCTTCAGCAGCATCTTCCCCATCCTCAACGCGCTGGCGGGCGTGGGGACGGCGGCGCTGGTGTACTTCGGCGGCGGGCGCGCCCTGGCCGGCGACATCAGCGCCGGCGAGTGGTATCTGTTTATTCAGGGGCTGGCGCTGTTCTGGTTCCCGCTGACCAGCATCGCCTCGTTCTGGAGCCAGTTCCAGCTTGGGCTGGCGGCGGGCGAGCGCGTGTTCGCCCTCATTGACGCCGAGCCGAAGGTGGTGCAGACGGACAGCGTGCGCCTGCCGGCTGTCCGCGGCGAGATCAGCTTTGAGAAGATGGACTTCGCCTACAACGAGAGCGAGCCGGTGCTGCGCGATTTCTCGCTGAAGGTCGAGCCGGGCGAGACGCTGGCGCTGGTGGGCCACACCGGCAGCGGCAAGTCGAGCATCGGCAGGCTGATCGCGCGCTTTTACGAGTTCCAGGGCGGCGCGCTGCGCATTGACGGCCACGACATCCGCACGCTGGACCTGCACGCCTACCGCGCCCGGCTGGGCGTGGTCACGCAGACGCCGTTTCTGTTCGATGGCACCGTGCGCGAGAACATTCGCTATGGGCGCACCGACGCCAGCGACGCCGCCGTCGAGCAGGTGGCGCGCACGGTAGGCGAGGGCGACTGGCTGCGCGCCCTGCCCAACGGCCTGGACACGCAGGTCGGCGAGCGCGGCAGCGGCCTGTCAATGGGCCAGCGCCAGCTTGTGGCGCTGGCGCGCGTGCTGCTGCAGGACCCGGCTATCATCATTCTGGACGAGGCGACCGCCAGCGTGGACCCGCTGACCGAGACGCTGATTCAGGAAGGGCTGGACGTGGTGCTGGAACACCGCACCTCGATCGTGATCGCGCACCGCCTCTCGACGGTCAAGAACGCCGACCGCATCATCGTGCTGCGCCAGGGCGAGATCATCGAGGAAGGCACGCACGACGCGCTGCTGCTGCGCGGCGGCCACTACGCCGAGCTGTACAACACCTACTTCCGCCACCAGAGCCTCGATTACATCGAGGCGGCGCGCGAGCTGAGCGCCTGACGGACGAAAAAGCCCCTGCTTCCGCGCGGAAGCAGGGGCTTTTTTATGGCTGTGCGCGGCGTCAGCGCTGGCGGCGCGCCCGGCTGAGCACCAGGAAGATGACAATCAGCAGCACCAGCAGCCCCAGGCCGATCAGCAGAAGCGGCAGCAGGTCGGCGCTGCTTTCGGGCGTCGTCTCGGCCTGGGCCGGGATGAGCGTGCCGATGGGCGTCATTGTCGGGCTGGGCGTGCGGTCGCGCCCGGTGACGGTGGGCGTGGCGCTGGCGTCCTCCACCTGCGCAGCGGTGGTCGGCTCGACGGTGGGCGTCGTCTCCGCCGGCGCGGTGGCGGTCGCTTCCAGCGTCCCCGCGGCGTCGAGCGTCGCCTGCGCGCGGTCGGTCGCCTGCGTGTCCAGCGTCGCGCGGGCCTCGATGGTCGCCTGGGCGTTGACCGTGGCCTGCGCCGCCGACGTGGTGGCGCGCGCGTTCTGCGTCGCCTGGGCGCTCCGTGTCGCCTGGATGTCGAGCGCCGCCTG
>CAZDVL010000184.1:0-2679 GCA_964508745.1 uncultured Anaerolineaceae bacterium | reverse complement strand
GCCTGTTCGACTGCGGCGGTGGCGGCCAGGTCGGTTGTGGGCGTGCTGGTGATCGTCGCCGCCGGGACAACCTGCGCCGCAGTGGTCGCGGTGGCCGGCGCTTCGGTGCTGGCGGCCTCCGTGAGCTGCGCGTTGATGGTGGCCCGCAGGTCGCTGGTGGCCTGCGCGTTGACGGTGGCCTGCATGAGGGCGCGCGTGTGCGCGTCGCTGGTGGCCTGCGCGTTGACGGTGGCCTGCTGTTCGACCGACACGGTGGCGCTGGCGCCCGCTTCGGCCTGCGCCGCGACGGCGTCGGCGGTGCCGGTCGCCGCTGCGCTGAACGCTGTGGCGCTCGCCTCCGCGCTGACGGCGGTGGCCTGGGCGTTCGCGGCCGCCTGGACAGCGGTGGCGCTGGCGCTGGCGCTGGCGTCCGGCGTGTTGGTGGCCCTGGCGGTCGGCGTGGGCGACGGCTCCGGCGTGGGCGTGTCGCTGGGCGTGACCAGCGCGGTCGCGGTCAGCGACGGCCCGGCGGAGACTTCAAACGCCAGCTCCAGCGCGCGGCGCTGGCCGCCGGCGTTGAGAACGTCAATGTTCAGCGTGTGCGCGCCCGGCTCCAGCGCCAGCACCCGCAGCGGGTAGACGCCGTCGCTGGCCGCCAGCGGCGCGCCGTCCAGCGTCACGGTCACGCCGGTGATGGCGGTCTGCCCGCCGGCCTCGACGGTGACGGCGCGGTCCTCAGCCACCTCGTCGCCGGCGCCCAGGCCGCTGACGGTCACGGTTGGGGGCAGGGCCGCCACAGTGAAGGGCACATTGACGGTGGTGATCTGGCCCAGGTCGTTGGTCACGGTGACCTGCAGCGTGGCCGGGCCGGGCGGCAGGTCGGCGGCCCGCAGGGTCAGGGTGCCGCTGTCGTCGCCGGCCGGCTGCCCGTTGACCGCGAACGCGATGCTGGTCTGCGGGGACTGGCTGGTGAGCACATCCACGCTGACGGTGGCCGTGTCTTCGAGCGTCTGGCCCGCCGTCAGGCCGCTGATGGCGACGGCCGGCGGCATGTCGGCGACTGTAAATTCGCGCACGATCTCGGCCTGCACGCCGCCCTGGTTTTCGGCGGTGATGGTCAGCGTGTGCGGGCCGGGCGCGATGCTGGACGGGTCAATGCCGTAGACGAACGGCGGCTCGGCAACGGTCACGCCTTCCTGGCCGTCCAGGCGGAAGGTGACGCCTGCCGGCGCGGTCTGGCCGCCGACCGCCACCTCGACGATGGTGATCTGGCGCAGCTCGCCCTGCGGCAGGTCGGCCGCGAAGCTGATTTCCGGCGGCAGCGCGGCGGCCTCAAACGCGACGGTGGCCGTGCCGGTGTCGCCGTCGTTGTCGGTGGCGACGAAGGCCAGCGTGTGCGGGCCGGGCGCCATGGTCAGGGGGTCAATGGTGTAGGTGAACGGCGCGGCCGTGAGGGTGTCCACAGAGGCGCCGTCCAGCAGCACTTCAACCGAGGCGACGCCGTCGTCGGCGATGACCTCGACCGTGATTTCAGTCGGCTGGCTGATCGGCTCGTCCAGCAGCACCGGCGCGCGCACCACCGGAACCGGGACGGGCGTGCGCAGGCTGGCCTCGTCGGTGAGGTCGCCGAAGGGCGTGTCGGCCTGCAGGCCGAGGGTGTAGGTTGTGCCGTCCGCCGGGAGGTCCGCGCGGATGAGGATCTCGTACTGGCTGCGGAACGACTGGGCCAGCGAGTCAAAGGCGGCCCGCAGCTCCTCCGGCGTGGGCGATTCGACAAAGCGCGCGTTGGTGCTGTCGGCCAGCGCCTGCAGGAAGGTGCGGTCGGTGCCGAAGCCCAGGCCGACGGTGTAGACCGGCACGCCCAGGCGGGCAGCGGCCTCGGCAGCGGCTTCGCGCGGGGCGGTCGGCTGTGGGTGGCGCGTGTCATACTGGCCGCCGTCGCTGAGCAGGACCAGCAGGCGGCGCGGCGCGGCGGCCCCGGCGGCCTTCTCGACGCCGGCCAGCGCGCCCTCATAGAGGTAGGTCTGGCCGCCGACGGTCAGCGCGTCGAGCGCGCTGAGGATGGCGGCGCGGTCGGTCGTGAAGTCCAGCACCAGCCGCACGCTGCTGGCGAACGTCATCAGCGCGACCGGGTCGCCGGGGCCGAGGCTCTCGACAAAGGCGCGCGCCGCCTCTTTGGCGCTGGCGATGGGCGCGCCGTCCATGCTGGTGCTGGTGTCAATCACCAGCACATACGAGATGGGCAGGTCGGCGTCCACAACGCTGGTCACGCTGACGATCTCAGCGCGTTCAGCCAGCTCGCCGACCAGGGTGAAATCGGCCTTTGTCAGGCCGGTGATGGGCTGGCCGAAGGGGTCGCGCACGCTGGCGGTCACACGCACCAGCGGGAGTTCGGTCGGGTTCACGCCTGTGATTTCAAACTGTCCCGTCGGGCCGGTATCCTGCGTGAAGGCGATGGCCGCCGGCACGAAGCTCAACAGTAGCAGCGCAGCAACTAGCAGCAGCGGTCTGATTTTCACCCCGCCCCCTCCAGAATGTGTGATGTTTCGATCCATTGTGACAACTTGCACACGCCTCCTTATCATAACCTGAATTTAACAGCGCGCAAGCGGGGGCTGTGGCCGGCGGCGGCGGCGTTTGCGCGCCGGGGGCGGGCCGGCCGTTGTTAAAATGACTATCTTTGCAAAACGCACATGGCGG
>CAZDVL010000183.1:0-5055 GCA_964508745.1 uncultured Anaerolineaceae bacterium | reverse complement strand
CGCGGAAGCCGCGCGCATAGTCGGGCAGGGCCAGCGGGATCACATCCAGCACGGAAACCACCAGCGGCGCGGGCGCGGCCAGCGGCGGCCCCCAGTAGGGCACGTGGGCGATGTCGGCCGCGAGCTGCGCCACCGCGCGCGGGAACACGCGCTGCTCGAACCAGACCTTGCCCCAACTGCCGCCCGGCCCGGCGGTGGGCGCGAGGCTGACATCAGGCGGCAGGCTGTCGGCCTCCACGATGTGCGGCGGCAGCACCAGCGTGAAGCGGTCGTCGGGCGCGGCGCGGCGCAGCGCGTGCAGCAGTTGGCGCACATACTGCCCGCTGCCCGTGTTGGGCTGGTCCCAGAACCAGCCGTTCAGCGCGATATGCACAGGCGAAACTCCTCATCGGCCCTGCGGCGGTCCAGAGATTATGCCCGAAAGGCCGCGAACTGGCGACCGGCGCTTTAAGGGTAGGCGGCCAGCGGCGGCGCGCCTTCCGGGATGGGGCGCACCGTTCGCAGCGCCACGACAACCAGCGCGGCCATCATCAGGCCGCCGACGAGGAAAGGCGCGCTCGTCCCAAACAACTGAAAGAGCGCCCCGCCGGCCAGCGGCGTGATGGCGTTGGCCAGGCTGACCAGCGACGCGCTCGCGCCCAGCATGCCGCCGACATCGGTTGGCGGCGTGCGGCGCGTGATCAGGCTGTTGATGCTGGGCGAGATCACGCTGCCGCCGACCGCCGCCGGGAGCATCGCCCCCAGCAGCCAGGCCAGCCCCAGCCAGCCCGTGTTGTCGGACTGCGGCAGCGGCACGCTGATCGCCTGCGTCTGGTCGGCCTCCAGCTCGACCGTCAGGTCGGCGCGGTTGTACCAGGGAACGGGCACTTCCGGCGTGAGCGCGGCGAGGATCAGGCCCAGCGCCAGCAGCGCCATCCCGGCGGAGATCAGGCGGCGCTCGCCGTAGCGGCGGCTCCAGGGGCCGATAAACTTCGCCTGCACCAGCACCAGGATGACGCCGATGAACACAAAGACCAGCGCGTTGCCGGCGGCGTCCAGCCCGATGCGGCTGAGGTTGAACAGCGCCAGCAGCGCCTTAAAGCCGCCAAAGACCAACTGGTAAAGGAAGATGAGCAGCAGCAGCACGCCGATCTGTGGGCGGCGGGCGGCGCTGATGGCGCGCCGGACGGCATTTTCGCGCTGGCGCTGCGGCTGGCCGCGCTTTTCGGGGGGCAGCGTTTCTTTGAACCAGGCCAGCGTCAGCAGGACGGACGCCAGCGAAAAGCCGGCGGCGATTAAGGCGGGCACGCGGTAATCGTTGCCGCTCAGCGCCAGGGCGATGCCAGAGATGGCCGGCCCAAGCACGAAGCCCAGCCCGAAGGCCGCGCCGACCAGCCCCAGGCCCTGCGCGCGGGTGCGATCTGTGGTGCTGTCGGTGATGGCGGCCTGCGCGGTGACGATGTTGCCGCCGGTGAAGCCGTCGATCAGGCGCGACAGGAACAGCAGCGGCAGCACGTTCGCCGCCGCCAGCAGCAGGAAGCCGATGAACGTCCCGATCTGGCTGATGACCAGCACCGGCCTGCGGCCGAAGCGGTCAGAGAGGCCGCCCAGCAGCGGCCCGCCGACAAGCTGCATCAGCGGGTAGGCGGCGGTCAGCAGGCCGATCGTGAAGGCGTCGGCGCCGAACGACACCGCGTACAGCGGCAGCACCGGGATGATGATGGTCAGGCCCAGCAGGTCGACCAGGACGATGACGAAAATCGGCAGGACGCGCTTGAAGTCGAGCTTGTCCTCGGCCTGCGCCGGGGCGGCGGCTGCGCTGCTCATGGGTGTGACAACTCCTGTTGGGTTAAGCGCGAGAAAAGGGCCAGCCAGCGCGGCTTACGAGGCGGAGAACCGCCACTGGATGCCCGCCGGCAGCGCCAGAATGCCGATCACCACCAGCGCGATGACGACCACCAGCACGAGCAGATTGTTGCGGAAGGGGGCTGTGCCGCCGGCTTTCTTCCAGCGCAGGTGCAGATGCGCCACCACCAGCGCCGCCGTCTGGGCGACCAGATGCTCCCAGTAGTGGCGCACGCCGAAGCCGGTCTGCGCGCCCAGCAGCACCAGCAGCACCAGCCCCAGCAGCCACTGCACGCCAAAGAGCGAGCTGAAGATGGTCATCACGCGGCGGTCGCCGGCGGCGTAGCTGCGGCGCTGCACGAACCCCAGCAGCATGATGATGAAGGCGACGGCGGCGGCGATCACCACCAGCCAGCGCGCCCACGAGTGCAGAAACCGAACGATGTCGACGAACTCCATTGAAACTATGCCTCCGTGTGTGGATCACCAGTAGAGTGCAGGCGCGCCAGCACTGTGTCCAGCCAGTCCAGCTCGGCGGCCAGGTGGCGGGCGCGATGCTCAAGCATGAGCTGGAGCGTGCCGGCGTGCGGCGGCGCGGTTTCCAGCGCGGCGATTTCGCCGGCCAGCGCGGCGCGGCGGCTCAGCAGCAGGGCGTGGGCCTCGGCCGGGGGCAGCGCGCCCGTGAAGGCCAGGCCGATGTCGCCGGGGAAGCGGGCCGGCTGGTGCGCGCTGAGGTTGGCGCGCAGCAGGCGCTGAAAGGCGGCCTCGCCCGCCGCTGTGATGCGGTAGACGCGGCGCGGCGGGCGGTTGTCCTCCTGCGCGACGCTGCGCGTGACCCACCCCGCCGCGACCATGCGCTCCAGCAGAAAATAGGCGGTGGGTTTCTTCAGCTCCACGCAGGACGCCATGTAGCGGTTGATAAATTCGTGGAGCTGGTAGCCGTGCGTGTCGCCCTGTCGCAGCAGGCCCAGCAGCAGCAGTTCGCGGTCCATCGCCGCCCCAGTCAATTCTGAATAGTCAATCCTGACTACCCGCGTATAGTGTACGCCGCCGCCGCCGCGCGTCAAGGGCGAACCGCGGAAAAGCGGTACAATAAACGCACAGTGTGTTCCTGTTTCTGACTGCTGGCTGACGACTCCAAAGAGGGGAACGATGCGCAAAAAAGTAACGCTGATCACCGGGGCCAACGGCGAGGTGGGGCATGGGCTGATCTCGCAGCTTTACGCGATGCCCGACAAGCCGGAGACGGTGGTGCTGGACATTCGCGGGCTGGACGAACACATGCTGCCGCTGGTCGAAACCAGCATTGTCGGCGACATCCTCGACAGCTCGCTGCTCGACACGCTGATGAGCGAGTATGAGATTGACACCATTTTCCACCTGGCGGCGCTGCTCTCGACACATTCCGAGTTCAGGCCGGAGGCGGCGCACCGCGTCAACGTGCAGGGGACCGTCAACCTGCTCCAGCTTGCCAGCGAGCAGGCACGCTGGCGCGGCCAGGCGGTCAAGTTTATCTTCCCCAGCTCGATCGCCGTCTACGGCCTGCCTGACCTGGCGACGAAGGCCGCCGCGCCGCCGGTGCGCGAGGACCAGTTCCTGATGCCGACGACGATGTACGGCTGCAACAAGCTCTACTGCGAGCACCTGGGGCGCTACTACATGAAGCACTACCGCCAGCTTGCCGCGCAGTCTGAGCCATACGGCGTGGATTTCCGCAGCGTGCGCTTTCCGGGGCTGATCAGCGCGGTGACGATGCCCAGCGGCGGGACCAGCGACTATGCGCCGGAGATGCTGCACGCCGCCGCGCAGGGCCAGCCCTACGCCGCCTTTGTGCGCCCGGACGCGCGCATCCCGTTTATGGCGATGCCGGACGCGATCCACGCGCTGCTGGCGCTGGCCGACGCCCCGCGCGCGGCGCTGACGCAGGCGGTGTACAACGTGAGCGCCTTCAGCCTGTCGGCGCAGGACGTGGCGGCCATCGTCACGCGCGAGTTTCCCGGCGCGCAGATCACGTATGAGCCTTCGCCGGGCCGCCAGAACATCGTGGATAGCTGGCCGGCGGACCTGGACGACAGCGCCGCCCGCCGCGACTGGGGCTGGCAGGCGGACTATGGCGTGGAACGGGCGTTTGTCGAGTACCTGATTCCGACGATTCGCCGGCACTACGAGCAGGTCTAGGCGCGCGCCAGGGGCCGGCTACTGCCAGTCGAGCGCGTAAATTTCAAAGCTGCCGTGATAGGGGTCGGTGAACGTCAGCACGCGCGTGCCGCGCTCTGCCAGCACCTGCATGAACGCTGCGCGCGACACCCGATAGGCGTTGAGGCCCTGGGGCAGTTCCTCGTCGTCGTCGGCCAGCACGACGCTCTGCACCTCGTCGAGGACGACGTAATCCGGGCGGATGGCGGCCAGCGCTTCGGCGGCGTCGTAGCCGTTGAAAAACCGGTAGTAGGCCAGGTTCAGGCTGGAGCTGAAGTCGTAGTCGGCCAGCCCCAGCCACCAGAGCGGCATCGCCATGACGCGCGCGTCCGGCGGGATCACCTCGCGCATGCGGTTGGTGATGGCGTAGTAGTCGTAGTCCCCGGCGCGCAGGGCGCTGCCGGCGACCCGCAGGCCGCTGTAGGCGATGAACGCGACGGCCAGCAGCGCCGCCCCCGCCCGCAGGGCGCGCGCGCCTTCGAAACGCCGCAGCAGCGTGACGAACAACTGCGCCACAATGAGCATGAACAGCGGGTAGAGGTGGATGGCGTACAGGCTGGTCTTGTTGCCGTTGAACAGGATGAAGCTGAGGAAAGCCGCGCCGGTGAAGGCCAGCAGCAGCCGATCCGCCTGGGAGCGCCGCCACAGCAGCAGGCCGCCGCCCGCCGCGATCAGCGCCAGGTCAGCGACATTCTGCCGGAAACCGTAGCGGCCAAATTCCCGCACGGCGGAGTCGAGCAGCGCGGCCGGGTTGGTAATCGGCATTTCGGCGTCGGCCCCGGCGGCGAAGTAAAAGCTCATCAGCTTAGAGTACGTCTCCGGGCTGGGCAGGATGTGGATGGCGGCCCAGATCGCGACGCCGGCCGCCCCGCCGGCCGCAGCCAGCCACGTTCCGCGCCTGACGAGCAGCTTGCGGCCGTAGTGCGCCAGGTAGAGCGCCGCCAGCGCCGGCGCGAACATAAAGGCTGACTGGTGCACATCCATGCCCACGCCGATGAGCAGGCCCGCCAGCAGGTGCGCCCACCAGGCGCGCTC
>CAZDVL010000182.1:0-5081 GCA_964508745.1 uncultured Anaerolineaceae bacterium | reverse complement strand
CGCTGCCGGGGCGGGCGGGTGGACGCGGGGACGCTGTGGCTGTGGCGCGAGTCGCGGCCGGCGCTGTGCTTTATCGCCGCGCGCGAGACGCCCGTCGGCGCGGTGCGCGCGCGCTATGTCGAGGCCGCGCTGCTGCTGCTGGCGCGCGACCACCGCCTGGAGGGCGTGCGCAGCCTGGCGCTGGCGCCGCTGGCCCCGCCGGCGGAGTGGGACGCGCTGCGCCCGCTGTTCGAGCGCTGGCTGGCGGCCAGCGCGCTGCCCTGCGTGCTTTACGCGCGCTACCTGCCCGGCGTGGACGGCGAGGCGGCGCTCATATAACCCATGCGCGGGCGGCGCAGGCGGTTTATAATCCCCCCCGATAAGCCTGTATCTGTGACAAACCCGGCAGCCGCGTATGACACCCAACACGCCCCACCGCGCCAGACCGCCGCTGCTGCGCCGGCTGGCGGCCCGTTTTCAGCTTTCCGAGAGCGCTATCCTGGTGGGGCTGGCGGTCGCCGTCGGTATGGCGACCGGCGCCGGGGTGTGGCTGTTCCGCCTGGGCATTGATTTCTTCCACGGCCTGTTCCACATCGCGGCGCTCGACCCGCTGCTGGGGCGTTTCGCCATCGTGGCGACGCTGAGCCTGGCCGGGCTGGTCGTCGGCTGGATCGCGGAGCGCTTCATCGGTGAGGAACGGCACCACAACGTCGCCGGCATCATCGAGGCGGTGGCGCTGGCCGGCGGGCGGATGCGCTATGAGCGCTTCCCGTTCAAGGCGCTGGCCTCGGCGATCTCGCTGGGGGCGGGCGCGGCGGTCGGGCCGGAGGACCCCAGCGTGCAGATCGGCGCCAACATCGGCTCGATGTTCGGCCAGAAACTGCGCCTGTCGGAACAGCGCGTGCAGCTTCTGGTGGCGGCGGGCGCGGCCAGCGCCATCGCCGCCGCCTTCCAGGCGCCCATCGCCGGGGTGTTCTTCGCGCTGGAGGTGATTTTGGGCGAGTTCACCAGCGGCGCGTTTGGCGTGGTCGTCCTGGCGGCGGTGCTGTCGTCAGTGCTGATGAGCGCCCTCGACACGCTGCTGCTGCTGGAAGAACCGGCGCTCAACCTGCTCAACTACAGCCTGGGCGGGTTGGGAGAGATGCCCCTGTACCTGCTGCTGGGGATGCTGCTGGGGCCGGTGGCGGCGCTGTTCATTCGCTCGGTTTACGCCCAGCACGACCGCTGGCAGCAGCATGTGCGCCTGCCGCGCCCGCTGCAAACGGCGCTGGCCGGGGCGCTCGTGGGGCTGGTGGGGGCTTTTCTGCCGGGGGTGCTGGGGCCGGGCCGCGAGGTGATGAACCACGTCCTCAGCGAGCCGCAGTCGTTCACAGTCGCGCTGCTGCTGGCGCTCGGCTTCGGCAAGCTGATTCTGACCGGGACGAGCATCGCCGGCGGCTTTATCGGCGGCGTGTTCGCGCCGACGCTGTTCGTCGGCCTGATGCTGGGCGACGTGTTCGGGCGCCTGCTCGAACGGCTGGGCATCCCGGCGGTCAGCGACCCGCAGGCGTATGCCATCGCCGGCATGGCGGCGGTGATGGCGGGCGTGGTGCGCGCGCCGATCACGGCGATCATGCTGGTGTTCGAGATGACCAACGACTACCGCCTGATTCTGCCGATCATGCTGGCGACGGTGGCGTGCGTCTTTGTGGCCGAACGCTTCGCGCGGCGCGGCATCTACGGGCTGGGGCTGGCGCGCAAGGGCGTTTTCCTCAGCCAGGGGCGCGACGTGGACGTGATGCAGGGCGTCACGGTGGGCGAGGCGATGGTCGCGCCCGCGCCCACCATCGGCGCGGACGCCTCGCTGCTGACGCTGCGCGACACGCTGCGCCAGTACCACACGCGCGCGCTGTGCGTGCTGGACGACCGGCGCCTGCTGGCGGGCGTCGTCACGCTGGCCGACCTGCAGCGCGTCTACGAACGGCAGCTCGCCGACGGCGCGGCGGAGGCGCTGACGGTCGGCGACATCTGCACCCGCGACGCCGTGACCGCCAACCCGGACGACGTGCTGTGGGCCGCGATCCGCAGCATGGGCGCGCGCGACATTGGCCGCCTGCCGGTGGTGCGCCCCGGCACGCGCGAGCTGGTGGGGCTGCTCAGCCGCGGCGACATCGTGCAGGCCTACAACACCGCCATCGCGCGCAAGCTCCAGGATCAGCACCGCGCCGAGCAGATTCGCCTCAACGCGCTGACGGGCGCGCACGTGTTCGAGCTGCGCGTCGCGCCGGGCGCGCCGGTCGCCGGCCAGGACATCCGCGAGGTGCGCTGGCCCGCCGAGAGCGTGATCGCCTCGGTGCAGCGCGGCGGCAAGCTGATCGTGCCGCACGGCGGCACCGGCCTGCTGCCGGGCGACCTGGTCACGGTCGTGGCCGCGCCAGAGTGCGCCGCCGAGCTGGAGCGGCTGTTCGGCCAGCGCCCGCTGGCGGTGTGAGCGCGGGCGGCGCTCCACCTGTCTCAGCGCGCGCGGGGCGTGTATAATCGCGCCCTGTTTGCTGGACGCTGTCCAGCGCAGCCCGCCGGGTATATAGGTGCATAACATGTCAGTCAAGCAGCAGCTTCTGGACCGCCTGAACAACCGTGAAGCGCTCGTCGCCGTTGTCGGCCTGGGTTATGTGGGCCTGCCGCTGGCCGTCGAGCTGGCCGAAGCCGGGTTCGACGTGATCGGCCTGGACGTGGACGCGGCCAAAGTGGAACAGCTTAACGGGGGAACCAGCTACATCCCCGACATCCCCACCGCGCGCGTCGCGCCGCTGGTCGCCGCCGGCCGGCTGCGCGCCACCACCGACTACGCCGACCTGCGCCCGGCGGACGCCATTTCGATCTGCGTGCCGACGCCGCTGCGCAAGACCAAAGACCCGGACATGTCGTACATCATCCAGTCGGTGGATGCGATCGCCGAGATCAGCCACAGCGGGCTGCTGGTTGTGCTCGAAAGCACGACTTACCCCGGCACAACCGAAGAAATCATCGTCCCCCGGCTGGTGAACAACGGCTTCGTCGTGGGCGAGGATGTGTTCGTGGCCTTCTCGCCGGAGCGCATTGACCCCGGCAACGCGACGTTTGGCGTGCGCAACACGCCGAAAGTCGTCGGCGGCGTCACGCCCGCCTGCACCGAGGTGGTCGCCGCGCTCTACGCCACCGCTGTGGATGAGGTTGTGCCGGTGTCCTCGCCGATGGTGGCCGAGATGGTCAAGCTGCTGGAGAACACCTTCCGCGCCGTCAACATCGGCCTGGTCAACGAGATGGCGCTGATGTGCGACCGGCTCGGCGTTGACGTGTGGGAGGTGATCGGCGCCGCCGCGACCAAGCCCTACGGCTTCATGCCGTTCTATCCGGGGCCGGGCCTGGGCGGCCACTGCATCCCGGTGGACCCGCACTATTTAAGCTGGAAGCTGAAGGCGCTGAACTACACTGCGCGCTTTATCGAGCTGGCGAGCGAGATCAACACCTCGATGCCGCTGTACGTGCTGGACAAGGTGATGGACGCGCTCAACGACGAGGGCAAGGCGGTGCGCGGCTCGCGGGTGGTGGTGCTGGGCGTGGCCTTCAAGCGCAACATTGACGACGTGCGCGAAAGCCCGGCCATTGACGTGATCACGCTGCTGCAGGAACGCGGCGCCAGCGTCGTCTATCACGACCCGTATGTGCCGCACCTGCGCCTGCACACCAGCGCCCGGCTCGACGGCGCGCCCTACAGCGCCGCGCTGCTGAGCAGCGCCGACTGTGTGGTGATTATCACCGACCACGACAGCTTCGACTGGCAGCACGTCGTTGACCACAGCCGCCTGATCGTGGACACGCGCAACGCCACCGGCCGCGTGCGCGGGGCGGCGCGGGTGGTGGCGCTGTGACGCGCCCCCGGCCGGCTTCCTGTGTTGTGGCGCGCCGGGGTTGCGATTATACTCAAATGAAATCCTTTGCTGGCCGCGAACTGCTGTAGACCAGAGGCATCGCCCCATGGACCTGCCTTATTACCTCAGAACCCTGCCGCCGGAGGCGCTGGACGCGCTGCGCTTTTTCGCCGCCTGCGACGGCGGCGTGGCGACAGTTGACGACATCTGCCTGGCGCTCGAACTCAGCGACCGGGGCTTCGGCAAGCTCATCCGCCGGCTGGTGACCAAGGGCTATGTCGCCATGGACAGCAGCCAGGTCTACCGCCTGACGATGAGCGGGCAGGAGGCCGCCGAGGAGCTGGCCGCCTACGACGCAGAGGCCCCCGCCGGCGGCGAAACGCGCTGGCGCGGCGGCGACGACACGCTGGCGCGGCGGCTGGTGCTGGCGGCCCCGCGCAGCCTGGCCCCTGGCCAGCCGGCGCAGGTTTACCTGGGTTTCAACCGCGACCTGTCGTTCCTGACGCCGGTGAACCTGATGGCGCGCCTGACGGTCGTCAACGGCGCGCCCGCGCGCCCGCAGGAGGCGCAGTTCCACCTGGGCGACGCGCCCGCGCACCGCGCCTTCACCGTGACGCCCGGCGCGCCCCCACAGATGCGCCTGCGCGTGGAGGTGTTCCAGGTGGGGGCGGACATTGACGACTTCGCCGTGTGCGGCGGCATGTACGTTGACCTCGATGTGCGCGCTGACGGCCTGGCGGACCCCACGCTGGCGGCGTATGGAGTGGACCTTTCTATCAGACGCCAGGACTAGAGCCGCGATGACCGACAAAGTGCGTATTAAATACCCGCGCAGGGTGGCCCTGCGTTTTTTTCTGCGCCTGGTCGGGCGGGTGCTGGTCACCCTGCTCACGCGCACCACCGTCACCGGGCGCGAGAACTTCCCCAAGGGCGGCCCGCTGATCGTCGTCGGCAACCACGTCGCCATCGTTGAAGTCATGCTGATGGTGCTTTACACCCCCTGGCAGATCGAAATTATCGGCACGGGCGACATCCCGGTTGACCCGCGCTTCGGCTGGATCGGCAGGCTGTGGGGCTTTCTGCCGGTGCGGCGCGGCAGCGTTGACCGCGAGGAGATGCGCGCGCCGATGGACGTGCTCAAGCAGAACGGCATGGTCGGCATCTTCCCCGAAGGCGGCATCTGGGAGAACTCGCTGCGCAAGGCGCGCACCG
>CAZDVL010000181.1:0-5086 GCA_964508745.1 uncultured Anaerolineaceae bacterium | reverse complement strand
TCCACGCTCACCAGCGCCACGAACAGCGTCTCGCCCCAGTAGAGCGCGCCGGCCTCCAGCAGCGGCAGCGGCGCGCCGCTGACCAGCGCCTGCGCGCGCAGGTGATACGGCCCGGCGGGGCTGCCCGCCGGCACGGCGATGCACGCGGGCAGCGTCAGCTCTGCGCCGGCGGCGCCCGGCGGCAGCGCGACAGCCGCCGCCGCGCGCACGGTGTCATAGCCCTGCGTCAGCGCCAGCGCCAGCGCGGCGCCAGCGGGCGGCGCCGCGCGGTAAGCCAGCGCCAGGTCGAAGCACAGCGGCTCGCCCGCGCGCGCGTACAGCCGGTGGCCGACGCCGCCGGTGTAATCGAGCAGGTCGCCAAAACGCCAGCGCAGCGGCTCGGCGCTGGCGCGGTCGAAGCGGTAGAACACCGTGTCCATCACCGTGTCGCGGTAGCCGACGCCGCGCCCCTGCGCCAGCAGCGCGAACAGCGCGTCCCAGGCGTCGGCGCGGCTGCTGCGCGCCAGCAGCCACACGCGCGGCGCGGCGGCGAAACGGTCGGCGTGGGCGCGGGCGGCGTCCGCTTCCTGCCAGCGCCAGCCAATGTTCAGCGCCAGCCCGGCGGTCAGGCCGTACAGCCGGTCGTAATAGGCCGCCGGACTCTGCGGGTCCAGCCCGGCCAGCGCCGGCTCGAGGGGGTCGCGGGCGGCGGCGGCCGCGCGGACGGCGGCGTCCCAGCGCGGCTTCGGCGGCCAGATCGCGTCGTAGGCCGCGAGCTGGGCGGCGACCAGCGCCAGCGCCAGGGCAGCGCGAAGAAGATTGGCCCTCGCCGGCCTGGCCTCACCCCCCAACCCCCTCTCCACCGGCGTAGAGAGGGGGCGCGCAGCCCCCTCGCAGCGTGTCCTGCTCCCCTCCCTTGCGGCAGCAGGGGAAGGGCCGGGGATGGGGGTCAGCGGCCGCGGGGCGAGGCCGCCGGCCAGCAGCAGCGCCCAGGCCGGCACAATCGCCAGCGCGTAGCGCAGTTGAAACGCCGCCCGCAGCCAGTGGTTGAGCGCCAGCAGCGCCGCCGGCGGCAGCAGCAGCCACAGCAGGATCAGCGCGGCGCGGCCCCTGAGCGCCCCGGCCCCGGCCAGCAGCGCCAGCGCGTACAGCCACCACACGCCCGCCGTCAGCGCCAGCGCCAGCGCCGCCGCGCCCGCCAGCGTGTCCACCGGCAGGGCCGCCGCGCTGCCGTGCGCCTGAATCTGGTTTAACAGCGCCGGCAGCCAGGGGACGAACAGCGCGCCCGCCAGCGCCAGCGGCGCGAAAACGCACGCCCGGCTGCGCGCCAGCAGCGCATGCCCGGCCTGCGCCACAAGCACCAGCGCGCCGGCGTAGTGTGTGTAGAGCAGCGCCGCCGCCAGCAGCCCCCAGGCCAGCCCGCGCCGCCACGACGCGCGCCGCCGCCAGCGCACATAGGCCAGCGTCGCCAGCGCCGCCAGCGCCAGCAGCAGCGTGTACATGCGCGCCTCGCGGGCGTAATAGACGCTCAGCGGGGCCGTCAGCAGCAGCGCCGCCGCCAGCAGCCCGGCGCGCCGGCCGAACAGACGCGCGCCCAGGGCGCAGGTCGCCGCCGCGCCCAGCAGCAGCGCCAGCGCCGAGAACAGCCGCGCCGCAAACACGGACTCGCCGGCGGCCAGCGTCCAGGCGTCGAACAGGACGAAATAGAGGGGCGGGTGCACGTCGGCGCGGGCGTTCGCCAGCGCGCCGCCCAGGCTGGCGGCGAGGTAGCGCGCGGCGTCGGCGGCGCCCTGCGGCGGGCGCGCGCTGTCGTGGACGGCCCACAGCGTGAACGCTTCGTCGGCCCACAGGCTGTCGCGCGTCAGGCCGGCCGCCGCCAACGCGAAACCGGCCAGCAGCAGCAGCGCCGCCAGCGGCGTGTACAGCCGTTTTAGTCGCGCGGTTTCTGGTACAGCCACCAGAACGTCTCGCGGGGGTAGACCGGCGCCAGCGCCGCGTCCCACTGGAAGCCCGCCGGCTGGGCCGCGACGCCGCCAAGCAGGGTGTCGGTGCGGCGCAGCTTGGCCGTCAGCTCGTCAGCGCTGACCTGAAGCTGCGCCAGCGCGGGCAGGATTTCCTGCACGATCGTGCGGCGCAGCAGCTCCGGGCGGTAGATGGCCGCCGCGCTGGCCGGGTGCTCCGCCGCTTCCTGGAAGAAGGTGCGCATGGCGTCCAGGCGCGAGTTCGCCTCGTGCTGCAAACGCTCGCTGTAGCGCACGGTGTGCGCGCGGCGGACCGCCTGGTGCGCGGCGGCGGCGGCGTCCAGCCGGGCCTGCTGCGCCGCCGAAAGCTGGCCGCGCAGGTGTTCCAGACGGCGCAGGCGCAGCAGCAGCGCGCCGATCGTCAGCGCGGGCAGCGTGCCGCTGCCGAAGATGCCGCCGCTGCCGGCGCTGCCGTAAAGCTGGTCGCCCTCCAGGTAGCGCTCCAGGCCGTTGACCATCGCCTCAGCCTCGCGCAGGTCCTGCTCAGGATCGTAATGTTCGGTCATCGCTTCACCGTCCTTGCTCACTCAACTGCCCCAATTGTAGCGCATCCAGGCCCGGCCAGCCGAAGATAATAAAGCGCTGAACGTTACATCTGGCCCGCTTGACAGGATTTCAGGTTTTGCCCTATGCTAGGTTCGATCAACGTTAACAGATGCTATAAGTCCGGCCCTTACCCCTCTGGCGGCCTGGCCGCAGCGGCCAGGGCCGGTTGTTTAAAGAAGGTCATAGTGATGATCGTGCCTGAGCTGCAAGTCCCCAAATGCGTCTGGATCGAGCTGCTGGACGGGTCTGACGACGCCTGCGATGTCATTGTCGAGATGGAAGGCGGCACGCTGTACACCGCCGTGTTCGTCACGCTGAGCTACCTCAGCCGGCAGATGGACCTGAGCTACGCGGTCGGCTGCCAGCTTCCCGACGCGCCGCCCGTGCGCTACGCTGTGCTGGAAACGCCGCACATTCTGGTGGAGAACACACAGCGCGACACCATCGAGGACGCCATTGACAACCTGCTGGCGCTCGATGTGTTCGAGGGCTACTTCACCCAGGTCAGCGATGACCAGCCCCGCGGCAGCCGAACTACCACCGGCAGCCGGGCCACCCAGGAAGTGGTGGCGGCTGTCATGTCTGAGGTACTCGACGTTAAAAGCGCCTGATACAATCTGACACACTGACAAACGAATAGCACACCCAGGAGGCATCATGGCTGCACGTTACCAGGACAGCCTGCTTTATCGCATCCGCCATTCCGCCGCGCATGTGATGGCCGAGGCCATGCTGGAGCGCTTCCCCGAAGCGAAGATCGCCATCGGCCCGCCCATCGAGGACGGCTTCTATTACGATTTCGACCTGCCGCGCGCCATTAACGACGAGGACCTGGCGTGGGTCGAAAACCGCATGAAAGCGATCATCCGCGAGGGCCACAGCTTCAGCGAGCGCGAGGTCACGCCCGACGAGGCGCGCGCCTTCTTCCACGACCAGCCCTACAAGCTGGAGCTGATTGACGACCTGGTGGCGGGCCGCGTGGACGAAAACGGCGCCGAGGTGGCCGCCCCGGCGCAGCGCCTCACCTTCTGGACGCAGGACACGTTCACCGACCTGTGCCGGGGGCCGCACGTCGAGAACACGCGCCAGATCAACCCGGACGCGCTCAGCGTCACCTACAAGATGCCCGCCGGGGCTTACTGGCGCGGCGACGAAAAGCGCCCGCAGCTCACGCGCATCTACGGCACAGCCTGGGAGGACCCGGAAGAGCTGCAGGAATACCTGCACCGGCTGGAGGAAGCCAAGAAGCGCGACCACCGCATCGTCGGCGAGCGCCTGGGCCTGTTCACCATCAGCCCGCTGGTGGGCAAGGGCCTGCCGCTGTGGAAGCCGCGCGGCGCGGTGCTGCGCGACACGCTTGAGCGCTGGCTGCGCCAGGTGCAGCTCGACAACGGCTATGACCCGGTGGTGACGCCGCACATCGGCAACCTGAACCTGTACCGCACGTCGGGCCACTACCCGTACTACAGCGCCAGCCAGTACGCGCCGATCCAGGTGGACGAGGAGGAGTTCCTGCTCAAGCCGATGAACTGCCCGCACCACTGCATGATCTACAAGAGCGACCTGCACAGCCACCGCGACCTGCCGCTGCGCCTGGCGGAGTTCGGCACGGTCTACCGCTATGAGCAGAGCGGCGAGCTGCACGGCCTGACGCGCGTGCGCGGCTTCACGGTGGACGACGCGCACCTGTTCGTCACGCCGGAGCAGCTTCTCGCCGAGTTCAAGGACGTGGTGCGCCTGATCCAGTACGTGTTCAACACGCTGGGCCTGACGGACTTCCGCGCCCGCGTCGGCACGCGCGACCCGGAAAGCGACAAGTACGTGGGCGACGCCGACCAGTGGGAGAAGGCGACAGCGGCGATCATCGCCGCCTGCGACGACATGGGCCTGCCGTATGTGGTCGAGGCGGGCGAGGCGGCCTTCTACGGCCCCAAACTCGACTTCATCTTCCGCGACGTGCTCAAGCGCGAGTGGCAGTTGGGCACGGTGCAGGTGGATTACAACCTGCCGGAGCGCTTCGACCTGGAGTACGTGGCGGAGGACAACACGCGCCAGCGCCCGATCATGATTCACCGCGCGCCTTTCGGCAGCCTGGAGCGCTTCGTCGGCATCATCATCGAACACTTCGGCGGCGCGTTCCCGGTGTGGCTGGCCCCGGTGCAGGCGGTCATCATCCCCATCGCTGACCGCCACCTGGAGTACGCCGCCAAAGTCGCCGCCGACCTCAAGGCCGCCGGGCTGCGCGCCGAGGTGGACCGGGGCAAGGCGCGCATGGGCGCGAAGATCGCCCACGCGCGCGAGCAGCACATCCCCTACATGCTGATCGTGGGCGACCGCGACGTGGAGGCCGGCACGGTCAGCGTGCGCCTGCGCACCGACGAGGACCTGGGCGCTGTCCCGCTGGGCGAGTTCGTGGCGCGCAGCGCGCGCGTGGCGAACGAGAAAGCGCTGGGGCTGGGGTAAGAACTGCCCTCACCCCTGAATCGCCTCTCTGACCCCTCCCCTAAATCCCCTCCCCGCTAGTCGCAGGGAGGGGACTT
>CAZDVL010000180.1:0-5101 GCA_964508745.1 uncultured Anaerolineaceae bacterium | reverse complement strand
CCGACAAAGGCGTTCAGCAGCGGCAGGCTGACCAGCAGCGGCACGCCGAACGTGACCGCCAGCGCCGCCGCGTAGGCGCGCACGCTGGCGGTCAGCGAGCGCGGCGTGACGGTCGAAAAGTAGATGCCCACCGTGCCCAGCGTGACCGCCGTCACCGCCAGGATGACAAACGCCAGCGCGATCTCGGTCAGGTTGACGCCGCCAAACAGGAAGGCGATGCTTTGCAGCGGGATGGCGGAAAACAGCAGCAGCAGAATGTAGCCCAGCGCCGACTCAAGTTTGCCAATCACGAACGAGGGGCTGGCCAGCAGCGTCGTCCGCAGCAGGTCATACGTCTGGCGCTCGCGCTCGCCGGCGATGGCCCCGGCGGTGAAGGCCGGCGCGATGAAGATGATCAGCAGCAGCTCGATGCCCACCAGCCCGACGAACAGCACGCGGCCCACCGCGCCCGACGCGGCCGAGCCGGTCGCCTGGGTCGCGGTGTAAAACATGTAGAGCAGGGCGGTGAAGCCGCTCATCAGGCCCAGATAGACCGTCAGCACGACGAAGGCGCGCGCGCCGCGCATCCGCCCGCGCAGCTCGCGGATCATCACCGGGTTGAAGCGGAAGGCGCGCGCGTCGCGCCCGACGACAGCGCCGGCCCACGCCGCGGCGACAACCGTGAGCAGCCCCGGCGTGAACCCGCCCAACAGCAGCGCGGCGGCGTTGGCGGCGGCCAGCAGCCACAGCCCGGCCAGCGCCCACAGCTCGCGCGCCAGCACGCCCACCATCAGCACCAGCAGCAGGCTGGCGTTCAGCAGTGTCAGCACGATGGCAGCGGCAGCGGCGGCGTCGTCGGCCAGCGCGACGCGCCCCAGCAGCAGGCTGTGCAGCGCGGCGAACACCCCCGGCACAAGCTGAATCCCGCCGGCCAGCGCGGCCAGCAGCAGCGCGGCGATCAGGCCGCCGTTGGCCAGCGCGCCCCGGCGCAGCAGCGCGGCGGCGCGCTCCAGGCGGGCCTCGCGCGGGGTCAGCGCCTCGCCGGGCGCGTCAGCCCAGCCGACTACCCCCGCATCCTCGCCGATCACGTGACGACACCCTTTGTTACGCGCATGAACATGGACTCCAGGTCTTTGGTTTCCTCAGTGAAGCCCAGCACCGGCACGGCGGCGGCGGTCAGGCGCTGGTTGATGGCCGCCACGCCGTCGTCGTCGCCGGCGAAATCCACGCGCACGCGGCAGCGCCCGGCGCGCGGCTCCAGAATCTCGACCGCCAGCACGTCCGGCGCGCCGGCCAGCAGCCCCCGCACCGTCTCGGCGACCTCGGCGCTGCGCACCGTGATGACGATCTCGCGGTGCGGCGTAAGCTGGGCGCGCATCTCGTCCATGCTGCCCTGCATCACCATCTGGCCGGCCTCGATGATGCCGACGTGCGTGCAGATTTCGGCCACGTCCGCCAGAATGTGCGACGAAAAGAAGATCGTCTTGCCCATCTTCGCCAGCTCCAGCAGCAGCTCGCGGATCTCGACGCGGGCGCGCGGGTCCAGGCCGGACGCCGGCTCGTCGAGGATCAGCACCTGCGGGTCGTGGGCCAGCGTGCGCGCCAGCGACAGGCGCTGCTTCATGCCGCGGCTGAGCTTATCCACCAGGTCTTCGCGCCGGTGCGCCAGGTCCACCAGCTCCAGCAGGTCGCTGATCAGCGGCTTGCGCTCGTTTTCGGGGATGTCGTAGCAGGCGGCGAAGAAGTCGAGGTATTCCCACACGCGCATGTCGTCGTAAACGCCGAATTCGTCCGGCATATAGCCGATGGCGCGGCGGACGGTGCGCGGCTCGTCGGTCACTGAGCGCCCCGCGACCCAGGCCGCGCCGCTGGTGGGCCGCGTGAGCGTGGTCAGCACGCGCATCGTCGTCGTCTTGCCGGCGCCGTTAGGGCCGACGAAGCCGTAAATGCTGCCCTCCGGCACTGCCAGCGACAGGCCGTTGACCGCCGCGAATTTGCCGTAGCGCTTCACCAGGTCTTTTGTCTCGATCATCGCGCTCATTTGCCGTTTCCGCCGATCTGCCCCCGCCGCAGCCCGCGCTGCCGCTTGCTTTAGTATACGCCAACCCGCGGCAAACGTCGCCAGCCGCGCGGCCCTTCTCACTTTTGCTTAAGTTAAGCGTTACAGCGCCCGCTGATTTCCCCGTTCACAGTTATTGTTATATAGTGGTTCGCAACTGCGTTCACGCAGCTTATGGCCGTGTGGTGGCAGCGGGAGGACAGCGCCGTGAACACGCGCACACCTTTTCTGGACGCGGCGGAACTGCCCGCCGCGGGCCGCGTCCGGCGCTGGGAGCGGCGCCTGCTGGGCCAGCGCCCGCTGCAAAGCGCGCCCGGCGCTGTGTCACAGGGCGCGCCAGACCCGCGCCTGTTCGCGCACACTGAGGAAGGCAGCGGCAGCTTCGGGCGCTGGACGCTGGACGCCGCCGGGCTGCCCGCTTACGACTATGAGCTGGATCAGTACGCCGACCCCCGTGCCGCCTACCGCACCACCGAGGGCGCGACGCGCCGCGACCACTGGCATCAGGTGGGCAACCGGCGCATCACCGCGTTCGCCTCTAACGACGGCGTGATCCAGGCGTATCTGGGCGACCGGGGCGGCGTGATCCTCAACCGCTTCGAGGCCGCACAGCCCGCCCCGCAGCCGCTGCGCAGCCTGCTCTTTCGGCTGCTGCGCGCGCTGATTCTGTTCGTCACGCGCCTGCTGCGCCCGGCCGCGGACATGCCCGGCGCTGGCCTGTTTGCGCAGGGCCAGGCCGCCGCGCCGCCGCCCGCCGCCAACCCGCGCGGCGCGGTCCCGCCGGGCATGCTGCCGCAGACCTTCAGCGCGCAGAGCGCGGCGGCGTCCGCGCCCCCCGCGGAGGACGCCTGCGCCGGGGGGTTCAGCTACCTGGCGCACGGGGGCGCTGTGTGGGCCAGCGCCTACTGCTACCGCCCGCCCGGCGCGCAGACGCGGCGGCGCTTCGGCGTCGGCTACTTCGAGACAGTGACAGAACACCGCGGCGTCCGCGTGACGCGGCGGGTGTACGCCCCTTACGGCGACATCCCCGCGCTGGTGGCCGACATTGAGATCGAGAACGCCGCCGACAGGCCGCTTGAGCTGAGCCACTGTGAATACTGGGATGTCAACGTGCACCAACTGCGGCTGGATTGGCTGCGCAGCGGCGCGTTCGCCGCCTCCAGCGACGCGGCCCGCCGCGAGATCAACCGGCATTTCGTGCCGTCGGCGGCGTATGACGCGGCGGCGGGGCTGCTGCGCTTCAGCCAGACGCTGCGCCAGCCCGCCCCGCCGGAGGCGCGCCCGCCAGACGACCCGTGCGACGTGGACTGGTGCCCGGCGGATATCTTCCTGGCCGACCTCAGCGGCGGCCCCGACGCCGTTTATGTGAACCGGCGCGCTTTCTTCGGGGCGGGCGGCCCGCGCCAGCCGGACGCCATCGCGCGGCGGCGGCCCGGCGACGCGCTCCCCGCCAGCGCCCCGGACGGCGATCCGATGCCGTACTGCCTGGCGCTGCGGCGCGATCTGCACCTCCAGCCGGGCGAGAAGCGCAGCCTGCGCTATGTCTACGGCGCCGCCCGCCCGCAGCAGCAGCCCGCTTTTCTGGACGCGCTGCGCCAGCCGGAGCTGTTCGCGGACACGCTGGCGCAGTGGAAGGCCGCGCTGGCCTATTTCACCACCGGCGAGGACCCTGTTTTGCAGCGCGAGACAGCCTGGCACACCTACTGCCTGCTGTCGGCGGCGGTCTATCTGGACTATTTTCAGGCACATGTCGTCCCGCAGGGGTCGGCTTACCTCTACCTGCACGGCGCGGACGGCGCGCCGCGCGACCAGGCGCTGTTCGCCCTGCCCGCCGTCTACCTTGACCCGGCGCTGGCCCGCGACCTGCTGCGCCTCATCATGCAGGTCACCGACGCGCGCACCGGCCAGATCGCATATGCCTTCGCCGGGCACGGGTTTGTCTCCGACGCCATGCACCTCCACACTAAACCGAGCGACCTCGACCTGTTCTTCCTGCTGGCGCTGGGCGAATACCTGGCCGCCACCGGCGACGATGGCTTTCTGGCCGCCCCGGTGCCGTTCTACCCGCCAGCAGAGTCGCCGCCGGGCGCGACGACGCTCGACCATGTGCGGGTGGCGCTGCGGCATCTGCTGGAGGAGAACGGCCCCGGCGACCACGGCCTGCTCAAAATCGGCTCTGGCGACTGGTCGGACTCGGTGGTGCTGGAGACGGCCCTGCGCGACGGCCCCGGCCCGTTCGGCGTGACGTACACCAACTCAAAGGAACACGGCGAGTCGGTCTACAACACGCAGATGGCGCTGTATGTGCTGCCGCTGCTGGCGGCCCTGCTCAAAGAGCGCGCGCCGGACCTGGCCGAATACATCCACCGGGGCGGCCGGCTGGAACGGCTGCGCGCGGCGCTGGCGCGGCAGTGGAATCCGCAGGGGTGGTACAACCGCGCCGTGCTGCGCGACGCGCTGAACCGCCCGGTGACGCTCGACCAGCTTAATTTAGAGGGGCAGGTGTGGGCGCTGGTGAGCGGGGCGGCGCAGGCCGACGGTAAGGCCGGCGCGCTCATCGAGCTGATTGACGCCCGGCTGGACCGGCCGTCGCCCATCGGGGCGGCGCTGCTGCCCGGCGGGATGGTGTGGCCGGCGGTGTCGCAGCTTCTCACCTGGGGCTATGTCCGCGCCGGCCGCGATCGCCTGGCCTGGCGCTCGCTCAACCGGCACACGTTCGCCGCGCACGCGCACGCCTACCCGGACATCTGGCTCAACACGTGGTCCGGGCCGGACGGCGTCAACGGGCCGGCGTCGGACTGGCCCGGCGGCACCTGGTCAAGCCCGGTCACGCCGATGACCGATTTTCCCGTCATGAACGCCAACCAGGACGGGCTGGCGCTGCTGGGCCTGCTGCGCGTGTGCGGCGTTGAGCCGGCGGCGGACGGCAGCGGGCTGGCGATCCGCCCGCATGTGCCGCGCGCGCGGTTCGCGCTCGACCTGCCGCTGCTGCGCCTGGACGTGCAGCCGGGGCGCGTCGCGCTCACGTACCGCCCGGCCAACGCGGGCCGCCGCGCCTTCACC
>CAZDVL010000179.1:0-5102 GCA_964508745.1 uncultured Anaerolineaceae bacterium | reverse complement strand
GCGCGCAGGCCAGCATCATGGACGTGCTGGACGCGCTCAACGCCGACGGCCTGACCATCGTCCTCAGCACGCACGACCTGGGGCTGGCCTTCCGCCGCTTCGACCGCGTGCTGGCGCTGCGCGAGCGCGTGATCGCCTTCGACACGCCGCAGGCCGTTTACCGCCCCGCCGTGCTGGCCGAGCTGTACGGCAGCCAACTGGCGTCCTGGGACGACGGCCAGCAGGTCTTTGTCTTTGTGGACGACCACCACTGCTGCTGACCGGCCATTTCTCAGGCGGTTGAACGCCAGCCGCGCGCGACTGGTATAATTGTGTACGCTGGTTGTCCTGAGCGGAATGTGTTGCCTGTGGAACAGATCAGCCCTACCCCCCGCAGCATGGTGCAGGCGTGGAAAGACTATGTGCCGATGGTGGACCGGCATCTGCCGGCCTGGGCGCGCCGCACCGACCCGGTCGTGCGCCGCCACCTGGGCATCTACTGGAAGGTGCTGCCGCTGGATGTCAGCCAGCTTGGCCGCATCTACCTGCTGCTGGCGGCGCTGGTGCTGGCGTCCACGGTCGTCCCGGTGATCCTGCCGCTGGTGTTTATTCTGCTGCCGGTTTCGCTGGTGATGCTGCCGCTGGCGTTCTACGGCTATGCGCGTGTGCTGCTGGCTGTCGCCGCCTTCACCACCCGCATGATCGTGGATGAGCAGGCCAACAACACGCTGAACCTGCTGCGCACCACGCCGCTGACGCTGCCGCACATCGTTTTCAGCAAGGCGGCGGCGGGCGTGTGGCGGCAGATCGAGGACCTGAGCCTGCTGCTGGTCGCCGCGCTGCTGCTGACGCTGCCGGTCATCGGGCTGCAGTACGCTGCGTACTTCCCCTACGAGGGCGGCTCGCTCAGTTCGCGCGCGGTGTTAATCGCCGGGCTGGCGGTGTCGCTGCTGCGGCTGGTGCTGGAGCCGTTCATGGTCGCCGCGCTGGCCATCCTCATGGGCGCGCTCATCCCCGTGCGCACGACGGCGCTGGTTGCGCTGGGCGTGACGGTCTTTTTCTACTTCCTGCTGGTCAACTTCCTGCGCCTCATGCCCCTCACGCCGGCGCTGTTCGTGCTCGTCGAGCTTGTCGCGCCGCTGGCGCTGCCGCTGCTGATCGCCTGGGGCGCGCTGCGCGCCGCCGTGTGGATGCTGCGCCAGGATTAGCCGCCGGCTTACTGCGGCAGCGGCGGGAACTCCGCCAGCGACGCATAGCCCACGCCCACCAGCCCCGGCCCGCTGTGCGCGCCGATCACCGGGCCAACGCCGGTTGCCGGCAGCCAGTGGCACTCAAACAGGCTGTCCAGGTGCGCCTGCGCCTCCGCCGCGCCCTCCGGGTTGTTGGCGTGCATCAACTGCACCCGCAGCGGCGTGCCGGGCGCGTGGCGCGCGGCGATCACCTGCCCCAGGTGTTCCAGCGCCCGCTTAAACGTGCGCACCGTCCCCTGCTGTTCGAGCTGTCCGGTTTCGATGTTCACACCCAGCAGCGGCTTGATGTTGAGCGTCGTCGCCAGCAGCCCTTTCAGGTTGCTGATGCGCCCGCCGTGCACCAGGTATTTGAGGTGCGGAATTGTGAACACGATGTTGGTCGTCCGGTGCACCTGCGCCAGCAGGTCAAGGATCTGCGCGCGCGTCCAGCCGGCCTGCGCCGCCCGCACCGCCGCCTCGACCTGCCAGCCCAGCCCGCCAGAGACGGTGCGCGTGTCGTAGACGGTGATGTTGGCTTCGGGAACCATGTCGGCGGCCAGCCGCGCCGCGTTGTACGTGCCGCTGAGCACCGACGCGACGTGCATCGAGATGATGTCGGGGTCGCGCGCGGCCAGCGCGCGGTAGAACTCAGCGATCTCGCCCGGCCCCGGCAGCGAGGTCGAGGGCATGGCGCCGGTTTCCTCCAGCAAACGGTAAAACTCATCCGGCTGAAGGTCCACCCCGCTGCGGTATTCGCGGCCGTTGATGGTCACGATCAGCGGCACATAAGGCAGTTCGACGCCGCGAAGCTGCTCCAGGGTGAGGTCTGCGGCGCGGTCGGTCACGATCTGCATGGCGGTCTGCCCTCTGGTCAGCACAGCGAACACGAACGCCGATTATAGCCGCTGGCACAGGAAAACACACACGCGCCGCCCGGACGCCGCGCGCGGTCGCGCGAGCAAATAGCAGCACACTGCCGTTAATGTTACAATACGCTGGATTCGCAGCACATACACACGGGAGCAAGGGCGATGCCAGAGTGGCAGTCTTTCCAGGCCTTTCTGACGGCGGCGCTTCAGGCAGACCAGGAGCAGCGCCAGCACATGGTTGATGCGCTTCTGCGGGAGCGACCGCAGTGGCCCTGGATTGAAGCCAACCGGGCCACCTTTATCTTCAACGAGCCAGGCACACAGACGGCGGCGGTCAACCTGGACATCATCAGGGACGACCCGCCTTTTCACCCCATGACCAACCTGCCCGGCACCACGCTGTGGTACGCAGCCCACGTCTTCGCCCCGGACGACCTGCTCGACTATATGCTGGCGATCAACGACCCGATGACGCCGCTGGCCCAGGAGCGCGACCTGGTGGGGCGCATCAGCCGCTGCTGGCGGCCCGACCCGCTCAACCCGCTGCGCCTGGAAACGCCGCAGATCTCCGTGTCCGTGCTGCGGATGCCGCAGGCCCGCCCCTTCGCCGACTGGTCGGACATGCCCGCCGTGCCGCGCGGCCGCGTGATCCAGCACGAGCGCGTGGACAGCCGCCAGTTGGGCTTCACCGGGCGCAAGCTGTGGGTCTACACCCCGCCCGGCTACAGCCAGGAGGCGACCGCCCAGGACGAGTACCCGCTGCTGATTCTGCACGACGCGCTGTGGAGCACCACCGCGCTCCAGGTGCCGTACATCGCCGACGCGCTCATCAAACACCAGCAGATGCAGCCGGTGGTGATCGCGATGGTGCAGAGCGGCACGCCTGAGGAACGCGCCCGCGAGTACGCCGCCAACGACCGCCATTACACCTTCCTGCTCACCGAGCTGCTGCCCTTCGTGCAGACCTACTACCGCATAGACCCGACCAACCTGGGCGTGGGCGGCGTGGACCTGGGGGCGGTGGCGGCGGCGCACGCCGCGCTGATGAACCCGGTGGTGTTCGAACGGCTGGCGATGATCTCGCCGCCGCTGGGCAAAGGGCCGTTTGAGGCCCAGCTTGACGGGCTGCTGCGCCGCTTCGAGCAGCAGGATCGCCTGCCGCAGCGCGTGTTCCAGTCGGTCGGGCGGCACGAGGCCGCCGCGCGCTTTGTGAACCCGGCGCGCGCGCTGCGCGACACCCTGGAGCAGCGGGCGGCCCAGCGCGAGACCGAGTACCACTATATCGAGCCGGGCACGGGGCACGGGCTGGTGGGCTACCGCGCCGCCCTGCCCGAAGCGCTGGCCTGGGTGTTTCCGGGCCTGGCCGGCGCCTCGCTGGTGTCCGCGCCCTACCCGGCGGCACAGGCCAGGCAGGACATATGAACGGCAGAGAGCGCATCGCCCAGGCCATGCGCGGCGGCGTCCCGGACCGCGTGCCGCTGATGTGCCAGCTCGCGCTGGGGCACTATTTCCTCAACGCGCCGCTGAAGCCGCACGCCATCTGGTTCACCAGCGAGGGCTTCGCCGAGGCGCTGGTGACGCTCCAGCGGCGCTATCATTTCGACGGCATCCTGGTCAACCTGCCGGGGCGCGACCCACAGTGGCGCGCGGGCGTCACCGCCATCACCGAGACGCCCGCCGGCGAGGTCGTCGCCTGGGCCGACGGCAGCACAACGCTGCTCCCCTGGGACGATAACGCCCAGCACCGCCCGGCAGACCCGGCCCACAACCGCCCGCTGTTCGCGGATTTCGACCCCGACCGCGACTTCGAGCGCCTGGACGCCTGGCCGATGTACACCTGGGGCGTGTATCACACGCCGGCGCTGGCGGGCCAGCCGCCCGGCCTGCTGCGCGAGCCGCCGCCCTACTTCACGCGCACGCTCGACCTGGTGCGGCAGGCGACCGGCGGCGCGGTCTCCATTCACGGCGAGGTGTTCTCGCCGTTCACGCACCTGATGGAGCTGTTCGTCTACGAGGACGCGCTGATGCACCTGGTGCTGGAGCCGGACAAAGCCGCCGCCATCCTCGACCGGCTGACCGCGGCCAGCGCCGCCTGGGCGGTGGCGCAGGCGCGCTGGGGGGTGGACGCGCTGCTGATCTCGTCGGCTTACGCCGGCGGCGGCTTTATCTCGCCGCGCATGTACCGGCGCTTTGTGCTGCCCTACGAGGCGCGCGTGGTGGACGCGGTGCGCGCCGCCGCGCCGGACGTGCCGGTCTACACGCACACCTGCGGGCGCATCGGCGACCGGCTGGAGCTGCTGCTGGAAACCGGCACGCAGGGCATTGACACGCTCGACCCGCCGCCGATTGGCGACACGCGGCTGGCCGACGCCAAGGCGCGCGTTGGCGGGCAGGCGTTCATCAAAGGCAACCTCAACGGCGTCGAGCTGCTCCAGGCGGACGGCGTCGCGCCGGTGCTGGCGATGGCGCGCGAGCGCCTGCGCGACGGCATGCCCGGCGGCGGCTACATCCTCAGCACCGCCTGTTCGGTGCCGCCGCGCGTCCAGCCGGAGAAGCTGGAGGCGCTGTACCCGCTGGTGGAAGCCGAAGGCCGCTACTAACCAACACCCTTAACGCTGCGCGCCCCGCCCGCCCACGTATAATGGGTGTGGACTGTTAAGGCTTGCCCATGCACATTCTGCTGATCACGGCGCACTTTGAACCGGAACAGGGCGCGGCCCCGGTGATCCTCACGCGGCTGGCGCGGGCGCTGCGCGCGCGCGGCCACGAACTCACCGTGCTGACGGCGCTGCCCAGCTACCCGCAGGGCCGCGTTTACGACGGCTGGCGCGGCGCCTGGGAAGTGACCGAAACCAGCGGCGGCCTGCGTGTGATCCACACCTGGCTGTGGGCCACGCCCAGCCCGAAGATCAGCCGCAAGCTGGTGAGCCAGGTCAGCTTCGCGCTGACGGCGGCGCTGCGCGGCCTGGGCCTGCCGCGCCCGGACGCGGCGCTGGTGGAGGCGCAGCCGATGTTCACGCACCTG